>JAISAS010000001.1 GCA_031266535.1 Endomicrobium sp. | reverse complement strand
ACAACATTTCGATATTAGTAACGCAAAAACATCAAAATTAAAAAAATATGGAAGATTTTAAAAATAAAAACAAAATTAGGTATAATTGTTTCTGATATAGTTTTTTTAGTTGTCAAATTGTAATTTATAAAACATATTTTATCGCACATATATTACGTAACATATTTACGTAAAGGAGTAAAAATATCAAAAATTTCTCTAAAAACCTAACTCCGTTAATGCGTCAGTATTGGGAAATTAAAACTAAATATTCCGATATGGCATTGTTTTTTCGTTTAGGTGATTTCTATGAAATGTTTGGAGATGATGCTATAAAATTTTCATCTATTCTTGAAGTTGTACTTACAAAAAGAACTGGGGTACCGATGTGTGGTGTTCCTTATCATTCTGTAAACTCTTACATAAGAAAATTAATAAAAAAAGGTTTTAGAGTTGCGATTTGTGAACAACTTGAAGCATCTGAAGATGTAAAAGGCATTGTAAAACGTGGAGTGACAAGAGTGATAACTCCAGGAATGATTTTAGAAGATACCATTTTGGACGCGAAAAGAAATAATTTTTTAATGGCATTTATTTTTGACGAAATTTTATCAACTCTTGCGTTTGCTGTAGCAGATATATCAACTGGAGAATTTTTTACTTCACAAACAAGATTAGAATTTTTTGAAACAGAAATATCAAAATATAACCCCGGTGAATTTATTGTATCAGAAAAGTATATTGAGAATAAATATGTTACAAATTTAATATTAAGAACAAAATTGCCAATTTCTGGTGTGAGTAATATATTTTTCAAATTTGAAAATGCTCAGAAAATCATATTCGAAATTTTTGGTAATGACAGTATAAAAAAATTTGAACTTTTAAGTAAAAAAATAATTTGTGTTTGTGGTGCGTTACTTTCCTATATAAAAAAAATGCAACCTGAAAGTATTAATATTTTTTCGAATATAGAACACATAAAAAATTCTGATTTTATGTGTTTGGATACTGCAACGATCAAAAATCTTGAACTTCTTAATTCCTTGGCAAATGGAAAATTTGAAAATTCTTTACTTTCAGTTGTAGATTCAACAAAAACATCTATGGGAGCAAGACTTATACGTCAATGGCTCATAAAGCCACTTTTAGATATTATAAAAATCAAAAATCGTCAAAATATGGTGAAATTTTTTATAAAAAACTCTGATATACGAAAAGAAATAACAGATCAATTTAAAAATATTTCTGATATAGAAAGAATAATTGCAAGAATTTTTTCTAATGTTGCTTCTCCAAGAGATTTGATTGCTTTAAAAAATTCATTAATAGCAATAAACAATATTTCTAATGCAATAAAATCTGTGAATGAATTAAATATTAATATTTCTGATAATATTCAAGTAATAAATAAAATTTCTTTATGTTTATTTGATGAGCCATCTATATCTTTAAAAGATGGAAATATAATTAAAAATGGGATTAGTTGTGAACTTGACGAATTAAGAAAAATAGTTTTAGATACAAAATCATGTATAACTAAATTGGAAACTAGTGAAAGAATTCAAACTAAAATAACCAATCTTAAGATTGGTTATACAACAATTTATGGCTATTATATAGAAATTAGTAAATCTAATATTTCATTAATTCCAAAACATTATATACGTAAACAAACTCTCACAAATGGTGAAAGATATATAACTGAAGAACTAAAAGTTTTGGAAGGAAAAATATCATCTGCACAAATTAAAATTTTAAATATTGAAAACAATATTTTTAATGATTTAAAAAAAGATGTGTCTTTTTTTAGCACGAATATTTTGGAAACCTCACAAATTATTTCAGAAATCGATATTTTTTGCGGATTTGCCATAAATGCATTGAATTATGATTATATATGTCCCGATATATTATCTAGTAAAGAACTTTTTATAAAAAGTGGAAGACATCCTGTTGTGGAAAAAATATTAAAACATGGAGAATTTACAGCAAATGATATTTTTTTAAACGAAGATTCAAGAATAATGATTCTTACTGGACCAAATATGTCTGGTAAATCTACATACTTAAGACAAACTGCTCTTATTGTAATAATGGCTCAAATTGGTTCTTTTGTACCAGCTTATGGTGCTAGCATAGGTATTGTTGACAAAATATTTACAAGAATAGGAGCAGGAGATAATCTTGCAGGAGGAGAATCAACTTTTATGGTTGAAATGATTGAGACTGCAAATATTTTAAATCAATATACAGAAAGAAGTCTTATTATAATGGATGAAGTAGGAAGAGGAACATCTACTTACGATGGAATATCTATTGCCTGGGCTATGATAGAATTTTTTGCGAATGATAAAATGAAAGCGAATATAGGTGTAAAAGTACTTTTTTCAACACATTATTTTGAACTTACAGTTCTTTCTAAAGTATTTAAATGTGTAGTAAATTATAAAGTTGATGTTAGAGAATGGAATGATGAAGTTATATTTTTGCATAAGATAATTGATGGTATTGCAGATAAGTCTTATGGAATATATGTCGCAAAAATTGCAGGGATACCTGTTAGTATCATAGAAAAAGCTTATAAAATTTTAGATAAATTTGAAGCAAATCAAATTAGTTAAATTTTGTAATTTATAATAACGAATAGGTGTAATAAAAAAATGTCAATAAATATTTTATCACGAGAAACAATTAATAAAATAGCTGCTGGAGAAGTTATTGAGCGTCCTCTAAATGTTGTTAAAGAATTGGTAGAAAATTCTTTGGATGCATTTGCATCATCTGTAATAATTGAAATAGAAAATGCAGGTAAAAAATTTATAAGAGTAGTTGATGATGGATTGGGTATGAATAGAAAGGATTTGTTACTATCCATACTAAAACATGCTACAAGTAAAATAAAAAATTTTGATGATTTGTCATATATTCATTCATTTGGATTCAGAGGAGAAGCTCTTTCTTCCATAGCTACAGTTTCTAATTTTATAATAAAAACAAGAAAAAGAGGAGAAGCTCTTGGATGGAAACTCTCATCTATTGGCGGACAAAATATTAAAGTTTTTCCGTGGGCAGGCTATGAAGGAACAATAACCGAGGTTGAAAATTTATTTTTTAATACTCCAGCAAGATACAAGTTTCTTAAAAACGATTCTAACGAAAAAGCAAAAATCATAAATTCTTTGGAAGAAATAGCTCTTTCAAATCAAAATATAACTTTTAGGCTTTTTTCGGAAAAAAAATATATTTTTTCTACAATAAAAACAAATAATAGAATAAACAGAATTTCAGATATTTTAGGTAGAGATTTTACAAAAAACATTAGAAATGTCAAAATTGATTATTCTAAAATTTCACTAGATATTTACTTTATAGATCATAACAATCTCTTGTCAAGTAGAAAATATCAGTATCTTTTTGTAAATGCTAGACCTGTAAATTATCCTAAGTTCATGATACATTGTATTTATCATGCATATAGGGAATTTATATCTATTGGTAAGCATCCTGGTATTTTAATTTATGTTACTATAGATCCATCAGAAATTGATGTAAATATACATCCAACAAAAAGAGAAATAAAATTTGCAAACGAAAATAAAATATACGATATAATTTTTAAAATATTAAAAAATGAATTGATGTCACGATCTTATTTTAAAATAAATACAAACCTATCTATTAGTGACAATTGTACTGTTACTACAAATAATTTAAAATATGATGTATCAAAATTTGTTCCGATGTATACAGAAAATTGTTCTACTGATAAACATACTAGTATTTCTTCAATAAAACAAATAGAAATTATATCTGAGAATTTTGAGAATAACATGAAGATTATAGGCCAAATTTTTGATACTTATATTATTGTTGAAAGTTATGAATGTTTATATATTTTCGATCAGCATGCTACTGCTGAAAGAGTAAAATATGAGTTATACCTTTCTCAGTTAAAAAAACAAAATATTAAAATACAACAAATGCTTATTCCTGAAAATTTTGACATTCCATATAGTGGTTCTGAAGTACTAAAAGCCAATATAAGCATTCTTAATGAACTTGGAATAAATGTTCAAGAATTTGGAAAGAATTCTTTTAGAGTTACAGCATATCCAGCATTGCTTGGGAATATATCAATAGGACAAACAATCAAAATCATAATATCAGATATTGAAAGAAATGATAAAAATATAATAGAAATACATCAAAAAAAGGATAAAATTATACGTTTGGCGTGTCATACAAGTATAAGATCTGGAGATAAAATTTCATTTGTAGAAGCAAAAAAACTTATAAATGATTTATTTAAATGTGAGTGTCCTTTCACGTGTCCACACGGAAGGCCTTTGGTATATAAAATATCATTAAATGAATTTGAAAAATTTTTCAAAAGAAAATGAATTTTATACTTGAAAATATATTGTAATTAAAAACCAAAAGCTATGATATTAGAAATAATTTAAATTTAACTAGAGGGTTTGCATATGAACATAATTGTTATTTCAGGACCTACAGCATGCGGTAAAACAAAAAAAGCTATAGAATTTTGTAAGAAAATGAGTGGGGAAATAGTTTCTTGTGATTCAAGACAAATTTATAAATATTTAGATATAGGTACGAATAAAAATGGAGTTCTTTTAAAAAATGGGCTCCGTAAAATTGATGGAATTGTACAACATCTGACTGATATCATAAATCCTGATCAAAGTTATAGTGCTGCTGATTTTGTTAAAGCTGCTGATGCAGAGATTTTTAAAATTTTAAACAAAGGTAAAATTCCAATTATAGTTGGTGGAACAGGATTATACATTAAAGCTTTGCTGTATGGACTAGATTATTCGATACCTAAATCTAACAAAGCTTTAAGAAGAGAATTAAAAACTAAATCTTGCGATGAACTTTATGATGAATTATTGAAATTAGATCCTCAAGCAGCTAAAAAAAATAAAAAAAATCCACATCGATTAATTCGGGCACTTGAAATAAATATTCTTTCAAGAAAAAGACTTGAAGATCATTATAAACTTAAAATACCAAGATATACCTTTAAACATTATAGTATCTGTTGTACTGATATTGAAACTTTATATAAAAAAATTAATGAAAGATGTAAATGTATGATTAGAAATGGAATGATCGAAGAAACACAAAAAGTTATAAATATGGGATTTAAAGAAAACTGTCCTGCGTTAAGTGGTATAGGATATAGGTACATAGTACAATATCTAAATAATAATATTTCAAAAAATGATTTAATTTTAAAATTTTCAAGAGATACAAGACATTATGTAAAACGTCAAAACACATGGTTCAAAGCACAACCTGATACAAAATTTATATATATATAGATTAAAGTCTTATAGGGAGAAACCTAATAGACTTAAATATATAATATTTGTATTAGTTGTTTATTGATTAGTATTAATTTTAATATTCTTTTCTAGTTCGTTAATCTTATCTATTAATTCTCTAACATTATAGTAAGGTTCTGACATTTTAATAAGATAAATTTCAAAAAGAATTCTAGGCTGATCGTGCCAACGCATTTCTTCAATAAGCTTTGATAAAAGATTATTCATATGTATATGACGAGGGATTGTAAATAGTGTTTTTTGGATATCGAAAAGTTTTTTATCCTCATAAGAAATTTCAATTGCTTCAGGATTTATAGAATAAACCATGACTTTTCTTAAATAATTCCTCAAATCTTTCGCAAATTGTAAAATATCATACCCTTCCTCTATTGTTTTTTTTATGATTTTTAAAATTGCATATACATCACCTTTCGCAATATTGTTAATAATTGATACAATAACATCTCTAGGAAGAAGACCAAGTAATTCCTCTATATGTTTACTAGTTATTTTATTTATATTTATATTTGATGAGGATATAGCTTGATCCAAAAGACTTAAAGCGTCTCTCATAGAACCTTCAGAAGCTACAACAATTGTGTTCAACGCTTCATCATCTATTTCAAAACCCTCTTTCTTAAGTATTTTTTTCATTGTACATGCCATTTCAGCATTTGGTATAAGTTTAAATTTATATTTTTGACATCTTGAAAGAATAGTAACCGGAATTTTGTGTTGTTCAGTTGTAGCCATAATAAAAATAACATGAGCTGGGGGTTCTTCAAGTGTTTTAAGCAGTGCATTAAATGCTTGAGAAGTTATTTGATGAGCTTCATCTATAATATAAATCTTATATTTTGAATTAGCACTTGAAAATTTTACATTTTCTCTTAAAGTTCTTATTTCATCTATACCGTTATTTGATGCTCCATCAATCTCTAAAACATCTATACTTGTACTTTTTGAAATTTCCATACAGTTTTTACATATCCCACAGGGCTCTGGTGCATATCTATTCTTACAATTTAAAGCTTTAGCAAGAATTCTTGCTAAAGTAGTTTTACCACAACCTCTAGGGCCACTAAATAAATAAGCATGAGCAATACGTTTTTCTAAAATTGCATTTTTAAGAATTTGAATAATATGTTTTTGTCCTATAACTTCATTAAACTTTTGCGGCCTAAATTTTCTAGATAATACAAGATATGCCATTTTAGATACCTTTTTTAAATTTAATAACTTTTCTAATAACTAGAAAACATTCCAAAAAACGAGTATTTATTAATTTGACAACTAAAAAAACTATATCAGAAACAATTATACCTAATTTTGTTTTTATTTTTAAAATCTTCCATATTTTTTTAATTTTGATGTTTTTGCGTTACTAATATCGAAATGTTGT
>JAISAS010000003.1 GCA_031266535.1 Endomicrobium sp. | reverse complement strand
TGTACCTATGTTAACATGCGGTTTGCTTCTATCAAATTTTTCCTTTCCCATTTTTCTTACTCCCTATATTTTATATCATTTTTCATATTTCATCTTGCTGTTTTCTCTAATATTCTAGCTCAGAGCCGAGGGCGGGAATTGAACCCACGCCCACCTCCTTACCAAGAAGGTGCTCTACCACTGAGCCACCTCGGCATTACTTCAAAGAAAAAAACGACTCATATTATTTTCAAAATTCTTTAAAAGCGGGAGACGGGAATCGAACCCGTGTAACCAGCTTGGAAGGTTGGAGCACTACCATTATGCTACTCCCGCAAAAAATGGGGGCGGATGGATTTGAACCACCGAAGGGCAAGCCCGCCAGATTTACAGTCTGGTGCATTAGACCAAACTCTGCCACACCCCCCCCTCTTTTAAAAACTAATCACTATACACAAACAATAATTCACACAACTTATATATCCAAATTTTAAGAATGATTCTATAATAAATATAGTAAAAATGTCAAATTTGTCTTATATTATATGCTAAAATTTTATATTCTCTAATTTTAAAATATTAATTCGATCCAAATCTAGTCTTAAATGTTATACTTTGTGTAACAAACAAATTATAAATAAATCCAATTTTTGTAAAATAAAAGAAATAAACTATTTAGAAAAGATATAAAATATTTAATAGAAATAATTTTGTTGTATAATAAAAATTTACAATATTTGACAACTAATTTATTTTTGTTTTACACTCTACATAATGTATTGTCAATATTGTCACGTTTATATTGAATTTGATATCGTTACATTTGTATTTTTAACACGTAATATGAACAGAAAAGAAAAATCATCAATTCTATTTTTGTTAGGCAGACAAATATTTAGACTAATATTCAAACTGTTATATAGATTGCACATTGAAGGTATAGAAAATATACCTAAATCCGGAGGAGCTATAATAGCTCCTAATCATGTAAGCTTTTTTGATCCACCACTAACCGGCTCTGCAATGAAACGTCCTATATATTTTATGACAAAAGAAGAACTATTTAATATCCCTATTTTTGGTTGGATTATAAAGAAAACAAATGCTTTTCCTATCAAAAGAAACACATATGATATAACAGCAATGAAAAAAACATTTTCTCTTTTAAAAAATGGACATTTATTATTAATATTTCCTGAAGGAACACGTACTAAAAATACAAAAATTAAAAAAGCTAAAACAGGTATAGGAATGATTGCATGTAATGCTCAAGTACCCTTAATACCTGTAAAAATAAATAACACAAATGTCATGTCAAAATTCAAAAAAATTACAATAAAATATGGAAAACCAATATATCCACCAAAAAAATTTACAAAAAATGATTACATATCATTATCGCAAAAAATTTTAGATATAATAACTTTCATGTAATACTTTAGTTATTGTTGAATAATTTTATTGTTCCAAAACATAATGACTATAGTAACGAATTTTGTAAATAAAGAGAATAAAATAATGAAATTTAACTTATTAAAACTTAAAATAGCCAATCAAGCAGGTTTTTGTTTTGGAGTTAGAAGAGCTATAAATTTAGCTGAGAAAACTGCAAAAAAAGAAAAAGTAGTATACACTTTAGGTCCCATAATACACAACCCTCAGGAGGTTGAAAGGCTTGAAAAAAAAGGTATAAAAATATTAAATAATCCAGAAAAAATACAAAATGGTTCAGTGATTTTACGCACACATGGCATATCTTTTGATCTTCATAAAAAGCTCGAAGAAAATAAAAGTATAAATATAATAGACGCTGTATGCCCTTTTGTAAAAAAAACTCAAAATATAGTAAAAAAATTGAGCAGTGATCCTAAATTTAAAGATAAAAAAATAGTAATCGTCGGTGAAAAAATTCACCCTGAAGTCATTGCACTCGTATCTTACGGTAATGGAAAATGTATAGTTATTGAAAATGAAAAAGAAATTCAAAATTTAAAGCATAAAGGTAATTTAAATATTGTAAGTCAAACAACTCAGACACCAAAGAATTTATATAATATAGTAAAAATCTTAAAAAAACGATTTAAAATAAAAGTTTATAATACAATATGCAAAGCTACTTTTGATAGACAAAAAGCTGCTGAAAGACTCGCCAAAAAAGTTGATTTAATATTAGTAGTAGGTGGAAAAAATTCAGGAAATACTACAAGACTTGCTCAAATTTGCTCTGAAAAGACAAAAACATACCATATAGAATCTGTTAATGATATAGAAAAAAAATGGTTCAAAAATGTAAATAGTGTTGGATTAACAGCAGGAGCATCAACACCTGCATGGATAATAAAAGAAATCAAAAGAAAAATAAAGAATATTAATAAAATAAAAAAATTGAATAGTTTTTAAAGTACTCAAAATGTCAATTATGTCTGACAAAGTATCATAAAAAAGTTTATTCTTCAACACATAATATACTATAATGTGGGGCAAGAGATAAAATAAAGATTACAATTAATAATTTTTAAATCTTAGAAATAGAGCTTTATTTAACAAATGATAATAATAAATACTGGTAACGGAAAAGGAAAAACAACTGCATCTATAGGACAAATTATTCGTTTTTTAGGACATGGATTTAAAGTTTGTCTTATTCAACTATTTAAAGAAGAGTATTTCTATGGAGAACAAAATATCTTAATTAAATTAAATAATTTAGATTTTTTTTCGTTTTCGATGAAACACCCATATTTTACTAAAAATACAAATTTTACAGAAACTGTTAATGGGTGCTTAGGAGCTATGAAAAAATTAGAACAACTCTCCAATATTCCTAAAAAATATGATTTGATTGTTTTAGAAGAGTTTAATATTGCACTAAGAGATAGGTTTATATGTGAGAGTAAATTTATTAATATTGTAAAACAACTATCACAAAAATCAAACATCATAATAACAGGCAGAGATGCTCCTGATATGTTAATTGATATAGCCGATTTAGTTACGGAAATGAAAGAAATTAAACATCCATATAAAATTGGAATAAAAGCTACAAAAGGAATTGAATTTTAGTAAATATTAACTAAATTAGTAGTATAACTTTATTTATAATCATGAAATATGAAAAAATTTTTTTTATTTTTTTATTTTTGCTTTTATCACCAAAAATTATATGTAATGCAAAAGAATATAAATGTATCATTTCTTTATCTCCTTTAATTACAAAAAGTCTTTATGAACTAGGATTAGAACAATTTACTAAAGGCATAACAATTTACTGTTCTAAAGGAACAATTAAAAAAGAATTCGTTGGGACTCTTTTAGAAATCGATATAGAAAAAATAATGCTACTTAAACCTGATATAGTTATTTCTACAAAAGACGGAAACAATAAAATAACAATTGAAAAACTTAAGCGTCTTGGACTTGAAGTATATATCATGGAAATAGCAAAAAATTTTAATGAAATATGTATTAATTACAATAATTTAGCAAAAAAACTCAATAAAGAAAAAGAAGCTAAAAAAATAGTAAATACTGCAAGAAATTTACTATGGAGAAATTATAATAAACGAAATTGTTCTAATAATTTAAAAGTATTTTGGGAGATTGGAAAAAAACCATTATGTACAACCGGCAAACAAAGTTTTATAAATGATTATAATTATTTTACTAATACCATAAATATATATGAAAATATTAACAAAAGATATTTTTTCGTTGATATTGAAAACGTTATTGAACGTAATCCTGATATTATATTTGTCGTAAATGTTGACAATGATATACAACACTTAAAAAACAAAAAGTGGCATGAATATAAAAAAACAAAAGCTGTAAAAAATAATAAAATTTTTACAATCGATACTAATATATTCATATATACTCCTTTAACATTTGCAAAAAATGTAATAACACTTACAAAAACTATTTATGGAGAAATTTAGTTGATAAAGAAAAAATTTTTATTTATTTATGTACTCATGCCATTGTTAGTTTTTGTCGTATTTTTATTTTCTTTATCAAATGGTTCAACACAAATTTCATTTTTTAATATTTTTGAAATATTATTTAACAATAAATCCAGTACGAACACAATAATCATAATAAAACAAATACGTCTTCCAAGGGTTATAATGTCTTGCATAGTAGGAGCAGGACTTTCAATAAGTGGATGTGTGTTCCAAGCAATATTAAAAAATCCTCTAGCTGATCCATTTACATTAGGTATTTCTGGAGGTGCAGCTTTTGGTGTTGCTGTAGCTTTTATCTGTAATCTTACATCTATAATAAAATTTTCTGTACCACTGTGCGCTTTTATTGGTGCAATGTTTTCAGTATGTATCATATATTTATTGAATATTAAAAAAAATTTTGATTCACATTCAATGATTTTATCTGGAGTAATTACTAGTTATATTTTTTCATCTGCAACAATGCTTATATTCGCATTATCTCCTACAAACAATATTCAATACGCTTTTCTATGGCTTATGGGTAATTTGTCAACCTTTGATGAAAAAATGTTACCATTTATTACAACCATTGTAGCCATTGGAATAATAACTCTATCTCTATCAGGTAATATTATTAATGCCATATCACTAAACAATGAAAAATCAAAAACCTTAGGGGTGAATACAGAAAGAAATATAAAATTCTTATTTATTGTGACATCTCTTATTGTAGCTTCAATTGTTTCAATTTGTGGAGTTATAGGTTTTATTGGCATCATAATACCACACATAATGAGAAGAATTATTAAAACAACTAATAATGTAGTTTTAATTCCAGCTTCTGCATTTGCAGGTGCCATTTTTTTGCCATTTTGTGATACTCTAAGCAGAACTCTATTTTCACCATTATTAATACCTATAGGTATAACTACAAATATAATAGGTGGCCTTTTCTTTATCTATCTATTATCAAAATCGAGAAAAATATGATACGTATAGAAAACGTTTCAGCAGGTTATTTAAATAAAAAAATTTTAAAAAACATTTCGTTTAATATAGATAATAAAGATTTTTTTGGAATAATAGGAAAAAATGGCACTGGAAAAAGTACATTGTTAAAAGTTATATGTAATTTGATCAAAGCATATGCAGGTAACATATTTATAAATAATAAAAATATTAATCTTTTTTCAATAAAAGATCTTGCAAAAATAATCGCATTCTTACCACAACATGTAGATACATCAATGTCTTTTACGGTAGCTGAGTTTATTATGCTCGGAAGATATTCACATATGAACATATTTAAAATTCCATCAACTTACGATTATATAAAAGTAAAAGAAATTATAAATTTTTTTCAAATAGAAAACTTAACAAATAAAAAAATTAACGAACTTTCATATGGAGAAAAACAAAAAGTACTAATAGCTCAAGTTTTAGTCCAAGAAACTAATATTATTGTTTTTGATGAACCTACATCACATTTAGATATAGGCAATCAAAATAATATTTTAAAAATTTTAAGAAATTTGAATGAAAAATATAATAAAACTATAATTCTAACCTTGCATGATTTAAATATTGCAAGTGAATTTTGTAATAAAATACTTCTAATAGATAACGGTTCTATATGTAGATGCGGTATACCTGAAGAAGTTTTAAATTACAAAGATATAGAAAAAATTTATAAAACTATGGTAGTTATAAAAATAAATCCAATATCTAATAAACCATATGTCATACCAATAAGTAAAAGTAAAATATAGTATATAATTTACACATATTACTTCAATACATTAAAAAATACAGATAATTAACATCGTTACGCTTTATAATATTTTCTAAAAAAAGTAACTATTATATAAGATGAAATTACTCCATGTATAGCTCCACCAAAAACATCAGAAGGAAAATGACTACCAACATATATTCTTTCAAATCCGATAGTACAGGCTAAAATCACATATAAATACCAATATTTTTGCACTATCATACACATAAAAGTACATATTGTAAAAGCAAGTTGTGTATGACCTGATGGAAAAGAATTTTTATGCAATTTTTCAAAAAGTATATTAATATTTTCTTCTCCAAAAACACTTAATGGTCGTAATCTTACGAAATAGTGTTTTAGTAATAATGTTATTATAGATGATACTATCAGTATAAATAAAAAAAGGACGAAAAAGATCCAAAAATGACATTTTTTATTGCACCTTAATATATCTATAGATATTATTAGCATAATAACAAAACCTATATTTATACCTATTGAATCAAAATAAGACTGCAACAATACACAATAATCTAAAAATTTACATTTTAAATTTAAATTTATAAATTTAAAAATATTGTGATCAAATTTCAAAAATTTTATTTTTAGATTTTTTTTTTGTATAAAAACTCTTGAAATGTATTTTGAAGAAAATTGAAATGGATTAAATGATTTATAGAAAGCAAAGAAGAAATTTTTATTTTTTCTATCAACTCTATTATATACTCCTATTGATTTAAAAACTTTATTGCCACATTTTTTTTTGGGATTTGTAATTGTAAAAAAATAATCATTACATATAAAAATATCATCATATTTATTATCTAAACAAGTTAAATCCTTTTGCCATATATTTATCCCACTATTTATTATACAAAACATTCTTAATTTAGGTGCGAAAGTAATAAACTCATTAACAAGACAATTTTTATATGTAGATAAAGACTTTTTTTCTAACTGATATAAACTAACTATTTTTCTCATCCCATTATCAATTTTTCCACAATCATACAATTTATTTGTTATATCTACCTTAATATCGTGATTCTTTTTTTCAACTTGTTCCTTCAGTAAAAATTTTTCTATTGGAAAAATTTCGTAAAGTACGTACAGTGGAATAATTATAGTCATAAATAACGCAAATCCTAAACTAACATATGAATAAAGTCTGAACCATTTTATATGCCAAAATTTTATTGTTAGATTAATTATGCAAATTGATAATATTGGTAATATTAAATATCCCATTACAGGCCAACGAGGAAGTATTTCATTAAAAACATTAATTAAATTAAAAAATAAAAGAATAGGTAACGAAAAACATATTATACCCAATGATACACTATCATGTTTTTTATAAACATCTTTTAGATATAAAAATACTGCTATAACAAAAATTAAAAATAATAAAAAAGAAATATAGTTTGCTCGTGTAGTAATTGATTTTGCCAAAAAAGTAAAAGAAAATTCTGAAAGCATTGACAAACCTGTTATAAAACTTAGTAAATACCAACAATCCTTAGATTTAACTATAATTACAAAGATAAAAAAAACTAAAATCCAAAATAGTACTAAAAAAACATCAGATACAGACATAGCTACTCCAAAAAATGGAAATATCAATAAAAAATTTAATAATTTGATTGTATTTACACATTTTTACTTCATTTACAAATGTTGACATAAAAACATATATATTTTTATAAGCTACAATACTCTTTTAATCCAAACAATATGAAGAAGCATATAAGTATAATTCATAAAACCAACATTATACAGACTTATTATCGAAAAAACTCATAATATAATTATCATTTTAAAATTATACAAACTTCATTTCTATCATTTACATCACTAAACAACAAAACAATATATCCTTTTTGCAAAAAATATTTTTATAATTCGTTTTTTAGATTCCATATTTTACATGAATTTTGTAAGTTTTACACAGCTAAATCAAAATTTATAATAACATCAAAAAATTATTTACATTTTTATCATTCAAAATAAAATATCATTTTCAAGTAGAAATATTTTATTTACTTTATTCACTATTCTTATATACTTTTCTTTGTTTCAATTTTTATAATAAAAATTTATCTTTTTTATATTTCTGATAAAATACTCTTCTTGTAACGTGCATATTATGATATTTTTGATATTTACGAGAGGTGTAAACTTTACATTATAAAACATAATCTATTTATAATTCATATTTTACTATCTTTATGCTTAAGAAATTTTGGCTTCCAATATGTATAAGCTGGTTTTGAAGGATCTATTTTTTCAGATTTAAAATCATGTTCTGAAGAAAAATCAAGTTGAGAATTACTATATTCTATAGTATTCTTAAATTCATCCACTATATCAAATCCTGTAGCAATAATAACAATTTTAATTTTGTCATCAAGTCTATTATCTATAGTATGACCAAAAAAAATATGTCCACTAATTCCATAATCTTTAATATGTTTAAATATCTCTTGCAAAGTTAAAGCAGTTACAGTAGAATTTGTTGTTATATTAACAAGAGCTTTTGCGGCTTTTGAAATATCATAATTATCAAGAAGAGGACTTGTTACAGCTTTTTTCACTACTTCCTTAACATCAAAACTTGTACCTTCACCTATACCAATCAAGGCAGTGCCTGCATTATTTAGAATATTTTTTACATCTGCAAAATCTCTATTAATTTCACCTGGAATAGTTATAACATCTGTGATTGCCTGAATGCTCTGTCTTAAAACATCATCTATAATATGATAGAAAGCATCAAGGGCTATTCTTTCACTTATAACATTAAAAACTCTTTCATTTGGAATAACAATTAAAGCATCTGTGTATTCTTTGATGTTTTTAATTCCTTCTTCAGCTTGTTCCATTCTAATCTTACCTTCATGTTCAAAGGGTTTTGTCACAACCCCTATAGTAAGTACTTCTTCTTCTTTTGCGATTTTTGCAACTACAGGTGTAGCTCCAGTACCTGTACCACCTCCCATTCCAGCAGTAACAAAAATCATATCAGAACCAACAATCCTTTCTCTAATTTCTTCTGTACTTTCTTCGGCAGCACGCCTACCAACATCAGGGTTTCCTCCTACACCAAGTCCTTTTGTTATTTTTTCTCCAATTTGGAGTACATCAGAAGCAGAAGATTTAAGCAAAGCCTGTGCATCAGTATTGATGGCTACAAATTCAACCTTACCTACATTTGCAGCAATCATCCTATTAACAGCATTACAACCTCCTCCTCCAATACCTAAAATTTTTATTATTGCAGATTGCCCTATATTCATTTCCTTTGCAGGTAATATCATTTTTACATTCATCTAAATAATTTCCTCAAACCATTTTGATACTTTTGATAATATACCACTATTCCTTGACAATTTTCTTTGAGAATAACCCTTCAGATTAGAGAAATTAGAAGCAATTGCACCTATAGCTGTAGTATAAGATGAATTCAGTAATATCTCATTTGAACCTAAAATTTTTTCTGGATTAGGTGTACCAGTCCTCGCAGAACAATTAAATGCTTTTTCAAATGCTTCTGTAAGACCAACAAGACTACTTCCTCCTCCCGTAATAATTATTCCACCAGATAAAAATTCATCACCATAATTATTTTTCTCTATAAGCTCTTTTATTTCATATAGAATTCTGTCAACTCTTGGTGTAATTATTTCATTTACAAGTTCGAACCTGTCACACTTTCTCTTACTTCTTCCATCCGCCCCTTTATATTCAAACTCTTCATTTTTAAAATTAGCATCAACAAAAGCAACTCCTTGTATTTCCTTAATTTTTTTTGAAACAGAATAAGACGCCCTTAATTTATGGCTAATATCTCTTGCAATATAATCCGATCCATCAGAAATTTCATCAGTATGTCTAATTATACCATTTACATAATGGACAAGTCCTATAGTAAGTCCTCCAAAATCAACTACAAGACAACCCAATTCTTTTTCTTCTTTTGTAACTAAAATATCACTTGCAGCTAAATATCCGTAAATCATGCTATCATACCTTACCCCAACAGAATTCATAGCTTTTGCTATGTTCCCAATGTTACTACTTGAAGCTATAAAAGCATGTACATCAACTTCAATATATGTTCCCTCCATACCAACAGGATTTTGTATACCTCTTTGCTGATTCAATATATATTCACGTGGCACTATCTGAAATATTTCCTGATCAGGTTCTATCCTTATTTGCTTTTTAGCACTTTCTAATGCAATATTAATAGTTTCCTGCGTAATTTCTTTATTGGAGTAATTTATATTCGCAACACCTCTTGAACTCTTTGATTTTATAAAGTTACCACGCACAGCAACAATTATATTTCCTATATGTCCCCCAGCAATTTTTTCAGTTTCTTCAAAAACTTTACCTATAGATAATGCAGCTTCTTGTATATCTATAACAGCACCTGCTTTAACACCATCACAAGAAACTGCCACAGCACTAAGAATTCTCACAATTCTAGATTCCATATTACATATTCCTGAAACACAACATATTTGGCTACCACCAATATCAAGACCCACTACAAGTAATTGTTTTGCCATTCTAATATCCTTTTTATTAGTAAATAAAATCACATTTTTATTGGTTTTACCACAGCTCTTCCCAAATTATAAAGAGTCATATCTATATATTCTAAACGTTTATATTTTGACATAGCATCAGTATAAATTTTTTGAAATTTTTTAAATTTATTAGCCAAATGTTCAAACCTTTCAGTTCCCCAAAAAATTATTGTGTTATCATTCATAATAAAAACTATATCCCTAGTACTACTAATTTTCATTTCATAGATATTTTCAATAAAATCATTACACACAGATTTAAAGCTCTTAATAAAACTTAAAAGTTTTTTTCTCTCATAGTTAGATTTATAAAAAAGTTTTGGAACTTTTATTGTATTCATAAAACCACGCAAAGGGAAAATAACATCATCAAAATCTATACCAAATATTTCATTTTCACTAACTATAAATGCTTCAGGAACCCTTTCATAAAGTTTAACTTTTATCTTTTGATAATTTCTATTAATTATAATATTTTTTAACTCTGGTTTTAATCTTCTTATTTCATTTTCAGCCTCAGACAAATTAACTTTAAAAAGATTATCACCTATCTTAAAAGGTAGAAGCTCTCTTATTTCAGCTTTTGTAATGTTTTTCGTACCAATAACTTCTATATTCTTTATAACAATTTTATCCGACTCATATACAAAATTAACTAATTTTTTACATATAAAACATAAAAAGAAAAATACTATAAAACATAAAAATAATTTCAAAAATTTCTTACTTTTTTTACCAGAACATAAATAATTCGTAGATACACAACGATAAACATAACGTTTTTTTTTTAACACTTTATAATGCGCTCTCTAAAATTTTTAAAACCAAATTCTCAAAACTATATCCAAGAGCTTTACCAGCATCCGGAATCAATGAAGTTTCAGTCATTCCAGGAATAGTATTATTTTCAAGAACCCATACTTTATTATTTTTATCTACAATCATATCAATACGACAAATTGATTTACATTTAAAAATTTTATATATCTTTTTCGCGTAATTTTGCGCTATTTTATATGCTTCTCTACTTATTCTAGCAGGTATTATATGTTTTGATTTGCCTTTTCTATATTTAGATTCAAAATCATAAAAACCTTTATTTGGAATTATCTCTACAACTGGAAACACCTCATCATTCATAACTCCAACTGTTATTTCTTTACCTTCTATAAAATCCTCAACAATAATTTTATCTCCATACTTAAAAGCTTTTTCTATAGCATCATAATAAGATTGCGAAATATTTTCTATTATAGTTAAACCTATTGTAGATCCTTGAGTCGATGGTTTTATAACAACAGGATATCTTTTAATTTTAGGTATAGGTTCAAATTTTTTTAGTACTTTCCATTTAGGAGTTGAAACACCAATATATCTGAATAATCTTTTCGAAATATCTTTATCCATAGAAACAACACTTGCAAAAATACCACAACCAGTATAAGGAATACCCAATATTTCAAGCATTCCTTGAATCGTCCCATCCTCACCCATTGAACCGTGCAACATTATATACGCAATATCTATTTTTTCCTTAATTATTTTATCAGCTATATTTCTATCCACATCAATACTACAAACATTTAATTGTAATTTTTTCAATACATTTAAAACAGATTTTCCTGAATTAATTGAAACTTCTCTCTCACTTGAAAATCCTCCATATAAAATACCTATTTTTTTATTGTTTGCCCTTATTAAAATATTTGAATTTATCATTCTATTATTTTTATCTCCATCTCAAGATTTATATTAAACCTTTTCTTTACTTCATTTTTTATTAAGTCAATTAAAGATAAAATATCTCTTGAAAGAGCACCTCCCGTATTAACTATAAAATTTCCATGTAACTGTGAAATTTGTGCTCCACCAATTCGTTTTCCCTTTAAACCAATTTTTTCAATAAGCTTTCCAACACTGATTCCACTAGGATTTTTAAATATACTTCCAGCACTATATACATCTAAAGGTTGCGTTTTTAGACGATTTTGTATGTTTTTTGAAATTTCTCTTAAACTATCATTTTTTACTTTTTTTTTTAATAAAAAATTAACTTTAGTAATTACACAATTTTCGAGATTACTTTTTCTGTATGCAAATTTCACATCCTCTTTTTTTATAATCTCCTTTTTTAAATTTTTATAAACTTCAATATCATTTATAACTGTACTTATCCATTCATCTTTACTACCAGCATTCCCATAAACTGCTCCTCCAACAGTACCAGGAACTCCTGCAATACACTCAAAACCAACTAAATTATTTTTAATAGCAATTTGTAAAATATTAGATAGTAATACAGAACTACCACTTGAAATTTTATTTTTACTAACAAAAATCTTATTAAAATCACCAGTCAATCTGAGTACCACACCATCATATCCTTTATCAGAAAAAAGTATATTCGTACCGTTACCTAATAAAACATAATTTGTTTCAATGTTTTTTAAAAAAATAAATAAAGCTTGCTCGTTAGGAATTTCAATAAGAAAATCTGCTGGACCACCTATTTTAAAAGAACAATATTTAGAAAGAAATTCATTTCTTAATATTTTACAACCATATAAAATTAATTTATTAATAATATTTTCATTTATCACTTAATAACTACCATATCCTCATTGAAGATATTCAAAGAATTAATAAGCATTCTTTTCACTCAATCAAAGTCAATAATTCTTCTCCTTTTTGCCATATATCTCCAGCTCCTAAAGTTAAAACTATATCTCCAGAAGAAAGTTCATTTAAAATAGATTTCAAATCTGAAAACTTTTCGGCTTTACATTTATTTTCTATAAGACATTTTAGTATCAAATCTGAAGTTACCCCATTTATAGGCTGTTCTCCAGCAGAATAAATATCAAAAATTTTAATAAAATCTGCATATAAAAAACTTTTACCGAAATTATCAAAAAGCTGTTTTGTTCTACTATATCTATGAGGCTGAAACAAAACAATAAGTCTACGTTGAGGCCAAAAATTTTTTATAGCTTTTAAAGTAGCTATAATTTCTGAAGGATGATGCCCATAATCATCAATAAATATTATTCCTTTTTTTTCTCCTTTAACTTCCAAACGTCTATCAACACCATCAAATTTATTTATAGCCTTTATAATTAAATTAAATGGTATATCAAGCCATAATCCAACCCCTACAGCTGCAAGAGAATTTAATATATTATGCTCTCCTGGAATTTTAATACATATGTCACCAACTTTTTTATTCATATAAATAACATCAAAATTAGTATGGTTTTTTAATATTCTTATATTAGAAGCTTTAATATCAGGATTACCAGTAATTCCATAAGTAACATAATTTTTTTTAATTTTAGGAATTATTTCTCTTACATTTTTATCATCTAAACAAATCACAGCAACACCATAAAATGGAACACAGTTAATGTGTTTTACAAAAGCTTCTTTAAGATTTCTCATACTACCATAATAATCTAAATGATCATTATCTATATTTGTTACAACTGAAATAGCAGGCAAAAGTTTTAAAAATGATCCATCAGATTCATCTGCTTCAATAATCGCATAATTTCCTTTACCCAGCTTTGCATTGGTTTTAAGATTTTTAAGCCTACCTCCAATAATGATTGTTGGATCAAGTCCACCTTCATCAAGAACAAGAGAAATAAGAGATGCAGTTGTAGTCTTGCCATGAGTACCAGATATTGTTACAACATATTTTAATCTTGCAAGTTCAACAAGCATTTCTGTACGTGAAATCACAGGAATTTTCTTCTTTAACGCAATAATAATTTCAGGATTTTCATTATCTATAGCGCTAGAAATTACAACTACTTCGCTATATTCTACATTTCTAGAACTATGACCTATATAAATCTTTACACCTATTGCTTTTAAACGGTCTGTAATATCCGTTTCATTTAAATCAGAACCAGAAACATTACAACCCAAATTAACTAAAATTTCAGCTATCCCAGACATTCCTGAACCACCAACTCCTACAAAATGTACATTTTTATATCGATTAAACATTAAAAATATTCCTTTTTTAAAGTTATCTTTAAAATTTATATTAATATTCTCAATTACAACATTTTTTCAAACTTAATTATCTAGATAATGATAACAATTATTTAATTTTCAAAATTTCTATTTTACATAAACTTAAAATTTTACAAAACATCCCTGTAAACTATAGTTACAAATAACTAAAATAATGATTGTACTAAAGATAGGAAAAAATAACAAGAACACAAACCAATAACATTCACCAAAAAAATATATAAATTACACTGATATATTTTCAAAATGATTTTGAAATAACATTAATTATTTTCAAATTTTATCAAATTTAATTTACCATTTTATTTCACCCATACGTCTCAAAGCTTCTTTAATCCTTAAAACATTAACTGTAAGGGCAAATCTAACATAGCCCTCACCACTTTTCCCCATACCATTACCAGGTGTACAAACTATAGATGCTTCATCAAGTAATTTTGAAACAACTTGCGATGATGTATACCCATTTGGAATTCTTGCCCAAACATAAAACGAAGCTTTTGGTAAGTTTACTTTCCATCCAAGTTTTTTTAAACCTTCAACCAAAACATTTCTACGCTCTTTATATATTTTTCTCATATCTTCTACACATTGCTGAGAAGATGTAAGTGCCGTAATCGCAGCTTCTTGAACAGCCTGAAAAACTCCAGAATCATAATTATCTTTCACTTTTACAATACCTGAAATTATATCTCTATTACCACAAACCCAACCTATACGCCAACCAGTCATATTATATGTTTTTGAAAGCGAATTGAATTCTACACCTACCTCTTTAGCACCAGGAAATTCAAGAAAACTTAATGGTTTTTCATTTTCATCATAATATATTTCTGAATATGCGGCATCAGATACTATAATTATATTATTTTTCTTTGAAAACTCTATAAGCTGTATATAAAACTCCTTGGTAGCAACTGCAGCAGTAGGATTATTTGGATAATTTACAAAAAGTAATTTTGCCTTTTTAAGTATATCCACAGGGATTATATTTAAATCCGGTAAAAATGAATTTTTTTCAACTAAAGGCATGAAATACGGTACTCCATTTGTAAAAATTGTACCAGTATTATATACAGGATAACCAGGTTCTGGAATTAAAACAACATCTCCCGGATCTATAAACCCTAAGTGTATGTGGCCTATACCTTCTTTTGACCCTATAAGAGCACAAACCTCGTCAGTATTCAAACCAACGTTAAATCTTTTTTTATACCATTGTACAACTGCTTCTCTAAAAGAAAGCATACCAGCACCAAAAGGATATTGATGATTGACTGAATTTGCAACAGATCTTTGCATAGACTCTACTATATGCCCTGGAGTAGACAAATCTGGATCACCAACTCCTAAAGATATTATGTCCGCACCTCGTTCAATTGCTTCCTTTTTTTTCTTATCTATCTCAATAAAAAGATATGGAGGTAATTTTTTTAACTTTTCGTTGTAACAAATTTTCATTTTTTATTCCACCCTTCACGTTAATTATTAACTACAACATAATAAATACATAACAACACATTAAACATTAAAAAAAAACATTCTCATAATCTTTAATAATTTAAACACTCTTCAAAACATCAGACATATCATACAACCCAAATTTTTTGCCAATAAGCCATTTCGCTGCCACCAAAGCACCCATTGCAAAACTGTCCCTAGAGTGTGCTCTATGAGTTAATTCTATTCTTTCTCCACAACCTACAAAATACACAGTATGATCTCCTACAATATCTCCAGCTCTTATTGAAGACACCCCAATTTCATCCTTCTTTCTAACCATATCTGTAGAATGTCTACCATAGACACCAACATCAACAATATTTTTACCAATCGAAGTAGCTGCAATTTCTGCTAATTTAATAGCTGTCCCAGATGGTGAATCTTTCTTTTTATTATGATGTAACTCCACTATTTCAATA
The DNA here is from genome assembly GCA_031266535.1 of Endomicrobium sp. Lineage (GTDB taxonomy): Bacteria > Elusimicrobiota > Endomicrobiia > Endomicrobiales > Endomicrobiaceae > Endomicrobiellum. Next base: position 11,518 of record JAISAS010000003.1, on the reverse strand, counting down.
TTGTAATGCGGAATTTTTTTTGCCACAATCTTAACAAGATCAAATAAAATATTTACACCTACAGCCATATTAGGTGAAAAAACAATTGGAATATTTCTAGATATTTCCCTTATTCTCTCTCTTTGGTCATTATTAAAACCAGTAGTTCCTACGACCACAGGAACTTTATATTTCTCTGCAATTATTAAATTTTTCAAAGCCGCATCTGAATTAGTAAAATCTATCAAAACATCTGTTTTAGAGAGAAATTTTTGCAAATCACAAATAGAAGAAACTAAGGGATCTCCTGTTCCAATTATTTCATTACCATCACATTCTAAAGCAGCAGAAACTTGTACATCCTTATTCAGCTTTGCTACAGCAAGTATAGCTTGCCCCATCCTTCCACCAGCACCACAAACTACTATTTTCATTAAATTTACCTCTCTCTATTCTAAACAAATTTATAAACATTACATAAATAATATAAATCTCTCATTAACATTTTATAAGATTAAAATTTTTCAAAACTCGTTTAAGCGCTATTTTATTGATATCCTCCATAGAACACATTGGAAGTCTCAGTGACGATTCACATATACCCATCAACGAAGCAGCAGTTTTTATAGGTATAGGATTAGTCTCTATAAACATTACCTTAATCAAAGGTAATAACTTATAGTAAATCCTTATTGCTTCCTTTATGTTTTCTTTTTTAAAAGCTCTTACAAGATATACAATTTCTTCAGGAACAATATTGGACAAAACTGAAATAACTCCTGCACCACCTATTGATAACAAAGGAAGTGTAAGCATATCATCACCTGAAATAAGTTCTATATCTGGTACTAAAGACTTTATATACGCCATTTGACTCAAAGAACCAGACGCTTCCTTTACTCCAACAATATTTTTACAATCCTTAAAAAGTTTTGCTATTGTCATAGGCTCGATATTTACAGAAGTTCTTCCAGCAATATTGTAAAGAAGAACAGGAATATCTATACTATCGGCTATAGTTTTAAAATGTAAATATACGCCTTTTTGAGTTGGTTTATTATAATAAGGTGAAACTAACAATACTCCATCACAACCTACACTTTTAGCAAACTGCGTGAAATATATAGCTTCATCTGTGAAATTAGATCCTGCTCCTGCAATAACTTTTATTCTATTTTTCACCTTTTTAACACAAAATCTAATAATCTCTTCATGTTCTTCACGTAATAAAGTAGACGATTCTCCTGTAGTTCCACAAGGAACAATACCATCAATCCCTTTTTCACATTGACTTTCAATTAATTTGGAAAACGCATCAAAATCAACCTTACCATTTTTAAAAGGTGTTATTAACGCTGTATAAACTCCAGAAAACATCATTCCTCCCTAGATCTCAAAACACTGTTAAATTTACTGTATTTATCACAAACATATTTTTTTATTTCTTAACTACTCTATTTCTAATAATATTTCAATTTTTCATATCTCAATTATCCCCTTAAACGCTACAATAGCAGGTCCTTTAAGTATAACATCACTTATTTCATTATTTACATTTTTGAAAGAAACTGACAACATATCCCCACCTCTTGCAATTATATTAACAGGAGATTTTGCAAAATTTTTAATAACAGATATAATACCAGAAGCCGTTATTCCTGTACCACATGCCAAAGTTTCGTCTTCAACACCTCTTTCATAAGTACGCACAAAAAGAGTATTATTCTCGATAATTTTTACAAAATTTACATTAACTCCATCAGGAGCAAAAATTTTATGATATCTTATAACTTTTCCATATTTTAAAATATCAATATTTTCAATATCATCAACAAACACAACTGCATGAGGTACACCAGTATTTATAAAATCAACATTAAATTTTTTACATTCAATTTCAACATCTATGTTCAACTTTAAATCTTTAGGACTGTACAAACCAAGCTTAACTATATCTTTAGATAAAATTTCAGCATTTACAAGTCCAGCATCAGTTTCAAAAATCATTTTTGGACCTACTATACCTAGACTATAAGCAAATTTTGCAACAGACCTTCCTCCATTTCCACACATAGAAGCGCAGGAACCATCAGAATTTAAATACTTCATTTTAAAATCATTGTGAATACTTCCTTCAACAAAAATCAGCCCGTCTGCACCTATCGAATATCTTCTGTTACAGAATTTTTTAGCAAAAAACTCATACTTCAATTTTGAAACTATAGCATTTCTGTTATCTATTAAAATAAAATCATTTCCTGCAGCAGTTAATTTCGAAAAATTCACGTTCATAAAATACTCACTCCCCCCTCCTACAAACTTTTCACAAAAAAAACAACATTGTTACACTTCGTTTAATAGCAAATCATTATAACTAGCTCTTTTTCTTATTAGTACAATTTTATCATTTTCAACTAAAACTTCAGCAATTAAAGGTCTTGAATTATATTGAGAAGACATTGAAGCACCGTAAGCACCCGCACAAGTTATTAAAAGATACTCACCCTGATCTATAAGCGGAAGCATCACATCTTTCCCCATAAAATCACCACTTTCGCATATAGGACCCACAACGTCAGTTTTAACTTTTTTAGTATTTATTTTTTTTATAGGAATAATCTCATGATAAGCCTTATATAAAGTAGGTCTTATCAAATCATTCATTCCAGCATCTGTAATAAGAAAATTTTTTTTATCTGAAATTTTTCTATATATGACCTTCGTAAGTAAATGACCAGCATTTGCAATTATCGAACGACCAGGTTCAAAAATAAATTTTTTATTCTTATAAAATACATCAAATATTTGGAGTACCTTCGAAACAAGTTTCTCAGGAGATGGTGCTTTTTGAGATTTCTCATATTCAATACCAAGTCCACCCCCACAGTTAATATATTCAAGTTTCATGCCATTTTTTTCCACTTCATTAACAATTCTTTTTATTTTTTGTGCAGCTAATTCAAAAGGAGCAATTTTCAAAATTTGTGAACCTATATGTGAATGTATTCCAGAAATTATAATATTCTTTTTCTTTTTAGCATATAAGTACGCCTTTAAAGCATCTTTGTAAGGAATACCAAACTTTGTTCCTTTTTTTCCAGTAACTACATAATCATGAGTTTCTGGATCAACATAAGGATTTATTCTAAATGAAATCTTTGCTTTGATTTTAACTTTATCTGCTACCTTATTTATCAAATCAAGTTCTTCAAAAGACTCTACATTAAACATGAGAACTTTATTTTTTAAAGCATATTCTATCTCTTCTTCTGTCTTTCCCACACCAGCATAAACTATTTTCAAAGGATCAAATCCAGCGTGTAAACATCTATATATCTCTCCTCCAGAAGTTACATCTGCGCCAACTCCAAGTTTTGAAATATTTTTTAAAATCGTTGCGTTTGAATTTGTTTTACAAGCAAAACATATAAATCCATCTTTATTTTTTAAAGCCTTTTTATAGTTCTCAATATTCTGCACAATTTGGTTTTTTGAATAAACATATACACTAGTTCCATACTTTACAGCAATCTCATACAATTTAACCTGATCTATATATAAATCATCATCTTTAAATTGAAGCATAGCTTTTCTCCCTTATTCTCAGCATTATAAAAATCTACCATGTTTCGTATTCTACTAAACCCCTAACTTTAGTGTCAAGAAAAAAATATTTTGTTAACGTGGTCCTTTTTTCGCGCCTTTTTATCAAAAGAAACAATTAACACCATTAATAAATTCTTTCATTAAGCTTTTTTTGTTAAATTAGGCTCAAGTTCCACAACTATATTAGTTTTATCTAATGAGTTCCAGGCACCAGTTACTGCATCGGTTATAAGTGCAAAATTATTTAAAACACCATATGCAACCCAACCAGGTTGTACATGAGAATCTATGTTCATAGCTTCTGTTTGATATCCTTCTTTTTTTATAATAACACTATGATTTCGATCTCGTTTTAATTTCATAGAAACACAATCATTGCCTTCATAATTACCGTCAATATAAATTTTACTACCTTGTGTCATTGATTTTACAGATACAGACTGTCTGGTTCCATTAAATATTAATGCACATGAACTAAACGAAAAACCAATAATAGCTAGAACAAACAGCTGAAAATACTCTTTCTTCATTTATGTTCCTCCATATTAGTTGTCTACTTAATCAAATCACTATAGAATTTATCTATATCGTATTAAAGATCACATATTAATAAGTAAAATTTATTATGTAACCTCTAGTCCTAGGGACCTTTTACTTATATATATAACTAAATATATATAAATATATACTTAAATATATCTGTTAGAACTATATAGTAAAACATGTTACTAAATACGCTTGTTTATTAAACAAGTTAATCATGAAATATTCATATATAATTGTATATGTTTCTACGACTAATTTAACTCAACAAATGTATATAAATTGAAATTAAATATAAAAGCAACGTATGTCAAAACAAAATAATAACCTAATAATCAAGATAAATATATAATTACAACATATACAACATAACGTTAAAATGGTATTTCTTCGTAGCTATCTTCTTCTGTTTCTACCACTTCTTGTTTAGATTCTGTGGTATCATCAGTTTCTTTTGCAATTTCTCCAAATTCTTTTTTTATTACAGATAAAAACTGGACTCTAGATGCTATAACTTCTAAACGACTTCTGTTTGTTCCATCTGGAGCTTTCCAGTTATTACTTTGAAGCCTTCCTTCAATATGTACAGGAAATCCTTTCAGCAAACGTTCTTTACATCTTTCAGCCTGATCATTCCATACAACAATTGGAACAAATGTAGGATCAGCATCTCTCCACTGTCCTGTAACAGTATCTTTTATTCTTCTACTTACAGCTACATCAAAAGAACAAACTGCTTTCCCTGTACCTGTGCGCCTTAATTCAGGGTCTTTTGTAACTCTTCCTACTAAACATACTTTGTTTTGTTCAGGTATTCTGTATGTTAACTTAGTTTTTTCTTGGTCCATTTAGTTCTTCCTTAAATTTTATAGAATTTGCCACCTTATCTATTTCTTCTTCTTTTAACTTAGAATATAATTCTACTTTTGTTGCTACAATTTGTAACTTACTAATTCTTATTCCATCTACTCCTTTCCATGAATTAGTCTTTAGTCTTCCATTAACATATACTGCTGTTCCTTCCTTAAAGTCACTACATTTTTGGGCTTCTTGTCCCCAAGTAGTTATTGGAACATATGTCGGATCCATTGTTCCGTTTTTTATAACAAATGAGCATACTAATTTACCTGTTTTTGTTTGTTTTATTTGTGGGCCTCTTATCAAAGTTCCTATTATACTTGCGTTGTTTCTTAAATCAGATAAATGTGTGTTGTTAAGCTTTTCGTCAGGCATTTTTACCTCCTTTTATTTATATTTTGATAAAGATTCAATTAGTAACTGATTAATTGTTTCGTTAGTACTTAAATCTTTATCTTGTGATACTTTTACTATTGAATTATATGTAATATTCAAATCTTTGTGAACACTTTTCGGCATTTTTTTAAATTAACTAAAGTACGCTAATTTATCTCTATCATAAACTATTTTGTATTTATTCCCTTTTAAAAACTTAAAGTAATATTGATAACTATCAATTGACTTAAACGTTATGTAGTTATTTTAAAATTTTTAATATTTAATCATTAAATAATATTAATAACTAAAAAACTTTTGTAAAATTCTTTCATCGATATTAAATTTTAAAATAGTCTTATAAAATTTTTCTTTATTCTTACAGAATTTAACACGTCCCTTTATTTGTTTTAATTCCTCTTGTATTTTTCTTTCTTTCATTTGTTTATATTTAAGTCTTGATTTATCTTCCTTGTCTATTAACTTCACAACATCAATGTTCATATTTACAATATAAGAAAGTGAAGCATTAGAATTCTTTTGTACTTCATGTATTTTATCATTTAACTCACTAGAAACTTTCAATAACTTAATATGTGCTTCTTTTTCTTTCATTTTAGCTTCTGTAATTTTAATATCAGAAACGCTATACTGCTTAAATCTAGTTTTGTTATATTTATTTATAGTTTTTGCTATATCAAGATGTTTTTTTGGCGTTTTTCCTATTTTAATTTCTGCTTTTATAAGTTCAATCTTAGCGTCATTTATATTAAAAATAATTTTATTCATATCATTAGATAATTTATGCATAGCAAGTCTAAAAGTTAAATTTTCAATAGCTTTTTCTTTCTTTTCTATTAAAAGTTCTAAGAGTTTACAATATTGACTATCAAAATTTTTACTAGGACCATGCTTTATACTTACAATTTTATTCTTGAGTATATCTTTTTCTTTTAAAACAATATCTTGTTTATCTGAGATTTGTAGATATTTATTCATGACATTTGCTTGCTCAACTTTTAGATCACTAATCTTTTTCTCAAGTGTTTCAATATTATTCAATTTTATCTTACAGCTTACTGCAATTCCATTAGTACAAAAATATAGTATGGCCATAACCGATAGAATTATTTTTTTCATTTTAAATCCTTAATTTTATGATTTGTGTCAATTTTTATTATAGTATTATCATGAATATCCTTTAAGAATGTATAAAAATTTTTCATCACAACACCACGTTTATTATCCGTCATATTAAGATTTTTATAAACTTCTCTTACTTTATCTCTTGCTTTTCTCCTTGCTTTAGCAAACTCATATCTAGTTTTAGTTGACTTCTTAAATGCTTTATCTATCAATTTTACATTTCGTATAAGATTCTTAGTGACTTTTTCTATATTCTTTTGTTGTCTCATTAATATAAATTTATAACGGTATCTTTTTATTCCTTCAAGACAATTCTTACCATCTAATATTTTCCTTTTATCAAAAGATTATCCAAATCTTTTATATACTTCTAATAAGCTTTATTTACTTCTTTTATGTTTATACTAAGATCATCACATTTATCTAAAATTCCGTATGAGCATTACTAGTTTCTTTTCCTTTTTCACTTTCTCCATATACATGTGACCCATATGCTATCGTAACTAAAGACAAAAAAACAAAAAAGATAGAAAACAAAATATAACATTTTTTTTAAGTAATTGTTAAATAATCTTCATATTCTTCCTTTATCTAGTTTATAATAGATGTATATAATAAACTATAAAATACTTTATAAAACATTCAGAATAACTTATATCAAATAAATATTTATTGTTCCACTTCGGAGACTTAATAGTCAAAATTCCATAATTAAAGAAGTGACACTAATTATCTTCCTATAATTTTTACAAAAATGATTTCTTAAAAGAATTCAAAAAACTTTTTAAACTTCTTATGAAGAAATTTACTTCTTTTTGTTCCATTTTGAATCCTAGAAAGCAGTTCTTCACTTAAGCTCTCATATTATTTAAGCTTTCCACATTTAATATCAGATAAAAATTAAAGATATTATTTCTATTAGCCATTTAGACTAAAGACAAACTATTTAGTAATTCTAGGATGTTCCCAAGGACAGATATAACAAAATTTATCATTTCTTGTAATAGTGTCTTTAATATATCGTAGCATGATAAAATTATGGATTTAATAATTAAAGAAAACATTCATAAATTTTTAGATTAATTGTTTTGGAATTATATATATTTTCTAATCTTCAATATATTTAATAGCTACTGTCTTCCAACCTATTTCTTCATTTAAGTAAGCACCAAAGGTCCATCCTATTGCTCCACTAATAATCTTTGTAAGACCTCCATTAAATCCACCTATTTTTGCTGGCCCAAGTAGGATTATAGCATCTGCTCCTAATTGTGCTGCTTCTTCTTTTAATCTATTAATTGTTTTTTCGTTTATTCTTGACTTTAATATAATTTGTGCTATTTCTATATATGGCCTTTTAGGAGCAACAGTAGAAAATATTTCTATTTCATTTAAGTATGTTGGCTCGTAATCGGTATTAATATATCTATGTACACTTACGCATCCAAAACAACTAAAACAAATTAATAGTGCTATAGATATAGCAACTATACTTTGTGATCCTCATTCTAATATTGTCCTCAATTCCGTATTTGTATCCCTTGGTTTTGTATCACAGGTCTTTGTTGTTCTTGTTGTACATGAGCTTGTGGTCTCACTTGAGCATTTTGTGCTATATGCATTCCTTGATGTTGTACAACTTGAATCTGTGGCCTTATTTGGTTGTTTTGCTGTCTTACTTGATTTTGTATTCCCATTTGTATCTCATGTTGGACTACTCCTTGTTGTACATGGTTTTGTTGCTGTCCAATTTGTGGCTGTTGTACTTGGACCCCTTGGTTTTGTTGTATTATAGCACGTTGTTGTAGTTCTACATGAACTCGTTGATGTAACATTCCCCAATCATTTTGTCTTCCTTGGTTTCGGTTATGAAATCTTTCATTATCTTCTTTGTGATAAAGATTCCTTTCTCCTCTACGTCCTCCTCTATTTTCACCACCTCGTTGGCCTCTTCCTTTATCATTACGTGGACGTTCAGGTTTATGTTGTTCTCTTCTAGGGTTTTTGTTTAGTCCTTTTAAAAATTCTTTAATTTCTTTTCCCTTTTTTTCTAGCATTACAGCTTCTTCAATAGTTTCTTCAATTTCCTCCCTTCGATCTTTGTAATCTCTTGGCCAGTTTTTTGCAAAAAGAAGAACAAAAATTAAAGCTACTTTTTTCATTTTGATCCTTAAGATTTCTTATATCTTATTTGTTTACTTCTTATAATATTTTTACTAAATTTCTTGCCTTGTATTTCTTTCATTTTTTTTATTGTTAATATATCACTATAAACAACTTTCATATATTCATCACCAGCTACAGAAAGTTTTGTAAGCATGAAGGGGATTTTGTTATGCACTACATCGAAGTTTTTTTCGGCTTTTTCTATCTCATACTTTGCATTTGGGCTTTTATTCCTATCTGCTTTTGCAAGTTCATACACAGCATTAGATACTGATATGAACATTTTATTTCTTGTCTCTATAGCTTGTATGTAATTTCTAGTAACTCTTTCTATTTCTTTTTGTTCCTCTTTTGATATGTACTTATAGTAATTTTTTTTAATATTTTTAAAATATTTCTTCTCATGTAATATTCCTTCTTTAATATATTTTTTTAAAGCTTTCATATATTTCTGATAAGATTCTTTTATGCCTTTTGCATCTACACTAAGATCTATACATTTAGATACAAATTCATCATAAATGGTACTAAAATTTATTTTTTTTTCAGTTTTGGTTTCTTGGGTAGTTTCATTAGAAACAGAATTATCACTATGTGTGTATGGTACTTCAATTAAAGACAAGAAAATAAAAAAGACAGAAAACAAAACACAATATTTTCCTTTAAGTGATAACGATTTGATTTTCATTTATTCCTATTTATGTTTGAAACAAAAATTAAGATTACTTTTTTCATTTAGGTCCTAGACTCTTATATCTTAATATTTATATTTTTTGTTATCACGTCATCATAAACTTTGTTATATTCATCACCAGCTACAGAAAGTTTTGTAAGCATAACAGAAAGTTTTTTGCCAGCTATATAAAGATCTTTTTCAGCCAAACTTTTACTTCTATCTGCTTTTGCACGTTTATATATAAAAGTAGAGACTTCCTTAAACATTTTATTTTTCATCTTCAAAGTTTGTAAATAATTTTTAGTAACTCTTTCTAGTTCTTTCTGGTGCTTCTTTGATATATATTTATAATAATCTTTTTTAACATTTTTCAAATATTTCTTCCTGTTCAATGCTCTCTCTTCATTACGTTCTTTTAAAGCTTTTATATATTTTTTATAAGCTTCTTTCACTTCTTTTATATTTACGCTAAGATCTTTGGATTTAGCTAAAAATTCATCACAGGTAATATCAGAATTTATTTCCTTTTTAGTTCCAGTTTCTTGAGTAGTTTCGTTAGAAACAGAATTATCACTATGTGTGTATGGTACTGCAATTAAAGACAAAGAAATAAAAAAGATAGAAAACAAGATATAACATTTTCTTTTGAATGATAATGCTTTAACTTTCATTTGTTCCCTTTATTAAATTTTACAATATATACGGCATGTATTATAAACAAATAATACACTACAGGATACTTATATCAAAAACGGATTAAAGAATAAGCCCCATATAACAAAAGTTAAAGCTACTTTTCTCATTTAGGTCCTTAAGAATTTTTACTTCATTATTTGTTTGTTTATGTTATTCTTGTTATTAAACTTCTTTCTTAGTATTTCCTTCATATTTTTCGTTATTATGTCATCATAAACCTTGTTATATTCATCAATAGCTAAAGAAAGTTTTGTAAGCATAGATGAATATTTATTATATAATACTGTGTCAAAGTTTTTTTCGGCTTTTTTTATTTTATCTTTTGCATTTGGACTTTTGATTCTTTTTGCTTGTGCAAGCTTATATGTAACATTGGATAATTCTTTAAAAAGTTTTCCTTCTGTTCTTAAAGCTAACACATGATTTTTAGTAACTCTTTCTAGTTCTTTTTGTTCTTTTTTTGATATGTATTTATAGTAATTTTTTTTAATATTTTTAAAATATTTCTTCTCATACAATATATGTGACTTATTATATTCTTTTAAAACTTTTATATATCTTTGATAAATTTTCTCTACTTCTTTTATATTTACGCTAAGATCATTACATTTAGTTAAAAATTCTTCCATAGTAATCTCAACTTTTTTTGCTTCTTCACTTTTTCCATACACATATGGAACCGTAACTAAAGACAAAGAAATAAAAAAGACAGAAAACAAGGTACAATATTTTCTTTTAAGTAATTGTGGAATAATTCTCATATACTTCCTTTAGATCCTTTACATCTTATTTGTTTGTTTACATTATTTTTATTGTTAAACTTTTTTCTTAGTATTTCTTTTATATTTTTCGTTATTACATCATCATAAACCTTGTTATATTCATCAATAGCTACAGAAAGTTTTGTAAGCATAAAGGAGATTTTGTTACGCGCTATATCAAAATTTTCTTCGGCTTTTTCTATCTCATACTTTGCATTTGGGCTTTTATTCCTATCTGCTTTTGCAAGTTTATACATAGCACTAGATACCGACATGAATACTTTGTTTTCTGTCTTTACAGCTTGTATATAATTCTTAGTAACTCTTTCTATTTCTTTTTGTTCTTTTTTTGATATGTATTTGTAGTAATCTTTTTTAATGGTTTTAAAACATCTTTTCTCATCAAATATTCTTATTTTGTTATATTCTTTTAGATCTTTTATATGTTTTTGGTAAGCTTCTTCTACTTCTTTTATATTTACACTAAGATCATCACATTTAGATAAGAATTCATCATAAATAGCATCAATTTTTTTTTCAGTTTTGATTTCTTGGGTAGTTTCATTAGAAACAGAATCATTACCATATACATGTGGAACAGTAACTAAAGACAAAGAAATAAAAAAGATAAAAAACAAGATACAATATTTTCTCTTTAGTGATAACATATTAATTTTCATTTGTTTCTTTTATTTAATATAAATTTATAAGA
>JAISAS010000004.1 GCA_031266535.1 Endomicrobium sp. | reverse complement strand
TGTATATATTATATGAAAAATATAAAAATTTATTCTTAAATTGCTTCTGCTTGTTTTTGTAAAAATATTGATTGAACTTATTTTCTAAAATTGAAAAGCCGGGATGGTGGAATTGGCAGTTTGTATTTTGTATGGAGGAATAAATGGTACGATCAATACGTGATTATTTTGGTGAATTGGTATTTACAAGAAAAGTAATGGAGCAGAAGCTTAGCGAAGGTATTTACAGAAAACTTGTGGCAACTATTGATAATTTAGAATCTTTAGATCAATCAATAGCAGGTGAGGTTGCGCATGCTATGAAAGAATGGGCATTAGAAAATGGTGCAACTCATTTTACACACTGGTTTCAACCTCAGAGATGTGGTACTGCACAGAAGCATGATTCTTTTATAGATTATGGAGAAATTGGTGAGGTAATAGAAAGGTTTTCAGCTTCACAATTAGTACAATCTGAACCAGATGCATCTTCTTTTCCATCTGGTGGAATAAGATCAACTTTTGAGGCAAGAGGATATACAGCTTGGGATCCTACATCTCCGGTATTTCTTATAGAGGCTGGAAAAACTAAAACTTTGGTTATTCCTTCGGTTTTTCTTTCTTGGACAGGAGAAGTTCTTGATCTTAAAACTCCTTTGTTAAAGTCTCTTGTTGTTTTAAACAAAAAGGTTATTAAATTACACAAATTGTTAGGTAATAAGAACGTAAAGCATATAAAAGTTTTTGTTGGGATTGAGCAAGAGTATTTTCTTCTCTCTAAGAAAATTGTAAAGTCAAGGCCAGACATATTAGTTACAGGTAGAACATTATTTGGAAGCAACCCAGCTAAGGGACAGCAAATGGAAGATCATTATTTTGGCAATATTAAAGAGAATATTTTAAAGTTTATGGAAGATGTCGATTATGAGCTTTATCGTAAGGGTATTCCTGCAAAAACAAGACATAATGAGGTGGCTCCAAATCAATTTGAACTTGCGCCTCTTCATCAAGATATTAATTTAGCGATAGATAATAATTTACAAACAATGGAAATTCTTAAAAAAATTGCTGATAAACATAATATGGTTGTTCTTTTACATGAAAAGCCTTTTACAGGAATAAATGGTTCAGGAAAACATATTAATTGGTCTATAGGTGATAATATAAATAAAAATTATTTTGAATCTTCATCAAAATATTCGCTTAAAAATATATCGTTTGTTCTAGCTATTAGTGCAATATTATTAGGAGTAAAAAAATTTGGTGGAATTTTGAGAGCAAGTGTTGCTGATGCTGGCAATGATTATAGACTTGGTGCAGATGAAGCTCCACCTGCTATTATATCTATTTATCTTGGAGAATTCGTAGATAAACTTTTAAATTCAATAGAAAGGATGATTAAAATAGATGAAAAAAATATAAATGAAATTACATTAGGTGTACAAAATTTACCAAAAGTTAACAAAGATTATTCGGATAGGAATAGAACTTCTCCTATTGCTTTTACTGGGAACAAATTTGAATTTAGATCTCTTGGATCTTCGGCTAATCCATCTGAATTTGGAACTACGCTAAATTTGTTAGCTGCTTATGGATTTGATGAAATATATAGAAGAATTGTAGTAAGAAAAGTTAACGATACAACAGAAAGTAATGTGAAAAAGAGAGCTTTGGAAGTAGCTAAAGAAATTATCATAGAAACAAAGAGTGTAAGATTTGAAAAGAATGGGTACTCAGAAATTTGGCATAACGAAGCTATTAAACGTGGATTACCAAATGCTAAAAATACTCCTCAGGCATTAAGATTTTTTCTTGATAATACAGTTATAAAAATTTTTGCAAAATATAATATATTAACGGAGAGAGAATTAAGGTCAAAAATTGAAATTAAATTTGAGAATTACATAAAAACAAAAGAAATAGAGTATAAATGTGCAATAAAAATTGTAAAGACTTTATTACTTCCGGCAGTTCTTAAACAGATAAATACATTAGCTAAAATAAGTAAGAATTTAAATAAATTAGATATAAAAGCAATTTCAGTAATAGAAGATATCAAAATTTTGATAAAATTATATGATGAAGTAAAAGAATATATTGTGAATTTAGAGAATTTTCTTACAAAAAAGTATGAAAATATTTTTGAAACTGCCGATAAATTTGCATATGAAGGTGCAAAAATTTTTGAATATCTGAGAAAAAAAATTGATGAGGCTGAAGATTTAGTTGCAAATGAATACTGGCCTATGGCAGATTATCAAGAGCTGTTAAGCACTTTTGGTTGAATTTTAAAGAAAGTATCAAAAAATTTAAGCGTTTTGCATGCTTATAATTTGTTATAATGTCTCTGGATGATTTTGATTTGGTGATGGGTATTATAGTTATTATAAAAAAATATTGCTAGAAGCGTTTTATCGTAAAAAATGTGTCGAAAAAAATATTTTATTACAATTGAAGGTGGGGAAGGATCAGGAAAAACAACTCAGTCACTACTTTTAAAAGAATATATTGAGTCAAAAGGCTACAAAACGTTACTCACAAGAGAACCTGGTGGTACTGTTTTAGCAGAGGCTATAAGGAATATTCTTCTGAACCCAACTTTAAAACTTGTTCCATTAACTGAACTTTTTCTTTATGAAGCTGCAAGGGCTCAGCACATAAAAGAAGTTATTATTCCTGCTTTAAAATCTGGGAATGTTGTTCTTTGTGACAGATTTTTAGATGCTACCGTTGCTTATCAAGGATATGGAAGGGGTTTAAGTTTGCAACTTATAAATAAACTTAATCTAGAAGCATCATTTGGATTAATTCCTATTTTAACAATATACTTAGATATAGAACCCTCAATAGGTTTAAATAAAGCAAAAAATTTGTATAAAAAACATTATGGTAAAAATGGAGATAGATTTGAAAGAGAACCTATACAATTTCATAAAAAAGTAAGTAAAGGATATTTAAGTCAAGCAGAACAATATTCTAAAAGAATAAAAATTGTTAAAACACAGAATGATCCTATAAAAACCCAAAAATTAATAAGAAAAATTATAGATATGGTGCTATAAGATGTTTGAGAATATTTTGGGACAACAAAAGGTTAAAAAAATAATTTCGAACCAAGTAAAGAACGATAAAATTGCTCATGCATATATGTTTATTGGAAAAGATGGTGTTGGAAAGCGCCTTGTGGCTATTGAGTTCGCAAAAATTTTAAATTGTATCGTGAACAAATTTGCTAAAATAGATAGTATAAATTTAACTTCCTGTAATAAATGTATATCTTGTAGTAAGATAATAAAAAATGTTCATCCGGATTTACATTTTATAGATTTTGTTAAACAAGCTGAACTTGAACAAAATGATTTAGAAAAACAAAAAATACTAAAAATTGAAGTAATTAAATATATGCAGAAAAAGATTGAGATGAAGGCATATGAAGGTAGATGGAAAATTTTTATTATAGACCCAGCTGAAAAAATGAGTATTTCTGCATCGAATTCTTTGCTTAGAATGCTTGAAGAACCTCCAAAAAATACTATTATAATTTTGATTGTTAAATATAAAGGAGCAATTCCTTGGACAATAGTTTCACGTTCACAAATATTATTTTTTCAACCTTTAAATAATATTGAAATATTAAACTGGCTTATGATGAACCATAAAATGGATATTGTAGAAGCAAAAAAAATAGCTGAGTTAAGTGAAGGATCTATATCTAATGCTGTAAAATTGGTTGATAGAAATAAAAAAATAAATCTGTGTTTGTGGTATAAATTAAAAAATGAGGATCTTTGTATTTCAGATATTTTAAAATTATCAAAAATTGTTTCAAAAAATGGTGCTAATGGTGCTATAGAATTCATTGATTCAATGATAATTGAAGTAAAAAAAGAATTTAGAATGTATCCTCAAGAAAAAAAAACGATTAAGGCACTTGAATTATTAATTGCTTCACAATCTTTATTAGTTAAAAATATAAATTCACAAATGGTGTTAGATAATTTGTTTTTTGATTTATTTGATCTGGTAAAAGCGTACAAGACTAATGTAGAACAAAATTTTTTCATAAGGTGATATATAAAATGTCTATATTTGCAAAGGTAGTATTCAGAAAAACTAGAGAAAGAATATATGCAGATGTTGGGCGACATCTTAATTTAAAAGTTCATGACAAAATTATACTTGAAACAGAACATGGTGTTGAATCAGGGATCATTTGTGTAGAGGGGAAGAATATAGAAAAAAATGTAATTTCAACAGGTAAAATTTTGAGAAAATTAACCATAGAAGATAAAAAAAGAATTATTGAAAATGAAATAAAGGATTTAAAAGCAAAAAATGTAGTAATACAAAAGACAAAGATTCGTAATCTTGATATGAAATTAACATGTGTTCAATATATTTTTGATCGCTCAAAATTATTTGTATATTACACTTCTGAAACAAGAGTTGATTTTAGAGAACTTATTAAAGATTTAGGGCATGTTCTAAAAACTAGGATACAAATGGTTCAAATAGGTGTAAGGGACGAGACTAAAATGCTTGGAGGGATAGGAACATGTGGACAAGTACTATGTTGCAAAGCTTTTTTGGAAAATTTTAATTCTGTAACTATGGATATGGCTAAAGAGCAAAATTTATCTTTAAATACAATTAAACTTTCTGGACTTTGTGGCAGACTTATGTGCTGTATATCTTATGAAAATAGTATTTATAAAAACATTAGAAAAAAATTGCCAGAACTGGAAACTATTATAGTAACTCCTGAAGGAAGAGCAAAGCTTGTTGCTATAGATTGCATGAGAGAATTGATAACTGTAGATTTTGGAAATAAAGAATTTAAAGTGTTTTCGATAAAGCAAATTATAAATATCTAAATATCTATAAAAAGGAATTAGATGAAATTTTATATAACAACTCCAATTTATTACATAAATGATATTGTACATATAGGACATTCTTATACGACTATAATAGCAGATATTATGGCAAGATGGAAAAGATTAAACAGTTTTGATGTTTTTTTCCTTACTGGGACTGATGAACATGGATCGAAGATTGCAACAGCAGCTAAAAAAAAAGGTAAAATGCCATTAATTTTTTGTAATGATATGAGCTTAAAATTTAAAGAAGCATGGAATTTATTAAATATTTCATATACGGATTTTATACGTACAACTGAAAAAAGGCATTTTAGTGCTGTTGAAAAAATAGTCCAAATTTTATTTGATAAAAACCTTATATTTAAAAAAAAGTATGAAGGACTTTATTGTGTTGGATGTGAAAAATTTTATCTACCAAAAGATCTAGATGAAGAAGGGTATTGTGTTTTTCATAAAACGAAACCATTGATTCAATCTGAGGAAAATTATTTTTTTAAGTTATCAACTTTTCAAAATTTAATTTTAGAAAGAATAACTGATCCATGTCATGAAGAATATATAGAAATATATCCAGAAGAAAGAAAAAATGAAATTATAGGTAAATTAAAAATCGGCCTTGAAAATATAAGTTTATCGAGAAATATTGTTGAATGGGGAATACCTCTTCCATTTGATAAAAAACAGACTGTATATGTTTGGATTGATGCTTTAATAAATTATATAACCGGTATAGGATATCCTAAAAATATGACAGAATTTCAGAAATATTGGCCTGTAAATATACACCTGATGGCTAAAGACATTTTATGGTTTCATGCAATAATTTGGCCAGCAATTTTAATGAGTGTAGGATTCTCACTTCCTAAAAAATTGTGTGTTCATGGATTTTTTACTTTAAATGGAAATAAAATGTCAAAATCTTTAGGAAATGTTATATCTCCTCAAGAGTTAGTATCTAAGTACGGTGTAGATGCTACAAGATATTTACTTGTAACAATTATGCCCTTTGGTCATGATGGAGATATTTCATGGGAAAAATTAACCTTAAAGTATAATATTGATTTGGCAAATAATCTTGGAAATTTGATTTCAAGAATAGTAAAAATGGCTGGTAAATATTTTAATTTTAAAGTTCCTCAAGCAAATTTTGATTTGAAATTAGTAAAAAAAATAGTAACATTACTCAGAGAGGATTTCATCATAAATATGAATAGTATGCAACTTCATAAAGCAGCCCAGGATTTACAAAATGCAATTACACTTGTAAATAAACAGATTGAGTATGATGCTCCATGGAAAATATCAAAAACACATGTTCATGAGCTTGCATCTTATATCTTTTCTTATTTACAAGCAGTAGATATTATAGCGTTACATTTGCTCCCCTTCATTCCTGTATCAGCTGAAAAAATATGGCATACTATGGGTGCGAGTAATGATATAAATAAGATTGCAAAAAAATATTTTACAGATTTTATAATTCCTAAAAGTGGATTTTCAGTATCAGATTCACAATTGCAAGATACAGAAGGTCTTTTCGCACGTATTGTTTGAATATTTTGGAATTTAACAATTTCATTTTAATAATTTTTATTGTATATTTTTTCAAATATTTGTAGTTACAGAAGTTTAAATAAAGGAAAAAAAATTTACATTAATTATGATTATAGATACTCACGTTCACATGTCAGATTCAAAATTTAATTTTGATAGAGAGATTGTTATACAAAAAGCTTTTGAACTCGGAGTTGAAATAATATTTGAGATAGCTTGTCAAACAGATTATTGGGATAAAGCTTTAAGACTTTCAAAGTTAGATAATATTTTTATATCTTTTGGAATTCATCCAAATTATACTTCAAAGGTTTTGGCGAAAGATTATGATAAACTCGAAAGTTTAGCTCAAAATAAAAAATGTATAGCCATTGGAGAAATAGGATTAGACTATCATTATGATTGTTCTGTTCAAAGTATTAATATTCAAAAAAAATCATTTGTGAAACAACTCAATATTGCACGTAAATATAATAAACCCGTTATAATTCATTGTCGTGATGCTTATGATGACATGATTAATTTTTTAGAAGAATATAAATGCATCCCAAAAGGTGTAATTCATTGTTTTTCTGGTACACTCAAACAAGCACAGATGCTTATAAGATCAGGATTTTTGCTTGGTATTGATGGCCCGTTAACATACAAAAATTCATTAAACTTAAAACAAATTATTTTAAGAACAGACATAAGTAAATTATTGGTTGAAACAGATTGTCCGTATATTGCTCCACAAAAATATAGAGGAAAAAGAAATGAGCCATCATATATAATTGAAGTTTTGAAAGAAATTGCATCAATAAAAAATTTATCTTTTAATGAAGTCGTGGATGTGACAACACAAAATGCCATTAAATTGTTTAAAATAAATTTTTCATAGAACTGAAACGCTTTTAATAATAAATTTTGTGTATTTGAAATCTAGGAAAGCCTTCGATCATAATTTGTATAAAATCAAAAGTATGTTTTATGTCCGATAATTAATTTATTTATTTTGAAAAATTAAAAAACACAGAAAGCGGGCGATGGGATTCGAACCCACGGCATTCTCGTTGGCAACGAGACATTCTACCACTGAATTACACCCGCAAAATCTACTATGCAAATGCTGAGAGCGGGACTTGAACCCGCATCCAGATTAAGGACACGCACCTCAAGCGTGCGCGTATGCCAATTCCGCCACCTCAGCGAAGTATATAAATTAGCTGTGTACATTATTTATTAGTTATGTACAGATTTAGTCGAATTGCTAAAAGTTTTTTCAGTAACAGAAATTAGCTCTATACTAGCAGAAATTTTTGTAAGCATTATAGAAGTAATTAAAAATATACAAGCCATAACAGTCGTTGATTTTTTCATAAAAGCTTCACCTGAGTGAGCATTAAAAAATTTATTTGATTCTCCACTACCAAAAATACCCATCATTCCACCATTTTTACCGGTTTGAAGAAGAACAATAAGAACTAATCCTATACACACAGAATAATGAATAATTTTTGAAATAAAAAATATTGTATTCACGATTTCTTTATTATAACACAAAATAAAATAAAACGTCAATTTTTAAAATAAAAAAAATGATAAATTTTATAATTTCGTATAATTTTATACATTACTTACAATTATTTATAAATATTGTTTACGCGCAATATGTACGAATTGTTAACATAAATTGAAAAAATATATTAATTAATAACACATTATATGGGTTATTGCTATCATAATCAGTTGAAAATTTTTGAAAAAATTTAAAAAAATATTACATCTATGTTAATGATTGATTATTAGAATATATTTTTGTTACAATTTACTGTAATGATGGATTTTTCTATATACATACTTTTAGATGGAGTTTTAAGCCACTTGAACTTGTCTACATGGCAAAATATAAGGAATGTAGTGTTTTGCAATTACAGACATACAGACATGTTAATTGTTTTAATTATAGTGAAAATTACAAAAAAATTAACAAAACAATGCAACATTTTGGTATTATCTGGAGTAGAATTTACTTATATACCACAAAAATTTATAAAATCTGTAGTGATTGAACGCAGGAAGCTAGGCTCTGAAGTTGTTATTGTACATTGATAACTGTTATCGAATCTGTTCCTTTGAATAAATATGTACGTGTTAAAGCAGATATAGATATTTTGGCTTATCCGAGATATTTGTAGAGGTGGCTATTGTAATTGAAAATGATGTTCAATATAGAAATTACCACAAAAAAAGGTCACAATGTTTCTAATAAAGAAGTTGTAAAAGTTGCTATTGATAAGGGAGCAAGATTATTATTAAATACAAATACACATATACCTGAATGTTTTTTAACAAGAGAACTTATAATTAAAACTTTGTTAAATGTTGGGTTGTTGATTGGATTATTATAGTGTTATACAGTGTTATACAAAAAAAATCTCTTGAAGTAATTAGATGTATAAATAATATATGATTAAAAAAAAGGTTTGAGTTTCTTATAAAATTATGTTACAAAGATTCGTTTTAAGTTTAATTAGAAGAAACAAAGTGAGATTTTTTGTATCTGTGATTTTTGTTTTTGGATTAGTTTTTTTTGGAATATTTACATTTTTAAAATTTTCAAAATCACGTATTAATGATATGGCATCTACAAAAATTGCATTAGCTCTAGCTTATGTTTTTCAAGGGGATTATGAAAATGGATTCGATCTTATAAATAAAACAGCATTGTCTTTTCCAAAAACTTCAGCTGTATATCAAGGAAAACTTATACAAGCTGATGTTCTTGTTGATCAGTGCAAATATGAAGAAGCTTTAAGGATTTTAATCGAAATATCAAATAATGGAATTCCTGATATAATTAAACCATTAGCGAGTCTAAGGATTATTTATATCTATGATTCTCAAAAAGATCATTTTAATGCTATAAATGCCACAAAAGAGTTTATTAATAAATATCCTGATCATTTTTTAGTCGGAGATATCTATTTGAATTTGGGCGAATATTATGTTATTACTGGATTTAAAGATGATGCTATAAATGTTTTTAATGACGTGTTAATTAAATTTCCAGGAACATATGAAGCAAGAACAGCTCAAAATAGACTCAATCAGCTAATAAAATAGGAGGTTTATAATGAAAAAGATAGGATTGATTATTTTGTTTTTAGTGTTATTGTTTATACCAACTTTATCTCATGGGAAGTTAAGTCACAATGCGCTTCAAGGTAAAATTGGTGTTGGATTTAGTGTATATAACATGTATAATAGCAATAGTAAACGTGACAGTTTTGTACCTGTGTTAGCTGCGAAATATTGGGTAAGTGATGTGATTGGAGTTGAGGGGTTTACAGGATTTAATGCGGGTGATGGTGATAAAAATTTTTATGTTATTGGTACTAAATTGTCTTGGATAGTTCGGTCATATGAAGATTTAAATATATTTACATCTGCAGCAATGGCTCTAGATTTTATGAAATCATATACCGGTGTAAGTATTTTTGCAGGTGTTGGTGCGGAGTGGTTTATGTTGAATAATATCTCTCTTGCAACAGAGGTAGGATTAAAATGTAATGCTGGTAATAATATAGCAAATGTTAAGATTTATGCGGATATTATTCCTAATTTAAGTATAAAGTTTTATTTATGATATTTTCTAAGTAAAGGATGGTAATGTAATGATTAATATTCCGCAGAATTTGAAGTATACTAAAACGCATGAATGGGTAAAAATTGATGGGAATAGAGCAAAGATTGGTATTACAGATTTTGCTCAGCATGAAATTACGGATATTGTTCATGTAGAACTTCCTGAGATGTATAGACAGGTAAAAAAATCACAATCTGTGTCTGTAATAGAATCTGTAAAATCTGCTTTTGATATATATACCCCACTAAGTGGTAAAATTATCGGGGTGAATAATGCTGTTTTAGAGAATCCAGAAATTGTTAATCAATCACCGTATGAAAATGGGTATTTATTTTTAATTGAGTTTATAGATACGAAAGAATTAGACGATTTATTAGATGTAGATGATTATAAAAAACTAATATGAATAAACCAATAAATTAGGATTAATAAAATGAATTATACTTCTCAAAATAAAAAGAATAAAGATGATATGTTTAGGACTATTGGAATTAAGAATGTGAATGAACTGTTTGACGTAATTCCGAAAGACTTAAGAGCAAAAAAATTAAATATTGAAGGTGAAAAAACAGAACAAGAACTTTTAAATTATTTTTCAAATATTGCCTCTAAGAATAAGACTCTTGTTTCTTTTAGGGGTGCTGGAATTTATGATCATTATATACCGTCTTTAGTTACTGAAGTTATAGGAAGGTCGGAATTTTGGACTGCATATACTCCTTATCAAGCTGAAGCGAGTCAAGGAACTCTTCAAACAATTTTTGAATACCAAAGTTTGATCTGTGCTATAACTGGACTTGATACGTCGAACGCATCTCTTTATGATGGTGCAACTGCTGCAGCAGAAGCAATCTTACTTTCCTTAAGAGTAAGTAATAGGAATACAATATTGATTTCGCAGGCATTGCATCCTGAATATATACAAACTATAAAAACGTATTTAGGAAATTCTAATGTAAAAATTGTTATTATTAATGTTTCTCCGAATGGTTCGATAAAAGAATCTTCTGTAGAAGCTGTTATGAACGATGATGTTGCGGCGGTTATAATACAATCTCCGAATTATTTTGGAATTGTTGAAGATATGCATGCTTTGTCATATGTTGTAAAAAGAAAAAAATCGTTGTTTATAGCAGTAATAAATCCTTTATCTCTTGGTATTTTTCAGGCACCTAGTGAGTATAATGCTGATATTGCGGTAGGTGAAGGCCAAGTTTTGGGTTCTCACATGGGTTTTGGAGGGGTAACTTTTGGATTTATGGCAGCAAAAAAAGAATTAAAATGGAAAATGCCTGGTAGAATTGTTGGGCAGACTGTTGATAAAAATAATGAGAGGGGATTTGTATTAACTTTGCAATCTAGAGAACAACATATAAGGAGAGAGAAAGCTACTTCCAATATTTGCACTAATGCATCTTTGAATGCATTAGCTGCTTGTGTTTTTTTATCTGGTTGGGGTGACTATGGATTTAAAAATCTTGCCGAAGTTAATATGTCAAAAGCAAGGTATGCTTTTGACAGAATAAAACTTTTGGATGGGTTTAGTATAAAATTTGAAAATAAAATATTTTTTAATGAATTTGTAATTAAGACGCAAAAGAGTATAAAAAGAATGAATGAAGTTTTACTCAAAAATAATATATTGGGACCATTAGATTTATCGGATATGAATGAATTTTTAAAAAATTGTGTTCTTTTTTGTGTTACAGAACAGAGAACTAAATTAGAAATTGATAATTTGATAAAAATTCTTTCGGAAATATAAATAAAGAAGTTTTTGATTATGAAAAGGACGAGAAAAATGGAAAAGTTGTTAAATGAATTACCTTCATCAGATATTCCTGCATATAACATAAAATCTGATGTCGGAATTGATGTAAAAATTCCTGAGAGTTTAAGAAGAAATTTGGCTTTAGGATTACCGAGTATTGCTGAAAGTGATTTACTAAGACATTTTACAAATCTTTCAAGGGAAAATTATGCTTTGAGTACTGGTTTTTATCCTCTTGGATCATGTACTATGAAATATAATCCGTTGATAAATGAACGTATTTCCAAAAATGAAGCTTTTACACTTATACATCCTTATCAACCCATAGAAAGTGTACAAGGTACACTAGAAATAATGTATGAATTTGGAAGAGATTTATGTGAACTTACAGGAATGGACTATTTTTCTCTTCAACAAGCTGCTGGAGCTCATGGAGAATTTGCTGGACTTTTGATGATTGCAGAATATTTTAAATCAGTAAATCAAGTAAGAACGAAAATAATAGTGCCTGATTCTGCTCATGGTACAAATCCATCTTCAGCATTTTTTGCAGGTTTTGATATTGTTCATTTAGAATCAGAAGTAGATGGAAGTATATCTCCTAGAAAGTTAAAGGAAATTTTGACTAAAGAAGTTGCAGCAATTATGCTTACTGTTCCGAATACTCTGGGAGTATTTGAAAAAAGCATATTAGAAATATCAAAAATAGTACATGAAAATGGAAGTTTATTATATTATGATGGTGCAAATTTAAATGCTTTAATGGGAATAGTAAGACCTGGAGATATGGGTTTTGATATTATGCATATAAATCTTCACAAAACTTTTGCAGCTCCTCATGGTGGAGGAGGCCCGGGATCTGGTCCTGTAGGTGTTAAGGCATTTTTAGAACCTTTTCTTCCTATTCCAAGAATAGAAAAAAATAAGTATAGTGAGTTTGTTCTAAATTATAAAAAATCTGAGAGTATAGGAAGATTAAAAGCTTTTTTTGGTAATTTTTTAATTATTTTAAGATCATATATTTATATAAAAGCATTAGGAGCAGAAGGATTAAAAAATGTTTCTGAACGTGCTGTTTTGAATGCAAATTATATGCTTGCGAGATTTAAAAATAGAATTAATGTTCCAGCTGGAGATAGGTGTATGCATGAGTTTGTTTTGTCTTTAAAATTGTTGCTCAAAAATAATATAAGAACTTTAGATGTTTCTAAAAGACTTTTAGATTATGGTTTTTATGCTCCAACTATTTATTTTCCTCTTATTGTAGAAGAGGCAATGATGATAGAACCTACTGAAACGGAATCTAAAGAAATGCTGGATGACTTTATTGATGTTTTAATCAAAATTATCTTTGAAGAAGCAGTTTTAGAACCACAAAAACTCAATGAGGCACCGATCAACATGAATATCAAAAGATTAAATGAAGTTGAAGCTGCAAGAAAACCTATTTTGAGGTGGAAATAATTCTTAGATTTTTTAATAAAAAAAATGGTTATGAGCTTAACTAAGAACATTAATAAAAAACTTAAAAATTCTGATATAATTCAAGCATTAACAAGAAAAGAAATGCAAATAGAAGTTAAAAAACTTCAGAAATGTGGTAAGCGTGTGGTTTTTACAAATGGATGTTTTGATTTACTTCATTTTGGACATGTGAGTATTTTAAAAAAAGCGAAAAGTTTAGGTGATATTTTAGTAGTTGCAATTAATTCTGATAAATCTTTGAGTTATTTAAAAGGACCAAAAAGACCTTTAGTTGAAGAAAAAGAAAGAGCTGAAATGCTTCTTTCTTTAAGAGTTGTAGACTATGTTGTTGTGTTTGAAGAACGAACTCCAAAAGAAATTTTGAAAGAGTTATGTCCTGACATTTTAGTGAAAGGTAAGAATTATAAATTATCAGAGATAATAGGAAGAGAATATGTAAAAAAAGTTTATAGGTTCCCTATTATAAAAGATAAGTCAACGACAAATTTGATAAATTTAATAATTAAACGATATGGTTTTAAACAAAAAAAAAGAAATATTGAAAAAAATAGATAATTGTTTAGCATTAAAAAATTTTAACAATTTGCAGAGAAATCATTTTGAACAAAGAGAAAGTGTTAAAAGAATACTTGATGCTAATTTAAATCGTTGCAGAGAAGGGTTAAGGGTTATTGAAGATAGTTTGCGTTTTGTATTAAATGATGAAATTTTTTATAAAAAGATTCGTTCTATACGTCATGATATAGATAAAATTTTTAGGAATCGATATGCAGAGTTTATGCAAAAGAGAAATTCTCATGATGATTTTGGCAAATGGTTGATGGAAACGTCCAAAAAAAAAATGTCTGATGTGATAGTTTCAAATTTTAAGCGTATTCAAGAATCCTTGAGAGTTTTAGAAGAATATTCGAAAATTTTTGAACCTACGGTTTCTATATGTTTTAAGAGAGAAAGATATGCTATATATGTTATGGAGAAATTAGTTTACTTAAGGTATAAAAATTTTTTAAATATCTAATTTTAATTCTATTATTTTAAAATAGTATAAGTGTAGTGTTAACTATAAAGTTTAAGGACTGTAAAAATGGGATTGATGGAAGATGCTCAAAATAAAAAAATAATAATTTAATAAGCAGTATTGCACGGATCGAAAATTTAAATGAAGAATTTATAAGAAATGGAATTGTTTCAGGCACAATTGTGATTCCGAAAAATATTAATAGAAAATTTGAAAAAATTGTTGGTATTGGAAAAGGATTGAGAACAAAAGTTAATGCTAATATTGGGACTTCTCCTGATCATATTGATATTGCTGAAGAACTTGCTAAACTTGATGTTGCTGTTAAAGCTGGTGCTGATGCTGTAATGGATCTATCTACTGGAGGTGATTTAACTCATATAAGAAAAGAAATTCTTGCAGCTTCTTCTGTTCAGGTAGGTACTGTGCCTATTTATGAGGCTGCATGTAGAGCTGTTGCCAAAGGTAAAAAAATATTTGAAATTGATGAGGAATTATTATTTGACATAATAGAGGAACAGGCTCAACAAGGTGTAGATTTTATGACTATTCACTGTGTGGTTAATAAGGCAAATGTGGAAATATTAAGGCGTCATGGACGTCTTGCAGGCATTGTATGTAAGTAGAGGAGGATCTTTCTCGGTTAAATGTATAAATGCCACAGGAAAAGAAAATCCTCTATTTGAAAATTTTGATAGACTTCTAAGAATAGCTAAAAGGTACAATGTTATACTGAGCTTAGGGGATGGTTTTAGACCAGGTTGTTTTTTTGATGCTTCAAGATGCTTCTCAATTTGCTGAGCTTTCAGTTTTGGGTGAGAGAACTTGTTTAAAAGCAAGAAAAATGGGTGTTCAATCTATAATGATAGAGGGACCAGGTCATATCTCTATAAATCAGATTGAAGCAAATGTAATTATTGCAAAGAGATTAGGTTACGATGTTCCTTTATATTTTTTAGGGCCACTTATAACTGATATAGCTCCAGGTTTATGGAACCCATATAACAGCTGCAATTGGAAGCGTATTAGCGACCATTTATGGGGTTGATTTTATATGTTATGTTACGCCTTGCAGAACATTTGAGACTTCCTGATATTCAAGATGTTCATGAGGGTGTTATTTCTGCGAGAATAGCTGGACATGCTGCTGATATTGTTAAAGGTATTAGGGTGCTAAGGAACGTGATAACGAAATGTCTAAGTGGCGTAAATTGAGGAATTGGGAAAAACAAAAAGAATATTGTATAGATCAAATAAAATTTATGAAAGAAAGATCTAAATTATTATCACAACAAGAAGATGTATGTACAATGTGTGGGAATTTTTGTGCTATGAAAGATGAATAAGTAATAAGAAATTCATAAGGATGGTTTAAAATTAGGTTATATGTAGAAGGATTAATTTGTTTGTGTATGATTTGTTATTTTACTTTCTTTGATTTTTAAAATTGAAATATATAAATGATAATAAATAAGAAGAAAAGCTACGTATTAAATATAATAGATATATTAAGTGAAAATTATAAGTTTGCGGGATGTACTCTCAATTTTTCGAATCCATTTGAACTTCTTGTTGCTACGATTTTATCTGCGCAATGTAAGGATGAAAGGATCAATAAGATAACAGAAATTCTTTTTAAAAAATACAAAAATATAAAGGAATATGCAGAAGCTGACGTTTCTGTTATTGAGAATTATATAAGGTCTGCAGGTTTTTTTAGGAACAAAGCGAAAAATATTGTTGGATCTGCAAAATTAATAATGAGTGAATATAATGGTAACGTACCACAAACAATGAAAAAGTTGCTTAAACTACCAGGAGTTGCAAGGAAAACTGCAAATGTTGTTTTAAGCAGTGCTTTTAAAAAAATTGAAGGTATTGTTGTTGATACTCATGTTATGAGGATCTCAAATTTGCTTGAACTTACAGAGAATAATAATTCTGTACGAATTGAAAAAGATTTAATGAAAATAGTTCCACAAAAATATTGGATAAAGTTACCTTTTTTGATGCAAATATTAGGAAGAAGAATTTGTAAAGCAAGAAACCAAAATCATGTAATTTGTCCTCTAAATTCTATATGTCCTAAGCAGCTTTCTAGTAAATAAAAATCTATCGAAATTATGTAATATCTTATTTTAACATAAATAGATATTAATTTATTTTGTTTTTAATTTTTCATTAATTTTCGCTATGTTTTTTATGGCTTTAATTCTTTCTAAAATAGGTGGATGTGAATATTCTAAAAATACTTTTAACTTATTAGGGTGTAAATTTGATAAATTATCAACTGAAAGTTTTTTTAAAGCACTTACCATAGCTTCAGGTTTTTCATATGTTGTTACTGCATAATTATCAGCTTGATATTCATATTTGCGTGAAATATAATTTAATATTATTGATGTTATGAATGAAATAGGTGTATATAAAAACACGCAAAATATTATTCCAGCGTATATTGGTCTACTTTGCATAAAAAAAGCAGCATAAAGCCATTTTTGATATATAAAAAATGAAGATGTAAAAAGCATTGCTCCAATTGAAATGAATGAAAAGATAATATGTTTTACAATGTGTCCTAATTTAAAATGTCCCATTTCGTGTGCTAAAATATTTATTAATTCATCTGTTGTGTGTTTATTTATAAGAGTATCAAATAAAACTATTCTGCGAAATTTTCCAAATCCAGTAAAAAATGCATTTGACTTAGTTGAGCGTTTTGAGCCGTCCATTTTAAATAAACCTTTCATTTTGAAATTTTCTTTTTTTATGTATTCTTCAATAGAATTTTTGAGTTCTCCATTTTCTAATGGAGTATATTTGTTAAATAGAGGCATTATAGTTACAGGAGCAATAAATATGATAAAAAGTTCAAATATTACAATAATCATAAAAATATATAGCAATATATTTTTATGATTACTTGTAAAAAGATATAATATTACAGAAAAAATGATGCATAATATCATTATATTTATGATCCATGATTTTAACAGGTCTGTAATAAATATTTTTGCGGTTGTTTTATTGAACTCGAAATTTTCTTCTATCACAAATGTATGATAAATTGAAAAAGGTATTTTTAAAATTTCAGAAATTAAAAAAAGAATGGACACAAAGATAAGCCCAGTTAAAATATAATTAAACCTAAAAGACGTTGCTATTTTATTTATACTGTTAAATCCTCCAAAAACTATAAAGACAATTTGTATTATTAAAAAAAAAGTTGATGAAATTAAAGAAAATTTTGTATTAGATATTAAATATTTTTGTGCTTTTGTATATTTTTTTATATCAAAATATTTATTAAATTCTTCAGGAATGTCAGTTGAAATATTTTTAATATTAAGTAAATCTGCTGTAGTTTTAAACATGTATATGACAACGATAGAAAAAAGTATAAAAGAAGTGTAAATATTCATTGCTATCTCCTTGAATTATACATCAGTTATATGACACGTAATAAAAAAATATCTTGTCTCAAAATTTTAAAAAGTCTAGTACATAAAAACTAAATATAATAATATCTGTTACATAGAAATTTTGAAAATTATGTTTATCTTATTTTTTTATTCTATCAAATTTATATTTGTTTTTTTAGTTTATTTTTTTTTAATTTTTTGCAAAATTACAAAACCTATAATTTGTTTGAATTCTAAAAAAAATGATATAATCCCTAAGGTTTGTAATAATTTGTGGTTGAAAATTATTGTTGTGTTTTCAAAATGTTTGACAATCATATCATGATATGAACAAAAGGAAAAATAAAAAAAATGAGAATTAAAGAACAGAGTCCTATAGAACATATAATTGAACAAAGAAAACAAAAAGCTAAAGATTTTGTAAATTTAGGAATGAATCCTTATCCTGCAAAATATAATTTAGATAAAAATAATGCTGATATACAAAAAACATTTAATTTTCTTAAAATTGGGAAAATATCAAATATAAAGATTAGGGCTGTGGGTAGAGTTATGACATGCAGGAATATGGGTAAAGCTATGTTCCTTGATATAAGAGATGGTTATGCAAAAATTCAAATTTATGTTAAAAAGGATAATTTAGTAGCTGGACAATATAAATTTTTTATGGACATGGTTGATATATCTGATATTATTGCTGTTGAGGGAATACTTTTTAAAACTAAAACAAATGAGCTTAGTATAATGGTCGAAAAGTGGACTATGCTTACTAAAGCATTCAGACCACTTCCTGAAAAATGGCATGGGCTAAAAGATACCCAAGCGAGATATAGGCAGAGATATCTTGATTTAATTGCGAATAGTAAAGTGAAAGATATTCTTGTAAATAGATGTAAAATTGTTTCTGCTATAAGACATGAACTTGAAGGTCTTAATTTTATTGAGGTTGAAACTCCTATTTTACAACCCATTGCTGGTGGAGCAAATGCAAAACCGTTTATGACGCATCATAATGCTTTAGATATGGATTTATTTTTAAGAATTGCACCTGAACTTTTTTTAAAACGTCTTGTTGTAGGAGGTATGGATAGAGTTTTTGAGATAGGAAGAAATTTTAGGAATGAAGGTGTAGATAAAAATCATAATCCAGAATTTACTATGCTCGAACTTTATCAAGCTTATGCTGATTACAATGATATGATGCAAATTACCGAAGTTTTGATTAAGGTAGCTGCTGAAAAAATAAATTTAAATTTTAATTTAGAGTTTAAAAAAGCAAAAATGTTCGATTTAATAGAAGAATATACTGGTCTTAAATTACTATCATATGTCGAAAGTGGAAAAATGTTTGATCGTGTAAAACATCTAAATCTTAATCTACCTGAAAATGCAACTGATAAAAAAGTTTTAGATCAAGTTTTTGATGAAAAAGTTGTTCCCAATTTAAAAGATCCTACCTTTGTAATAGATTATCCTGCTGTATATTCGTTACTTTCCAAAGCTAAATTTGACCAACCTGAAATAGCTGAAAGATTTGAACTTTATATGAATGGTGTAGAAATAGGAAATGCTTATTCTGAACTTAATGATCCGCAACTTCAAAAAATGAAGTTTATTCAACAAATAGAGTCTAAAAAACAAAATGACGAGTTTTTTGCATTATATGATGAAGATTTTATTTTTGCCCTTGAACAAGGACTCCCTCCTACTGGTGGTTTAGGTATAGGTATAGATAGGCTTGTTATGGTTTTGACAGGTACAGAATCAATCAAAGAGGTAATAACATTTCCAGTTATGAAACCAGAGTAAGATTTTTTATGGTATATTCATGTATATGCTACCAGTAGAATTTTTTATAGCTTTTAGATATTTAAAAGCAAGAAGGAGTGGTTTTTTTTCTACGCTTACTACTTTCGTGGCTGTTGGTGGTACTGCCTTGGGAGTAGCAGTTCTTATAGTTGCGCTGGCAATTATGAATGGATTTCAGAATGATATACGAAATAAAATTCTAGGGGTGCAGCCACATATAATTGTTACTAAAAATGAATCTGCATTTAAAAATTACCTTACCATTGAAAATAAAATTAAAGAAAATAAATCTGTTTTATATATTTCTCCATTTATATGTAGACAGGGTATTATAAGAAGTTTTAACTCATCAGTTTTAACTAACATATTGGTGAAGGCTGTAAATTATGAGGAAGAAAATAAAATACTAAATATTTCAAAACAAATAAAAGTTTCAAACATAAGTTTTGATAACAAAAAAATAGGAAAAAAATCAATAATACTAGGCAAAGAATTAGCAAAAAATATTGCTTCTAATGTAGGTGATGAAATTGTTTTAATGTTTTCAAATGATTTTGTAAATGCTCCTAAAATACATAAATTTGTGATTGTAGCTATTGCAGAATTTGGTATGTATGATTTTGATTCTTTTTTTGGATTTATTGATCTTGATGAAGGGCAAAGACTTTTTTCTATGTGGGATGAGATTTCTGGTTTTGATATAAATATAAACAATTTTGATAAAGCTGTAGTGATAGCATCGCAATTACAAGATAATTTACATTATAAGTATAGAGTGAAGACGTGGATTGAAATGAATAAAAATCTTTTTTCCGCGCTTAAACTTGAAAGAATAATGATGTTCTTAATTTTAGGGCTTATAGTCCTTATAGCTGCATTTAATATTATTTCAAATATTTTGTTTTTAAGTGTTCAAAAATTTAAGGATATAGGTATAATGTCTGCTATGGGATTTTCAAAATTTATGATTTCGAAGATATATTTTTATGAAGGAATTAGTATAGGATTCATTGGGAATATTTTTGGGATTATAGTTGGTATTGTTGTGAGTTTTGTATTAAAATATTTTAATATATTCAAATTACCTGAAGATATTTATTATGTTAATAAATTACCTGTAATGATAGTACCGTCAGATATAGTTATTATTGCTGTAAGTGTTTTTATCATTACGATATTAACGGGAATTTATCCTGCATATAAAATTTCAAAGTTGGATCCGCTTAAGGCTATAAAATATGGATAAGATTTAATGAACATAAAGATAAAAAATTTAAGTAAGAATTATATCAATAACTATAATAAAAAAAATTCGCAAATTGTTAAAGTATTAAAAAATGTTAATTTTGAAATAATATCTGGACAAAAAGTAGCTTTTATTGGACCATCTGGATCAGGTAAGAGTACTTTGATACATATTTTAGGACTTATGGACAGACCGACATATGGTAAAATGTATATGGGAGATATTGATTGTTTTGCGTGTAATGATGAATATTTATGTAATATGAGAAAAAGAAATATAGGATTTATTTTTCAATTTCATTATCTCATGTCTGATTTTACTGTGTTAG
The DNA here is from genome assembly GCA_031266535.1 of Endomicrobium sp. Lineage (GTDB taxonomy): Bacteria > Elusimicrobiota > Endomicrobiia > Endomicrobiales > Endomicrobiaceae > Endomicrobiellum. The sequence goes on along the minus strand of JAISAS010000004.1, from coordinate 249,324 downwards.
AAAATATTTTATTACCTGTATGGAGCGAAAGGAGTATAAAATTTAAATATGCAAAGTATATTTTAAAGAAAATTGGTCTTTTTAATAGGCAAGATCATTTTCCAAATGAATTATCTGGAGGAGAGCAACAAAGAGTTGCTTTAGCAAGGGCTTTAATAAATGATCCTAAAATAATTTTTGCTGATGAACCAACAGGTAATTTAGATCAGTCCACAGGCCTCGAAATAGAAAATTTATTATTCGAAAATTCTTTGCAAACTGGTTCAACTCTTATTTTTGTTACTCATAATAAAGAGTTTGCTTTAAAAGCTGATACAATAATAAAAATCAATGATGGTAAAATTAGTATATGATAAAATAATGTTTCTTTCTGAAAAATTGTTTTGTGAATCTATATAAGAAGACTATAAAATATTATACAAAAATATTATACAAGTAAGTAAAAAAATTAAGATGTCTAGATTTATACAAGTTTTTGTGTAATTTAATGGAGGTCTTTAATGAAGTTGTTGTGTCGTCTTGTTTTAACGGTATTTTTGATGTTTTTTTCTGTCTCTGTTTATTCCAATGATAAGGTTGCAGAGAATATTGCGAATTTTACTAAAATTTCTGAGATTTCGATTAAAGGGTTAAAAAATATAGAATTAAAATATATTTTATCATCTATAAGCCTAAAGAAAGGTAATTATTATTCAAGCGATCTTATAAAAAAAGATATTTATTCTATTCTTAAATTAGGAAATTTTGATAATGTTGAGTCTAAATTTGATGATAACACAGGTAAACTTACTTATGTAATTATCGAAAAACCTTATATAAAATCTATTGTTTTTAAAGGAAATTTTAAATTTTCTAAGAGAAAGCTTAAAAATCTAAGTGCTTTAAAAGAAAAAGATTATTATGATATTTCGAAACTTGAAAAATCAAAAAGAAGTATAAGAAAATTATATGCAGATAATGGTTATGTTGATTGCAAAATTGAAATTTATCCTACTATTGATTCTAATACGAATAAAATGGTAGTAACTTTTCTTATAACTGAAAACAATAAAATAGTCATCGGTGGTGTTGATGTAGAAGGCGTTGTATATTTTAAAAAAGAAAAAATCCTTAAATTTATAAAAATGAAACCAGCAAAAATATTTAAAGAAGACATATATCGAAATGATTTAAAATTGATAAAAAAGTTTTATAAAAATAATGGTTTTATAGATTATAAGTTTATTTCCTTAACCACTTTGTATAATGAATCTAGAACGAAAATATTTTTAAAATTAAATATTAGTGAAGGGGTGAAGTATAAGATTAATTCTGTAGTTTTTTATGGTAATTTTGTGATCGATGATAAAAAAATAAAAAGGGTAATTAAAATTAAGAAAGGACAAATTTTTAATCAAAATAAAGTTATCGAAACAATAAAGAATATATCTAAAATTTATTTGGATAATGGATATTTACACTCTGAAATTATACCATCTTTTAGTAAAACATGTACTAAAGGTCTTGTTGATATAAGTTTATTGATTAAAGAAAATTCAATTATTTATGTTGGAGATATTCATATTGATGGGCTTATTTCTACAAAAGAAAAAGTTATAAGAAGAGAGATTCTTTTGACATCAGGCGATGTTTTTTCAGTTACTAAATTACAGAGAAGTCTTGAACAAATTAATAATCTGGGTTTTATTGAAAAAGTAGAACCACATTTTTTTCAAACAACTGATTCTGTAGATTTAAATTTTTCTATTACTGAAGGTAAGGCTGGAATTTTTAGTATGGGTGTTGGATATTCTTCGATTTATGAGTTTATAGGATCATTTCAATTGCGACATATGAATATGTTTGGATTAGCTCAAAAATTAAATTTTTCGTGTGAATTTGGTTCAAAAAGACAAAATTATCAAATAAATTGGGTGTATCCATGGGTTTTTGACAAAAATATGGATTTTGCTTTAGGGGTGTTTGATCTTAACAAACAAAGAGATTATAGACAAAAAAAAGAGCATGATTATAAGAAAAAAACAGATCTTACTTATGATGAACATAAAATTGGTGGTATGGCAAAAATAAACTATAGAATTAATAGTTATGTAACATTATCGTCTATGTATAAATATGAATATGTTGAATTTTTACATATGAAAGAAAGAGTAAAGAAAAAATTAGAATCAGATGAAATTAATTCTAGTAGAATATCTAGTATTTCTCCAGGAATAGTATATGATTCAAGAGATTATATATTCGATCCTTCAAAAGGTAATAGACAATCTGTAGATGTTGAGTTTGCGAGTGCTTTGTTAGGGAGTAATGAGAATTTTATTAAAGGAAATATTATGTCAACTTGGTATTTTCCGACTTTCTGGAAATTTATATTGAAAGTTAATTTTGAATGTGGGGTTATTAAAACACTTACTGGTCAGCATAGGATTCTTAAATCTGAAAAATTTTACTTAGGTGGAGCGGATAGTGTTAGAGGTTATGCATATAGAACAGAAATTGGACCTTCTAATGGAGGTAAAGCTAAGTGTTTGATTAACATCGAATATAAATTTCCGTTAATTTTTCGAGAAAATAAGCCAGTTATTCATGGATTAATATTTTACGATATAGGTGGGGTTTGGAAAGATTCAAGTGATGTGAGACTACATTTAGGAACAAGTTCGAAAGATTTGCGATCTGGAGTTGGTTTTGGTATAAAATTTGTAACTCCAATATTTCCTTTAAGACTCGATTGGGGTTATGGGCTAAATCATAAGAAGGGAGAGGCATTACAACAATTTTATTTTAATATTGGAAATACTTTTTAAGATATTTTATTATGTTAATTGAGGAATTAAAAAATGGAACTTAGCTCGTTTGAACTTGCAAAAATTGTTTCTGGAGAGCTTGTTGGTGATAGTAATATTATTTTAACTGGAATAAATGAACTTGCAAATGCTAAGAAAAATGAAATTTCTTTCTTAGGAAATTTAAAATATTTATCTTTAGCTTTAAAAAGCAAAGCAGGAGTTATTTTAGTTAGAACTGATATGGATATTTCTAAAATTAAAAACAAGAATTTTATTAAAGTATTGAATCCACAGTATGCTTACAGTATTGTACTTTCTATTATTGAAAAAGAGAGATTAAATTCAATAGTAGGAAGTGTACATGAATCAGCTTCAATATCGAATGATGCAAAGATCGGAAAAAATGTTTATGTAGGGCAAAATGTTGTTATTGAAAATGAAGTTAAAATAGGTGATAATGTAAGGATATTCCCTAATGTTTATATAGGTAAAAATGTAAAAATTGGAGAAAATTGTCTTATATACCCTAATGTCGTCATAAGAGAAAATACTGTAATAGGGGATAGAGTTACTATTCAACCGGGAGTTGTTATAGGTGGCGATGGTTTTGGTTTTATAAAAATAAAAAATAGAACACATAAAATACCTCAAATAGGTAGAGTTGAGATAGGAAATGATGTTGAAATAGGTGCAAACACTACAGTTGATAGAGCCACATTTGATACTACGAGAATAGGGAATTGGACAAAGGTTGATAATCTTGTTCAAATAGCACATAACGTTCAGATTGGTGAAAATTGTATAATTGTTGCTCAAACTGGTATAGCAGGATCAACTAATCTTGGAAATGATGTAACAATAGGTGGTCAAACAGGACTTGCTGGACATTTAAAAATAGGTAACAATGTAATGATAGCAAGTCAGTCAGGTGTTTCAAAAAATATAGGAGATGATAAACAAGTTGGTGGGAATCCTATAGCCCCCATAAATCAAAGTATTAAAATAAGGACATTGATGAGAAAATTACCGGAAATGTATAAAGATTTGAATCAAATTAAAAAAAAATTAAAGATAGGTAAAAAAAATAATAGATATGGCTAAGCAAACAACTATTTTAAAAGAAGTTTCCGTGGAAGGTATAGGACTCCACACAGGAAATAAAAGTGTTATTATTTTTAAACCTGCTCCTGACTCTGGATATGGTATTAAATTTATTAGAACGGATTTACCTGGTAATCCTGTGGTTGAAGCTCTTTTATCAAATACTATTGCAGGATCAGCTGTAAGAGGAACAGTTATTGAAAAAAATGGTATAAAAATTCATACAATAGAACATATTATGTCGGCTTGTTTTGCTTTAGGTATAGATAATTTAATTATAGAATTGAGCAATAGCGAGCCTCCTATCTTAGATGGTAGTGCAAAAATATTTACAGAAATTCTATTAAATGGAGGATTGAAGGAATTTAGTGCTGTTAAAGAATATTATGTTTTAAAAGAATCTGTATATTTTGAATCTGGTAAAACAAAAATATTTGCACAACCATCAGAACAACTTGAGATAGAATGTACCATAGGATTTGATCATCCATTTCTAAGATTTCAAAAAATGATTTTAAAAAATTTAGATAAGAATTTTTATTTAACACATATTGCTTCTGCAAAAACATTTTGTTTTGACTATGAAATAGAAGTTTTACAAAAAAAGGGACTTGCTTTAGGTGGATCCATGGATAATGCAATAGTTATAGCGTTAAATGGAATACATAATAAAGAACCATTACGTTATAAAGATGAATTTGTAAGGCATAAAATTCTTGACTTAATAGGAGATTTATATTTGGCAGGCAGACCTATAAAAGCTAAAATAATTGCTGATAAGCCAGGTCATAACAATAATATAAATTTTGTAAAAGAATTTTTAAAAAAAGCAGTTGTTGAAAAAGATGAAATTGCAAATAATATAACGGACAAAAGTACGATGAATCTAAGTTTTATAGAAACAGAAACAGAAACAGAAAAAATATTAGGATTAGAAGAGATTTTGAATTATATTCCTCATAGATATCCATTTTTGATGATTGATAAAGTGAAAATAAATGTTGCAAGTCCTTTGAAAGCTATAGGATATAAGTGTGTGAGTGCTAATGAAAATTTTTTTCAAGGACATTTTCCAGGATTTCCTATAATGCCTGGTGTTTTAATTATTGAAGCAATGGCTCAAACATCATGTGTTATGTTTCTCTCAAGGCCTAAACTTAGGGGTTGTCTTGCATATTTTACGTCTATAGATAAAGCAAAGTTTCGTAGACCAGTAAAACCTGGAGATGTTCTTGAACTTAAGGTTGAAGTGTTAAAAGATAGCGGAAGACGTGGAAAAATGAAAGGTGAAGCCTATGTTGATGGAAAGTTGACGGCAGAAGCTGAGTTTATGTTTGTTATTGTTGATAAAGTTGATAGAAACAAAGTTGCAAGTGAAAGTTAGATATATAAAAAAATAAAAAAAATGATTAAAAAAGAATATGGAATGTTAAATTAAGAAATTTTGTATATGTATAATTAATCTAGTGTAAATTTGTTAGAGGTATTAAGTATTTATATCGCAAAGCATTGTACTGTTTTTAATAATTCAACTTGAATTTTTTTTGTAAGGAACTTAATGAAATTGAAAAGAAAGTTAAAAGTATTTCTTAAATATATTTACTCGTTATTGTGAAGCAGTTATTTCTCTTGGAAGAAACGAATACAACATATACAGAATTTTGTTAATAAAATAATTTTGCAATTTGTTCTGAAAGTAGTTACTTATACTTAAAACGTCTTCGTCTGGAGAGTGATAATAGTTTTAAATTTTGTTACTACGGATAAATTAAGTGTAGGATATGGGAATAATTTTTAGTATGTTCGATTTTTGGTGTTTTAAAATTCCATATTATGTTTTAATCTATTAAAAGAAAAAATCTTAAATAAAATATATGATGTTGATGACTCATATTTTTAAAGATGTTTTGCGTATGTAAAAAATACAGAAGTTTCTGATAAATTATTTGACCATTTTAGAAATAATTATAGCTAATAACCATAAAATTATGAAAGATCGTAGAAATTATGTGGTCGAGAGATTTTTTACACAATGATTTTTTTGAAATAATTAGGAAAGTTTAAAAAGTTTTTAGGGGGGGGTGCTTTGGAACCCATATAAGTTAGCGTTTTAATTAAATATTTGACTTATTTTAATATGATGAATAATGAATATTTTTGAACCATACGAGCATGATACGACAAAATAAATTAAAAAATAAATTTTTTTCAAAATCATTTACATTAATTATTATAGTAATGTTAATAATAATTTTAGCTAGTAAAATTGTAATAAATTTTATAAATAATTTACCGTCTATACAACAACTTAATAATTATATTCCTAATTTGTCAACTAAAATTTATGATAAAAATGATAATTTAATATCTGAATTTTTTACAGAAAGACGTATTCTTGTATCTATTAATGAAATACCGATTAATCTTCAAAATGCTTTTATATCTGTTGAAGATAATGATTTTTTTAAACATTGGGGTATTTCTATCAAAGGAATTATACGGGCTACTTTGAGAATTCTTTTAAATGGAAAAATCGAGGGAGGTGGGTCAACAATAACACAACAATTAGCAAAGACTATATTTTTAACACGTGAAAAAACATTTCCTAGAAAAATTAAAGAAATATTGTTAACTATACAACTTGAAAAAAAATATTCTAAATATGAAATTTTACAATTCTATATAAATCAGATATATTTCGGAAGTGGAGCTTATGGAGCTCAAACAGCATCTTTAGTATATTTTAATAAGGATATTGCAAATTTAAATCTTGCAGAATGTGCAATGCTTGCGGCTATACCGAAATCTCCAAATTATTATAATCCATTTAGAAATTCAAAAAAAGCTCTTATTAGAAGGAATTTTGTTCTATCTAGGATGAGAAAATTAGGTTATATTACAAAAGAGCAAGAAAAAGAAGCATTTGAGGTTCCTCTTCCTATAAAAGAAAAAATAGAAAATGTAGGAGATTATTTTTTAGAACTTTTAAGAGTGATTCTTGAATCAAAATATGGAACAAATATTTTATTTAATGCAGGACTTTCAATCTATACTACTTTAGATATGCGAGCTCAAGTTGCTGCTGAAAAAATAATTGAAGTTGCGCTTACAAAATTTGATGAAAGTAAGTTTAAGACTTTTAATAGAGCAAAACAAAAATTTGTAAAAGTACAAGGTGCGTTAATAGCTATAGATCCTAAAAACGGTGCAATAAGAGCTATGGTAGGTGGACGTAGTTTTAGAGAATCTCAATTTAATAGGGCTGTTCAGGCTAAACGTCAACCTGGTTCATCATTTAAACCATTTGTATATCTTGCAGCGATTGAAGATGGACTTACTCCTGCAACTATTTTTAATGATGAACCTATGGTTTTTATTAATGAAGGAGGTTCTTGGAAATTAATATCAAGAGATATAACAACAATTGAGACTATAGCTGAGATTATGCCTGAAAAAGATTTAATTAATACAAATAAAGTTTGGGTCCCTGTAAATTATGGAAAAAAATATAGAGGTCATGTGACGTTAAGAACAGCTATTGCTTTATCTATTAATATATGTGCTATTGAAGCAATTATGCGTGTAACTCCAATTAAAGTTATACAAATTGCTAAAAATTTAGGTATAACAACCCCCCTTATAAATTCTTTTTCTCTTGCTTTGGGGTCAAGTGATGTAACTTTACAAGAAATGGTGTCAGCTTTTTCAGTTTTTGCTTCGGATGGGATTAAATTCACACCTTATATTATAACTAAAATAACTGATAGATATGGAAAAATTTTGGAACAAAATATTCCTCATCATGAGGAGGTTCTTTCTCCACAGACTTGCTTTATCATAACAAATATGCTTAAAGCTGTTATAGAAAAAGGTAGTGGATGGCAGGCGAAAAATTTAGGAAGACCGTGTGCAGGTAAAACGGGCACAACAAATAATTCAAGTGATGCGTGGTTTATAGGATATACACCACAACTAGTTGCTGGGGTATGGATAGGATATGATGATCGTTCAATATCATTGGGTAGTAGATCTACAGGTGGAGTAATTGCATGTCCAGTATGGACACAATTTATGAAAGAGGTTCTAGATGGAGAACCAATACTGGATTTTATACAACCGGAAAATATTGAATTGGCTTTAATTAATTCAAATACTGGACTTTTAGCTTTAAATAAAACTTCAGATATACTTTTAGAAGCATTTAAAGAAGGAACAGTTCCAAAACAATACCATGATCAAACAATTTCAGATTATAAAAGACAAAATTTAAATCTGGAAAAAAAAGAAGGTTTTTAATTAATTTTATTTATTGTCTTATTTTATCACCTAAATTTACTATTTGCTAGTTTTATGTTAAAGAAAATTGATTTAATATAAGAAAAAAGTTTTTACTATTAAAGTTGACAATTTATGCGTTACTTATATATAATCTATTTTGTGTGTTGAATTGTGTAGTTTATAATTTTTGTTGGGTTTTTTGTATGCTCAACATGAGGTTATGGAGGTAAAGAAACAGGTGGTAGTTCGGTTACGTTTACAGAGGAAAGGAAGATCTAAAAAGCCTCATTACAGAATTGTAGCAATTGATAGAAGATCAAGAAGAGATGGAAAACCGATTGAGATTCTTGGTAGGTATGATCCTATTGCTGATAATGATAAGTTTGATGTTAATGTGAAAAGGGTGAGTTATTGGCTAGGTGTTGGAGCTAAAGCTTCAGGTACAGTGGCTACGTTAATAAAAAAATCACTCATAAAGATTAAGTAGTGTATTTATGTATTGTATTGTTATGTTGTTGATATGTTGATTAGTAATTAAAAAGAAATATGTGCATTTAAGAAAGATTTAGTTCTTTTAATCACTAAGTCTTTAGTTGGTAATTCAGATCGAGTAGAGATAAAAGAAATTAAAGGTGGTTATTGAAGTAGTTGAATAATTATTAAATGGAACATAAAGGAAGTAATTTAAATCTAAGATGGAAGATTTCAGATATTTTGGGTTTTGAAGTTTTTAATCAAAATGGGACCCGATTAGGAGTTTTCTCTGATGTTATGTCAACAAAAAGTAATGATATTTGGGTTGTAAAAGATTATGATGAAGAAATTTTAATACCAGCGTTGAATGATATAATAAAAAAAGTAAGTATCGTAGGGGAGAAAATTTTTGTTGTTTTGCCAAAAGTATATGAAGATATTTATGGTCACGTGAAGTCTGCAGATAATATTCTTGAGTATAACTGTTATTTTGTATATGAAGATTAATGTTCTTACGATATTTCCATTAATGTTCAAAGGCCCTCTTACAGAAAGCTTGATAAGCAGGGCATTAGAAAAAAAAATTATTGAAATTAGTTTAATAGATGTGAGGTCTTTTTGTAAGGATAAACATAAGAAAGTTGATGATAGACCTTTTGGTGGTGGAAATGGTATGGTAATGAAGCCTGAGCCATTGTATGATGCCATAAGAAGTATAGGGGTGAAAAGAAAAAATATGTTTTATAAGAATCCTTATACAAAACCTTATGTTATATTAATGTCTCCTCAGGGAAAGACATTGAATGATAATATTATAAAGCGTCTTGTGAAATTTAAACATTTAGTTATTGTATGTGGTCATTATGAAGGAATTGATGAGCGCATTGTTAATTATGTAGATGATGAAATATCTATAGGAGATTATGTTCTTACAGGTGGAGAAATTCCGGCTATGGTTTTAATAGATAGTATTACAAGAATGATTCCTGGTGTTGTTAAAGAAGCATTTTCTGTTCAGAACGATTCATTTTATAATGGTATGTTAGATTATCCAAGTTATACGAGGCCCGCATTATTTAGAGGATATAAAGTTCCAAAAGTTCTTTTGTCAGGAAATCATAAGAAAATTAGCAAATGGCGACAGATAGAATCGTATAAAAGAACAAAAGAACGTCGTCCAGATTTATTAAAAATAAAAAAATAATATGTATGCGGTGGTTGCCGGTTTACGTATTATTTCTAAAGGAGTAGCAAAGGTGGCATTATCGTTGTTAGATCAAGTTCAAGCATCACGAGAAAAAATTTGGGAAGTTATTTTTAAGCCGGGAGATCAATTAAAGGTATATTTAAGAGTAATCGAAGGTGAAAATGAAAGAATACAAATTTTTGAAGGTATAGTTATACGTATAAGAGGTAGTAGACTTTCGAAAACTTTTACAGTACGAAAAGTTTCTTTTGGCGTAGGAGTTGAAAAAATTTTTCCTCTAAATTCACCGCGTATTGATAAAATTCAAATTGTAAAGCGCGGAAAAATACGTAGATCGAAGCTTTACTATCTGAGAAATCTTTCAGGGAAAGCTGCAAGAATTTCAGAAATTTCTTTTAGAAAAAACTTAAAAAAATCATTTGTTGATATGAAGAATAATATATCAAAATCTTAGTTTTTTTATATTTCTTGAAATAAATAAAAATAAAGAAAAAACTTATAATTGTTTCGATTGATTATCTTATGCATATAGCATTTGATAACAACGTTAAAAATAAAGCGTTAAGTATTTGCATCCAAAAGTTATCATTTATCTTCCATGGTATTGCTTCGACTATAGCTGATATAATAGCTCCGATAAATGCAAATTGTAAATTAAATATAAAGATACCTATAAAAAAACAAGCAAAGAAACATGCAAGAGTACCTTCTAAAGTTTTTTTTGTGAAAATTATTCTGTGTTTGCCAAAACTTTTTCCAACTAAAGCAGCTAAAGAATCACCAAATACAAGATAGAGAAAACTTGCGAGAACTATATGTCTATTTGAGAACATTAATATTGTAAGTAAAGCTCCTGATAATGTACCTATCAAACCGCTGACTTTATTAGTTTCTTCATTTCTATAGTATCCCTTAAAATTAGTCTTAAAAAAATTATTTAGTTTAATAATTTTAAATCTTAAAAATTCAAGAAATGCAATAACTGCAATCAAAAGAATAAGTCCAGAGATAACTATTGTTTTAGAAAAATACCAGTATCCAAGAACGTATAAAAGTGTTGCAAAGTGAATTCCTTTTCTTTTTATTTCATCTTTTGGAATGTTAACCATATATCTAATGCTCCAATATATATAAATTTATAAACAGCTATTGTATTTTTTAACATTTTTAGACAAATATCCTTTATATTTATTTTATATTGAAAAACTAATAACATGAACAAAGTGAATATCGCAATATTTGCTGTAAGAATTATAGTATAAGAAAAAAATCTTCCATAAATCTTTAAGTCTGGTTGTTTTATATAGAGTATATATACTGTAAAAGCTATATGAAAAGCTATAGAAAATCCTATAAGAAAAAGAAAATATCCATAAATTTGTTCTACATTTACAAACCATCCTAAGAAAATATGAATTATTATTAACACAAAAGTGTATATGGGGAAAAAATATGGGGCGAGAGTTATCCAAATATTATCTTTAGTTAAAACTACACTACCAGATTTTCTATTAATGCTGAATTTTTTAATTTTTGCCCCGCTTAAAATCCCTATTAGTATGTGAGAAAGTTCATGCCCAAACACATAAATTTTTGTGGGTCTATAAATTAGCATATGGAATATTATATAAGATAATATTCCAATCCAAAACAAAACATATCTATCTCCATATAATACTGTAAAATATAGAAAATCTTTGGCAAGAATATAACCAGACACGCTAATTACAGGTATTAATAAAATCGCAAAAATATTTCTTATGAATCTCATTATATTTCTTTATCTTTACTTTGCATATCAGTAAACGATTTTATTATGAATATTATTGCAATAATAAAGAATATTGTTGCGAATATAAGATTTAATATTTTTTTTCTAGCAAGTACTAATGCGAGTTCCATGGCCAAAAGTCCAAAAAGTGTTGTAAATTTAATTATTGGGTTCATTGCAACTGAAGAAGTATCTTTAAATGGATCTCCAACTGTATCTCCAATAATAACAGCTTTGTGAAGTTCAGTTCCTTTTTCATGCAAGTCAACTTCAACATATTTTTTTGCATTGTCCCAAGCTCCACCGGCATTTGCCATAAATATTGCTTGAAATAAGCCAAATAAAGCTATTGCAATAAGATATCCTATAAAAAAATAAGGATCAATAAATACGAAAGAAAAAGTTGTGAAGAAAATAACAAGAAATAGGTTTATCATACCTTTTTGTGCATATTTTGTGCATATTGTAACAACTTTTTTAGAATCTTCAGTAGAAGCTTTTTCTGCATTATTTTCAAGTTTTATATTATCTTTAATAAATTCCACTGCTTTGTAAGCTCCACTTGTTACGGCATGATTGGAAGCTCCTGTAAACCAATAAATGATTGCTCCACCGGCAATTAATCCTAGTAGAAAAGGTGCATGTAGCAGTGATAATTTTTCGAGTCCTGTTGTAAGGCATTCTGTAAGTACAAATATTGTCGAAAATATCATTGTAGTCGCACCTACTACAGCTGTTCCTATAAGGACTGGTTTTGCTGTAGCTTTAAATGTATTACCAGCTCCGTCATTTTCTTCAAGTAATAGTTTTGATTTATCAAAATATGGCTTAAATCCAAAATCTTTTTCTATTTCTTTGTCAATGTTAATGATATTTTCAATAAGTGAGAGTTCGTATATCGATTGTGCGTTATCAGTTACTGGACCGTAAGAATCAATTGCTATTGTGACAGGCCCCATGCTTAAAAATCCAAAAGCTACAAGACCAAATGCGAATACAGCTGGAGCTATCATAATTGAAGCAAGACCGCTTAAACTTATTGCATAAGAAATACTCATAAGGATTATAATTGCAATCCCCATCCAGTATGCGCTGAAATTTCCAGCTGTAAGGCCTGCAAGAATGTTGAGTGAAGCTCCTCCTCGTTTTGATGATGTAACAATGTTTTGTACAAATACACTTTTTACAGAAGTAAAAATTTTTACAATTTCAGGAATAATTGCTCCAGCTATTGTACCGCAGCTTATAATTAGTGAAAGTTTCCACCAAAAAGTTCCATCTCCGAAATCACCAATTATCAGGTTTGAGACAATGAAAGTTAGTATTATCGAAACTATAGAAGTTATCCACACCAAAGATGTTAAAGGAGCTTCAAAATTCATTTTTTCCAAAGAAAAATATTTTATTTTTGTAATTACAGAATTAATAATGTAAGAAATAGCGCTTGATAAGAGCATAGTTAAACGCATTACAAAAATCCACACTAAAAGTTTAACTTGTAACTCTAAATTGCCTATTGCAAGTACTATGAAGGTTATTAAAGCTACTCCTGTCACTCCATAAGTTTCAAAAGCATCAGAAGTAGGCCCTACAGAGTCCCCAGCATTATCTCCCGTGCAGTCTGCGATAACTCCTGGATTTCTTGCATCGTCTTCTTTAATTTTGAATATAATTTTCATTAAATCTGAACCAATATCTGCAATTTTTGTAAATATTCCCCCTGCTATTCTAAGCACTGATGCTCCTAAAGATTCCCCGATTGCAAATCCTATAAAGCATGCACCAGCAAAATCTGATGGGATAAAAAGTAAAATTACAAGCATTATAAATAGCTCTACACTTATTAAGAGCATTCCTATACTCATCCCTGCTCTGAGTGGTATTGCATGAAGTGGAAAAGGTTTACCTTTTAAACTTGCGAAAGCAGTTCTTGAATTTGCAAATGTGTTAATTCTCATCCCAAACCATGATACTACGTAACTTCCTAAAATTCCGATAATACTACATAATACTATTGTAAAAACTTTTGCTATTCCAAAATGTTGTAAAAAGCCAAAATAAATTATTATTGTAATTGCAAGTAAAATTTCAAGTATGATTATGAATTTACCTTGTGTTATAAGATATGTCTTGCAAGTTTCATAAATGAGCTCTGAAACAGATTCCATAGATTTATGTACTGGAAGATTTTTAATATTAAAGAAACAATAGAGTCCAAATAATAATCCAAAAATACAAATAAAAAAACCAAATAATAAAAATGTTTTACCATTAACTAAATTTTTTAAAAAGCTAACAGACGTCAAATCAGGAATAATTAAACTAGCTTCGCTTGCGAAAGATAAACTTATTGACGTAAACATAGAGATAAAAATCACTAAGATATTTTTGAGCTTGAGAATATTTTTTAACATAATCTTACCTCCAAAATTATTTATATCCTTCTCATCTTATTTTATATGAATATGTGTAAAAAAATATTAATTGTACTTACAAACAAATCCTTTATATTATATCAAACATATGATTTGTTCTAAATTATAATAACTTTATTTTAAATATTGTGCTTAAAATTTTATTTTATAGAACACGTTGAGAACTTAGTTATTTAAAGTACAATTTTAATTTTGTTTTATTTCTTTTGTAATTACCTTTGTGTATGAGAATTATAAATTCTATTTCAAATTATTTTTTACTTTTTTATTTTACAAAGACTATCATAAAGTTTCAAGAACATATTTTTCTTATGTGAATTAATTTTATTATAAAATTTGATTTTGTTGATATTTATAAGGGCTATAAATGTCTAAATATAGTAAAGCTTGTTGTAACTATATTAAATGAAACGAAAATTTATAATAATATTCCTCCACCTAATACTATATTATCTTTATAGAATACAACGCTTTGTCCTGGTGTAATGGTCATTTGAGGTTCATAAAATTTAACTTTTACTCTTGATTTTTCTTGTGGAATAATTATAGCTTTTGCTGGTTTATGATGTTGACGTATTTTTGCGGTTGCTTCAAAAATATCTTTTGGAATAGGAATTGAACTCCAAAATACTTTCTCGGCTATAAAAGATGAAACGTATAAATCTTCTTTTTCTCCTACTATTATAGTATTTTGTTTAGCTGAAATATTTATAACGTATAGTGGTTGTTTTGTTCCTCCATTGAGTCCAAGACCTTTGCGTTTTCCTACGGTATAATTCCAAATTCCATTATGTTGTCCAAGAATTTGGCCATTTTTATCTATGATATTTCCACAATTTTTTCGAAATTGTAAAATATTTTTATAATCTCCACAATAAAAATTTTGACTATCTGGTCTTTCAGCTGTTGGGAGACCTATTTTTTTAGCGATATTTCTTACTTGTTCTTTTGTATAAGAACCAAGAGGAAAAAAAGTTTTTGAGAGAATTTTTTGTACAAGTCTGTATAAAAAATAAGTTTGGTCTTTGCTTGAGTCAATAGCTCTGCACAATTGATACATATTTAGAAAATTATTAAATCTTATGTTTGCATAATGTCCAGTAGCAAATTTGTCGAAAAATATTCCTTTAATTTTAGCGATTGAAGGTAGAACTAAAAATTTAATATAGGCATTACAGCGTATACATGGATTTGGAGTACGTCCTTCTTTATATTCAATTTTAAAATTTTCAATAACAATTTTTTTATATTCTTTGCTACAATCTATTATATGTAGAGGAATTTTGAGAAAATCAGCTGTTCTTTGTGCTGCTTCTATATCATCATCTTCAGGACCAAAGCAAGTATTTGTGTTTTTAATTTCATGTGGTTTAAAAGACTTATCCCATATTGACATTATTACACCAATTACTTTATGTCCTTGTTTTTTTAATAAATAAGCGGCAACAGAAGAGTCAACTCCACCACTTAGTCCAGTTAGTATATTCATTTTGTTTTTTTGCAAAATCCTTTTCCATTTGATACGTATCTATTTATTGATTTGATTTTATTTTCTATGCAAAATCTACAGTATTGTGTGGAATCTTTTAGACAAATTTTACCAGGATATATTTCGTAGTATTTTCTATAAATTGTTTCTGTTGCGTTTGGCATAACTACATTTGCTCCGCTTTGTAAAGCTATTAGACGTCCTTGTGTATTTAAAGTTTCCATTGCAGTTGTTGCAGGTATATTAATCCATGGCATAAGTAAACGTAAAATTGCCATTACTTTAAGAGACAATTCAAATGCATTATTTGTTCCATGAGAATTAGTTTTTAAACTTATTGGAGTATTAGGATGATAAATAAATGGACCTATGCCTGCCATATCAACAGGAATTGACTTAAGATACAGTATGTCTTTTGCTATGCTTTCTAATGTTTGACCTGGAAGTCCTACCATTATTCCTGATCCTACTTCATATCCTAATTTTTTTATATACTCAATACATTTCATTCTATTCTTTAAATTCATCTCTGGATTAAGTTTATTGTAGAGGATACTATTTGTGGTTTCTATTCTAAGCAGATATCTATCAGCTCCGCTATTGCGATATGCTTCGTATTCGTTAAAAGTTTTTTCTCCAATGCTTAACGTAACAACAATGTCTAAGCTTTTAATAGCTGAAATAATATCTTTCATTTTTTTAGTGGTATAATACGGATCTTCTCCAGATTGTAAAACAACCGTTTTATAATTACAGTTTTTTGCTTTTTGTGCTAATTCTATAATTTTCCATGGTTCTAATCTATAACGTACTAGCCGATAATTATCTTTTCTTAAACCGCAATATAGACAGTTTCGTATACAGTAATTTGAAAATTCTATAAGAGCACGTAAATGAACTTCATCTCCAACGTATTCTTTTCGTATCTTATTAGCCATATAAAAAAGCATTTTTGTGTTTTTTTCTTTAAGAATATATAATATTTCGTTTTTATTTAGCGTGTGAAAATGTATAGCTTTGCTTAATATGTTTTTAGTACTTATCATATGCCCACTTATTGTAGCAAAAAAACAGATTACATTAAAATTGTTTATTGTTTCTAATATTTCTAAATTTTTATTAAAATAAACGGTAAACAATAGTAAATAATTTTCAATTATGTACTGTTTATTTATGTGATTTGCTATAATCATAATTTAGTTATATGCGATTTTTTATGCGATTTTTTTCTATTTTAATTTTTGTTTTTCTGTTTTTAATGATGTCGTGCTCAGTTCTTGATTATTCGACACGTATGTTGGGTTTTTCTATTGTGAAATTTAAGAATGAGAATTCAGGAAGATTTGTTAAGATTTTTGCGATGCAAAAAAAAGATTGCTTTAATAAAGTTATTAGCTTAATAAAAACTTTTGAAGCAAGAATAACTCATAAAAATTTCAATAAAGGATACATAGTTGCTTTTAATTTTTCAAAGGATTTTAATTGTTGTTTAGATTCGACTGAGATAGCTATTTTTGTAACAAAAATTGATGATTTTAATTCCAAAATTGAAGTTATTTCTAATAATAGCTTATTAGCGCAAATGTTATCAATTAGATTATTCAATAAGCTTGATCATAGAAAATAGGAGGGCTTGGTTATGGTTAAAATTGTAAAAATTGTAGGGAGGGAAATTATTGATTCGCGTGGAAATCCTACTGTTGAATCTGATGTAAGGCTTAGTGATGGGACTTTAGGAAGAGCTGCTGTTCCGTCAGGAGCATCGGTTGGTTCAGGAGAAGCATTAGAACTTAGAGATATTGATAACATAAGATTTAAAGGTCAAGGTGTGTTAAAGGCAGTTTCAAATATTAATGATGTAATTGCACCTAAATTATTGAATTTTGAAATAACAAAACAACAAGAAATAGATAATATAATGATAGAACTTGATGGGACTGATTCTAAAAGTAATTTAGGGGCTAATGCAATTTTAGGAGTATCACTTGCTTGTGCTAAAGCTGGTGCAAATTCAAACAAACTTCCAATATATGAATATATAAGAAAAATTTATAATATTCAGAATGATAAATATATTTTACCTGTACCACTTATGAATATCATTAATGGAGGTAAACATGCAGATAATAATGTTGATTTACAGGAATTTATGATAGTTCCTGTGAATGTTCCTAATTTTCATGAAGCTTTGAGGGTAGGTTGCGAAGTTTTTCATAGTTTAAAAAAGATTTTAAATAAAAAAGGTTATACTACAAGTGTTGGAGATGAAGGGGGGTTTGCTCCAAATTTAAGGGATAATGATCAGGCTCTTGAAATAATGTGCGAAGCTGTTACAACTGCCGGTTATAGCATAGGTAGAGATATTGTTTTTGCTTTAGATGTTGCTGCAAATGAATTATATGAAAATAATAATTATATATTTAAAGGAGAAATATTAAATAAAGTAAAAACATCGGAAGAAATGATTGATTTTTATGAAAATCTTCTGAGAAAATACCCTATTATATCGATTGAGGATGGATTGAGTGAATTTGATTGGAGTGGATGGAGAATTTTAACAGCAAATTTGAAATCGAAACTTCAACTTGTGGGTGATGATCTCTTCGTAACTAATTCTAAAATATTAAAAAGAGGAATTGATAATGATGTTGCAAATTCAGTTTTAATAAAGGTTAATCAAATAGGTTCGCTTTCAGAGACTATTGAGACTGTTCAAATGGCTTATAAAGCTGGGTATACTGCGATTATATCTCATCGTTCAGGTGAAACTGAAGATAATATTATTTCAGATTTGGCTGTAGCTTTAAATACAGGGCAGATTAAAGCTGGATCTGTATCAAGGATTGATAGAATATGTAAATATAATCAATTGTTAAGAATTGAAGAAGAATTGGGTTCTAGAGCGAGTTATTTAGGAAAATCTGCATTTTCAAGTATAAAGATGATGGAATAAGGTAATCTTTTAAATAAATGTTTTAAAATTAATTGATAAGGTTCTGTTGTTCCAAAATAATTTTTATATGAAAAAATTTAAAGTTCGTTATGTGGTTTTTATGGTGATTTTATTGATTTTAATTCTCAATAAAGGGAATAGAGTTCTTTTAGAAAATTTTTTTAGTCAATATAAATTGAAAAAAAATATAAAGAATGCTTGCCGTCAAAATGATTTGTTTAAAAAAAGAATATATTATCTTGAAAAAGAACCAATCTATTTAGAGAAAATGGTTCGTAGTGAATTGGATGTTACGGCACAATATGAAATAGAGTATAGATTTAATATATAATAAAACATAAAATTAGTACTTGTCTAGTTTATCTATTTATTTTATTGAGGAAGAATTGCAATAAATATTTAAAGTAAAATTTGAGAAAAATAAAAATTTTTGTTCTCATATAGAAAAATAACTATGTTAAATAAATAATTATAAGTCTCATGTATTAAACGTTTTTTTATATTGAATGAAGTTTAGGTGAAAAATTTGTAATTGTTATAACATTATAACAATTAGTAGAATATTTATGTGTGAAAGATGCTTGTTGTAATTTGATCTTTCTTTATTATAGATAAATATTTTTTTATGACAAGGATTTATTTTATAATGAGAGCAAAAACTGTAAAATATAAAAATGGACTTAAATTAGTTTTAAAAAACAATAAAAATAATTTTATAGCTTCTGTGGTTATTTTTGTGAAAGTGGGTTCTGTTAATGAACAGTTTTTTCAATCTGGATTATCTCACTTTTTAGAACATCTAATGTTTAAAGGTAGTAAAAATTATCCAGGTGATTTGGCATGTAAAAATATTGAAAATATGGGTGGGTATATAAATGCTGTTACAACAAAAGAATATACTATGTATTATGTAAATATTCAAAAAAATGGAATGAAAAAATGTATAAAAATACTTGCCGATATTATACAAAATCCACTTTTTTCTAAGTATGAGATTGATAAAGAAAGAAAGGTTGTTATTGAAGAAATTAGGAGATATTTTGATAATCCTGTAGCTGTTCTTTATGAAAAATTTTATGAATCTATTTACGTAAAAAGTACATTAAAAAATAGTGTTATAGGGAAATTACAAATTATTGAAAATATTTCTTATAAAGAGATATATAATTATTACAAGATGCATTATGTTCCCAGTAACATAGTACTTTCTATATCAGGTGATTTTAATGAATTAAAAATTAAGAAGGTTGTAGATGAAACTTTTGGTAAATTTCCTAAACGATTTTTACCAACAAAGCCGTTATTTGTTGAAGATGTTCATAATAGAAAAGATGTAATAGACTATGGAAAAGTTGGAATTGGGTACATGCTTAGTGGTTTTCTTGGGCCAAGTTTAGATGAAGAGGATATATATATAGCAAATTTAGCTGTAGATATTTTAGGTGGAGGAAAGAGCTCAAGACTTTATAGATCTTTGTACGAAGAAAAACATTTAGTATTTTCCATAGTTTCTTTTTTTGTTCATAAGAAAGAAGCTGGAAATATTTGTATTATGTCTGTTTTTAATCCAAAAAATATGATGAATATTAAAAATGAAATAAAAAATCAAATTCAAAATATTATCGATATTGGTGTTACTAAGAAGGAATTGGATAGGGCAAAACTTTCGATAAAAACAAATTTAAATTTTTCTTTTGAAACATCTATTGACGTTGCAGAAAATATTGGATATTGGCATTTAATGAACAACTCTAATTTTATGACAAAATATATAAGAAAATTAAATAAAATAACAACTACAGATATAAAAGATTTTTTTGAAAAATATTACTTATCAAAAACAATTTCTAATGTGGCTTTATTGCCTAAAACATTTGCTTCATATGTAAGAAAATAAAAAATTGTGTTTACTTTTGATAGAGTTTTATTTATAAAAAGTGTGTTTACGAGTTAAATTTGGAGGGTCTGGTGGAGAATTTTATTCTTAAAAATAATGTTAAAATTGTATTTAATAAAACTAGTGGAGCTGATGTTGTTGCATTAAGAGTGGTTACATCTGTTTCTGTTGTAAATGAAATTTTGAATAATGCGGGAATATCATATATTACTTCGAAACTTATGATACGATCTACAAAAAACCGCTCGAATGAAATTCTTATAAATGATATAGAAAATATAGGAGCACAATTATATGCTTTTACTGACTATGATATATCTGGGTTTTGTATGACGTTTACTAGCGAATATTTTAATAAAGCAGTTGAAATTCTTTCTGATGTAGTGTTAAATCCTACTTTAGATGATAAGAATTTGTTTTTTGAAAAGCAAAAAGTTATAGCGATTCTTAAATCACGAAAGGATAATATAGGAGATGTTGCTTATGATGAATTTATAAAGTTATTTTATTATAAAACGCCTTATGCTGTACCTGTTTTTGGTACAAATATATCAGTTAAAAAAATTAGTAGAGAAAATGTAAAGCATTGGTATGAATATTCTTACAATTCTTCTAATATCTTAATTTCCGTTTCAGGGAATATAAATAAAAATGTTGTAAAAAAGTCTTTAGAGAAATATTTTTCATTAGTTCCTGATGGAATGAAGTCAAAAAAATCTGCTTTTAATAACGTACAGCATTATAAGCCAATAAAAAAAGAAATTGATGGAAAGTTTGATCAATCTTATATATATATGGGATTTCAGGCTCCTAGCATTTTTGATTTAGATTTTATTCCTATGAAAATTGCAAATACTATTTTAGGTGGAAAAATGAGTAGTAGATTATTTATTGAATTAAGAGAAAATTTTGGGCTTGCTTATGAAGTGGGTTCTATATACCCTCCAAGAGTAGAAGGAAGTTATTTTGCAATTTATGTAGGGCTTGATAAAAAAAATATTGATTTAGTATTAGATAAAATATATGAAATTTTAAAAAATTTTTGTGTTACAGAAATTTCAGATAGAGAACTAAAAGATGCTAAAATATATATAAAAAGTCTTTATGCTATGGAACGACAAACCGTAAATAAACAATCTTACTATTACGGATGGCGAGAAATTATTGGGCAAGGTTATGAATATGATACTGAATATCTTAATGATGTAAATAAGATTTCAACAAAAGATATTTTGAATATAACTAATAAAATATTTTCTAAATATCCTGTGACTATAATTATCAATTCTCAAATTGAGGATTGATGACTATATCAAACATGCAATGGATTTTAGAATTGAATAAGCTTATTAATAAGATAAATAGTTTATCACAAGATTTTAAAGTATATGCTGTGGGTGGATTCTCAAGAGATCTTATTCTAAAACGTAGATGTAATGATATTGATTTAGTTGTTAACAAAGATGCTTTAAACTATTCTGAGAAAATAGCGTGTGCTTTGAAATCCAAACTTGTAATTCTGGATGATAAAAATAAAATTTATAGAATAATACTTGAAAATTATATTGTTGATAATATAGATATTTCTCTTATTCATGGTAAAACTATATGGCAAGATTTACAGAATAGAGATTTTACAATTAATGCGGTAGCTTTTGATTTAAAATTTTTTAAAAATTTTAATAAGTATCCTATTTTAGTTAATAAAAATGTTTTAAAAGATTTTAAATTGAAGGTTATAAATGTAGTTTCAATTGAATCATTTAGAATAGATCCGTTACGAATGTTGAGAGCATTTCGTTTTGCTGCTGAGCTGAATTTTAATATTTCTTGTAAAACATTGAAACAAATAAAGCAAAACGTAAGGCTCATATCTAAAGTATCACCTATACGAATAAAAAATGAATTCTTTAAAATATTAGCAATTAACAATAGTGTAATATTTATAGAAAAAATGGATAAAAGTGGATTATTTTCAGAAGTTTTTACCGAAGTTAATATTATGAAGGAAATTTGTAAAAAATATTATTATCATTCTGGAGGATTGTTCCAACACTCTTTTGAAACTATGAGATCCATAGAAAATATTCTGAATAATTTAAAAAAATATTTTCCTGGAAATTATTTAAATATTCAACAACATTTTAATAATGACAATATTTTTTCTGAAAATGTTACAAGGATAGGGTTGTTAAAATTTGCTGCTTTCTTTCATGATAATGCAAAACCAGAAACTGCAAAATTTGAAAAAGGAAAATTACATTTTCTTGGACATGAAGAAATAGGAGCAGAAAAAATAAAAAAAATTATGTCTAACCTAAAATTTGGCAAAAAAGATATCGAATTTGTAACGTTGTTAATAAAGAAACATATGCGTCCTTCTACTTTAGTAAGGAATAGTACGATAACAAGAAAAGCTGCATTAAAATTTTTTAGAGATATAGGTGATAATACACCAGATTTGCTCATTCTTTCAATGTCTGATTGGCACTCATATAAGGAATTAAGAATTTTTTCTAAAGAAACATTAAAATTTCAAGAAAAATTCATAGAAGAACTTTTAAGATATTACTATGAACTAAAAAAAGTAACATTTACACATAAAATTATTGATGGAAATATGATAATGATAAAATTTAATTTAAAATCAGGACCATTAATTGGTGAGCTTCTAAATTTAGTCTTTGAGGCACAACAAGAAGGTAAAGTTCATGATACAGATGGAGCTTTTAGAATAATTTCTTTAAAATTAAAGCATATTAAGCAACCAAGTAAATTGATTTGATAAATTTTTATATATTTTATTTGATTCAGTTGTGTGTTTAAGTTATAATATTTATCTTGTTATATTTATATTTATAATATTTAAGTTTTTATGTTATAGAGGTGAATGAAATGTATAAAATTGTTTTAATTAGACATGGTGAAAGTGTTTGGAATAAGGAGAATATATTTACAGGATGGTCTGATGTTGATCTATCTGAAAAAGGGAAAGAGGAAGCTTTACTGGCTGGAGAGCAAATGAAAAGAAATGGATTTACTTTTGATATAGCGTATACTTCAGTTCTTAAAAGAGCGATTAAGACCTTGTGGAATATTTTGGATGTAATGAATTTACTGTGGATTCCAGTAATTAAGAGTTGGAGATTAAATGAGCGGCATTATGGTGCTTTACAAGGATTAAATAAATCAGAAACAGCTGTGAAATATGGAAAAACTCAAGTAAAACTTTGGAGGAGGAGTTATTCTGTTTCTCCGATTCCTCTAAATGAAAATGATGATAGGTACCCAGGTAATGATATAAGGTATTCGTGTCTTCAAAAAAAGGAGATTCCTTTAACAGAGTGTTTAAAAGATACTGTAACAAGAGTTGTACCTTACTGGGAGAAAGAGATTATACATAATATGAAAATGCGTAAAAAAATTATTATAGTAGCTCATGGTAATAGTTTGAGAGCTTTAATAAAATATCTTGATAAAATAAGCGATGATCGTATAGTAGATTTAAATATTCCTACTGCGAGTCCGCTTATTTATGAATTTGATAAAAATTTAATACCTATAAAAAATTATTATTTATTCAATAATGAAAATTTGTTGATAAAATAATATATAGAGTTGGCAAATCTGTAGTGTAATAGACAGTTAATGTATGGAGGAGTTGCTTGATTAGGGTATTTGTTATTTTTATAGACTTTCTTATATAATAAAGAGATAAAACTTAAATATATTTAACAAAAAATTGTGTAAAAGAGAAATTAATGCTAGCAGATAAATATGTGAAGATCGGATATGAATCGTATGAAGATTTTGTAAAAAACTATAAGATATATGTCCCTGAAAATTTTAATTTTGCTTTTGATGTTGTAGATGAAATTGCAAAGATTTTGCCTAATAAAAAAGCAATGATATGGTGTAATCCTTATGGAGAAGAGAAAGTATTTACTTTTGATGATATAAAAAAAGAAAGTAATCGTGCTGCAAATTTTTTTAAATCTTTAGGGATTAAGAAAGGTGATGCCGTAATGCTTATGCTAAAAAGGCGCTATGAGTACTGGTATTGTACAATTGCTCTTCATAAATTAGGGGCTATGGTAATTCCTGCTACACATCTTTTAACTACTAAAGATGTAGAATATAGAGTTAAAGTAGCTGGTGTTGTTATGATTATTGCAGCAGCTGATAGAAGAATTATAGATGTTATTAATGAAGCAAGGAAAAATTTGATAGAGTTACGAACTTTAGTCTCTGTAAATGGTTATGCTCATGGTTGGTTTGAATATTCTAAAGAAGTTGAAAAATTTTCTGATGTTTTTAAAAGATTAGAAGGCATAGAGGCTACAAATATAAAAGATAAGTTTTTGTTATATTTCACTTCTGGAACTACTGGGATGCCTAAGATGGTATGTCATGATTTCGCGTATCCTTTAGGGCATATTTTGACCGCTAGGTTTTGGCAAAATTTAAATGATTCAAGTTTGCATCTTACTGTGGCTGATACTGGCTGGGCAAAAGCTGCATGGGGGAAGATGTATGGCCAATGGTTATGTGGAGCATGTATTTTTACTTATGACTATGAAAGATTTAATTCTAGAGATTTAATGGAAAAAATAGCAAAATATGGAATAACTTCATTTTGTGCTCCACCCACTGTTTATAGGCATATAATTAAAGAAGATATTTCCAAATATGATTTATCAAAATTAAGATATGCTACGACTGCTGGAGAGCCACTAAATCCTGAAGTTTTCTATGAGTTTAAAAAATATACGGGTATTGAAATTAAAGAGGGATTTGGTCAGACTGAAACTGTTGCTTTTGCAGCAACTTTTCCATGGATACAAGTAAAACCTGGGGCTATAGGTAAACCATCTCCAGGTTGGGATGTTGATATTGTTGATATGGAAGATAATCCTTGTAGTTGTGGTGAAGAAGGACGGCTTGTAATAAGAACTGGGGAACAAAAGCCTATAGGTTTGTTTTCGGAATATTATAAAAATGAAAATATTACGAAAACTTTTTGGAAAAATGGCATTTATGATACTGGAGATGTAGCGTATAAGGATAATGATGGATATATTTGGTTTGTTGGTCGTTCTGATGATATTATAAAAAGTTCTGGATATAAAATAGGTCCTTTTGAGGTTGAAAGTGTTTTAATGGAACATCCTTGTGTTTTAGAATGTGCAGTAACTGGAGTGTTTGATAAAGATAGAGGTACTGTAGTAAAAGCCTCGATAGTTCTTGTAAAAAAATATCAACCAAGTTTAAAACTTGCAATGGAACTTCAAGATCATGTTAAAAAAGTTACAGCTCCCTATAAATATCCTAGAGTTATTGAATTTGTAGAGGAACTTCCAAAGACAATAAGTGGAAAAATTAAAAGAAAAGAAATAAAGAAAAATAATATAGTGCCGTTGAAATAATTTGAATCTAGTTCATTTAGGAGGAATTATTTAAAATGAACATGCGAGAGCATATTTTAAATTTAGCGAAGAAAATAAAAGGAAAAGTGATTTTTCCTGAAAGTTTTGATGTAAGAGTTTTAAAAGCCGCACAAATGCTTGTGAGAGATGGTATAGCTTCAGTTGTATTACCTGTAAAAAGTGTTGGAGAAATTGAGAAATTAGCGTTGATATCAGATATAAACTTAAATGGTATTGAAATAATTAAAATAAATGAAAATCTTCTTGATGAAAAGAAGGTTAAAGAATTTATTAATGTAAGATTACAAAAAGGGATTGATGTGCAAGATACGTTAAATCTTTTAAATGAGCCTTTGTATTTTTCAATGATGTATTTAAAAAGTGGTAGGTGTGATGCTTGTGTTGGAGGAGCTGTTTATGATACTGCGGATGTTTTAAGAGCAGCAATTCGTGTAATTGGTCCAGCAGAAGGTGTAAAATTAGTTTCTTCATATTTTCTTATGATTCCTCCAAAAGGGCATTTTTTAGCAAAAGAACCTGTAATATTTGCAGATTGTGCAGTAAATCCAGATCCTCAAGCATTAGGTTTAAAAGATATAACAATATCAACAGTTATTAATTTTAGAAAGCTTTTTCCAGGTAAACAGGTAAATGTCGCAATGCTTTCTTTTTCAACCAAAGGTAGTGCAAACAGTGAAATTTTATTAAAAGTAAAGGAAGCTGTAGAAGCTACAAAGAATTATTTTAAAAAAAATTCTGATATAAATATTGATGGGGAATTTCAATTTGATGCGTCTGTTGTTCAGAGTATTGGTAAGAGAAAAGCTCCATATTCTCTTGTTGCTGGTAATGCAAATATTTTAATTTTTCCTGATTTAAATTCTGGAAATATTGGTTATAAAATCGCTGAAAGATATGGAGGTTTTCAGGCTTTAGGACCCATAATTCAGGGACTTGCTTTTCCAGTAAGTGATTTAAGCAGAGGTGTTAATCCAGATGATATTTATTTAATAAGTGCAATTATGTTACTTAAATGAATTGATAAATAATTTTTTGTAATATAGCCGTAAAATAAAATGCATTGGTTGTTACATATTATAGTTTTTGAAAAATTTGAGCTATATTTATGTATAGCTTTAAATAATTTTAATAGATGGGCATCGTTTCTTATTTTTAGTGGCAAATAGACTTATATTTGAAATACCGTTCTTCGTAAGTATTTTTTTTGTAGTGTCTATAGCTATTTTGACATTATTGTGATGCTTACTTATATGTGCAAGAAAAACGTATTTTAGATTTTCTTTATTATTAGAAAGTTGTCTAATTTTAACAATGGCGTCAGCAGCACTTTCATTTGATAAATGTCCCCAATCACTTGACACCCATTTTTTGTTATCATGAAATCTAAGGCTTGATTCCAACATTGCTTCATCATAATTTGATTCTATTATTAAAATATTGCTATTAACTAAATTTTTTATAATTTCATTACATATTTTTCCGGTATCTGTAATATATCCTATTTTGTATTCTTTTGTATTTACTATAGATGAAAATGTAAAACCGAACGTACGAGTAACATATTGATCTTTATGATGAACATAAAAAGGTTTAATATAAATATTTTCAATTTTAAAAGTTTTATTAAAAAGTATATTAGTACATTTTTCAATTTTTTTACCGTATTTTCTAAAAAGATCTTCAAAGACATCTTTGTGTAGGTAAATTGGAATGTTATTTTTAAACAAAAGGCTAAATACTGATGGACTCATGTGATCTGTATGGCCATGTGTTATAACTGTTGCAGTTAAGTTTTTTGTAGAAATACCTAAGTTACTAAGATTTTTTGTTATATATTTAATACTACATCCACAATCAATTAAAATAGTTGCTTTTTCAGTCCAAATTACTGAACAATTACCGCTCGATCCACTTGAAAGGATACAAAAATTTAAACTCAAAGTCTTTTATCCAAAATAAATACTATTTATCATCATTATCACTAATTTGTGCTTATTTTTTTTAATAGAAAAAAATCACACGAGAAATTTATTAAAATTATTTTATTGACAATACTAGCACATTTTCGCTATAATCCACGTAACTAATCATGTAATTATATAAAGAAAATGTTTTTTATTGCAATTTGATATATGTGCATAATGTATATTGTCGTATATAGTAAAAATTGTACTTATTAGGAAAAGAAATAGTAAAAGTGAATTATTTATGATAAAAGTGTGACGTATTATCTGGAAGTAAAAAGATTTTTATATCAAGATTTAAATTTATAAATGTGTTGCTAAGTAAGTTTTGATTAATGTGGGGCTATAGCTCAGTTGGAAGAGTGCTTGCATGGCATGCAAGAGGTTAGGGGTTCGATCCCCCTTAGCTCCATTGAAATAGCGGTATGTAGATTAAATGTAAATATATTGATACTGTTGTGTTTAAAATTGAATTAATTGTATTTTAGTAATTTTTCTGTAATGTAAGGATTTAAAATGATTTATTCAGAATACATAAATTGTAGAACTAAAGGTTACAATGATATTCTCGATATAACTGATGATGTTAAAAGAATTATTTTTCGTTCTGATATTGAAAATGGTATAGTAACTTTAAGTGTAACAAGTTCTACATCTGCTATTACAACTATTGAATTTGAACCAGGACTTATTGCGGATTTTCGCAAAGCTCTTGAGGTAGTTGCTCCGGTAAAAGGTGTTTATAATCATAAAAGTAATGGTTTTTCACATGTGCGTTCTTCGCTAGTAGGTATATCAAAAACTATACCGCTTGTATCTAAATCATTAATATTGGGAACTTGGCAACAAATAATTTTGGTAGATTTTGATAATAGACCAAGAATTAGAAAAATTTTTGTTGGAATTTTTGGAGAATAAAATTGGTTTTGAAAGTTATTGCAGGTACTGCTCGAGGAAGAATGTTGAAAACATTACCTTATGGGAATCTGTCTATAAGGCCTATACTCGGTAGAATTAAAAAATCTATTTTTGATATAATGCAGCTTAAAATTTATAATTCTGTTTTTATTGACTTATTTGCAGGAGTAGGTTCGGTTGGGATCGAAGCTCTTTCTAGAGGTGCAAAAAAAGTAGTTTTTGCAGAGTTAAATACTATTTCGTTATCTCTAATTAAACATAATGTAAATATGTTGGGATTTGGCAGTAGATCTGAAATTATTAAATGTGATATAGTTAAAAATTTTTATATTTTAAAAGGTAAGTATGATATAGTTTTTGTAGGTTCTCCGTATAAAAAAGATAATACAGATAGTTCTTGTGCCTTTACATATCCAGTTTTAAGTAATATAGTAAGGTACGATATTTTAAATAATGGTGCTATTGTTGTGGTACAAAAATATATAAAAGAGTTCTCAAAAGATATTGTAAATTTAAAATGTTTTAGAATAAAAAAATATGGTGATACTATAGTTTCTTTTTATAAAAAATAATGATAAAAGTATGAAAAATGAAACAAGATTTTAAAATAAGTTATTCAAGAATTAATACATATTTATTTTGTCCATATAAATACAAGCTTATATACCTTGACGATTTTCATATACCAGTAAATGCGGATATTACTTTCGGGCATATTATTCATAAAACGTTAGAACGATTTCATAAAAATGGAAAACAAATTTATGATACTCTATTTGAGTGTTATGATGATGCTTGGAAAAATGATGGATTTAAGGATTCTCAGCAGATTTTTGAGTATTATAGCCGTGGGAAACAAATGCTTGTTGACTATTATAAGTCTTTTACTAACTTGAATGCAAAAATTTTATATGTTGAAAAAGCATTTTATACAAATATAGGTAAATATAAATTTATAGGTATTATTGATAGAATTGATAAATGTAATGATGGTAAATATGAAGTTACAGATTATAAAACTCATAGTAAAATATGGTCACAAAAAAAAATAGATCAAGATTTACAATTGAGTTTTTATGCGTATGCTTGTAAAAATGTTTTTGATTTTAATGTAAGTAAAATGTCAATTTATTTTTTATCTGAAAATAGGAAAATTTATACTCAGAGATCTAAAGATAGTATAACCAATGCAGTAAATATTGCTATAGAGATTGCAAAAAATATAGAGTCTGAAAAATTTTGTCCAAATATTTTAAAATGTAAGATATGTGATTTTAAATTAAAATGTGAATATTCTTCAGTTAAGGATCTAGAAAAATAAAATTAAATTATGTATGTACAAAATTTATTGATTATTGAAAAAGAGGTTTTTATTATAAATGAAATCTTTGACGGTGGTTAAGTTTGGGGGAAGTTTGGTTAGAAATGTTGAAATACAGAATAGATTTTTTAGAGAGCTTGCTATAATTTCACGGAAACAACATGTTATTTTAGTACATGGTGGTGGACAAGAAATAGATATATTACTTAAAAAGTTTTCATTGAGAAGTAAATTTGTAAATGGATTGAGATTTACTGATGCAAGTACGATTGAAATTGTTGAGATGGCTTTAAGTGGGAAAGTAAATAGATTTTTAACTACTGGCCTTATAAAAAATGGTGTTAATGCTGTAGGAATATCTGGTAAAGATGGTAAAAGTGTTATCTGTAAACAAATTAAAAGTCTTGGTTTCGTGGGTAAACCAATTAAAATTAACAAAAAACTTATAGATGTCTTGATGAAAGCTGGCTTTTTGTTAGTTATAGCTTCTATTGCTTCTGATGCTAATGGTAATATTATGAATGTTAATGCTGATACTCTAGCTGCTTCGATAGCTGTGTCTTTTAAGGCAAAAAAGCTTATATTTTTAACAGACGTTTCTGGGGTTTTTGATAAAAATAAAAATAAAATTGAAGAGATTAGAGTTAATGAAGTGGGTAATTTAATAAAAAATCAAATTGTAACAGGTGGTATGATACCAAAAATTAAGGCCTGTGTTGTTTCAGTTAAGAAGGGTGTGAAAGAAATTTGGATAGCAGATGGAGCATCTGGAGTAATTAATATAAATGGAACATTATTAAAATCTTAATAAGAGAGGGTATAGAATGAATATAAAAAAAATTGAAAGTGAATATATTATGCAAACGTATAAACGCAATGATTTAGTTATAAAAAAATCTAAAGATCAATTTCTATGGGATGAAAATGGAAAAAGATACCTTGATTTTTTTTCAGGTATAAGTGTTTGCAATGTTGGTCATTGTAATAAATTGGTTGTTGATGCTGTGAAAAATCAAATAAATAATTTTATACATATTTCAAATCTATATTATGGATCACCTCAGATTATTTTAGCTAAAAAACTTGTTAGTCGTACATTTGAAAAAGGAAAAGTTTTTTTTTCAAATTCAGGGGCAGAAGCAAATGAATGTGCCATTAAACTTGCAAGGAAATGGGGATTTTTAAATTCTTCAAAAATATGTAATAAATATGAGATAGTGTGTTTTAATAATTCATTTCATGGAAGAACACTTGCTACTATATCTGCAACTGGACAAGAGAAATTTCATAAATATCTGATGCCTTTGCAAGAGAAATTTGTTTTTGCTAAATTTAATGATATCAATTCAGTAAAAAAACTTATAAATGATAAAACAGTTGCTGTAATGATAGAACCTATACAAGGGGAAGGTGGAATATTCCCATCAGATAAGATGTTT
The DNA here is from genome assembly GCA_031266535.1 of Endomicrobium sp. GTDB lineage: Bacteria > Elusimicrobiota > Endomicrobiia > Endomicrobiales > Endomicrobiaceae > Endomicrobiellum. The sequence continues at coordinate 217,841 of JAISAS010000004.1, read as the reverse complement.
TTAAAAGCGTTAAGAAAACTTTGTGATGATAAAAATATTCTTTTAATTTTTGATGAAATACAGTGTGGTGTAGGAAGAACTGGGAAATTTTATGCTTTTGAAAATTATGATGTTAAACCAGATATTGTAACCCTAGCGAAATCTTTAGCTAATGGATTACCATTAGGAGCTACTATTGCTAATAAAAAATGTGCTTATGCTTTTGAATATGGTGATCATGGTTCGACTTTTGGGGGAAATCCAGTATCGTGTGCTGCTTCTCTAGAGGTGTTAAAAATTGTTAATTCAGAATTTTTGAATAATTCTTTAAAAGTTGCAAAATATTTATATGTAAGACTTGAAGAATTAAAAGAAAAGTTTTCTATCATAAAGTGTATAAGAGGGATTGGTTTGATGGTTGGAGTGGATCTTATGATAAATGGTAGAGATATAGTAACATGTTGCATGAATAATGGATTAATTATAAATTGCACTAGTGATACCGTTTTAAGATTATTGCCACCATTGATAATCAAAGAGTCTGATGTAGATTTTGCTATAAAAATTTTGGAGGAATCATTAGAATATCAAACAAAAAATTATACGAAAAAGTATATATAATACTTAGTGGGAGATATGTAATTTTCTTGTTTTTTATATGATAGGTTCTGTTTTAGTTTTATAGGATTTTTTCAAAATATATTATAAAATGTAAAGTAAATTTAAGAAATTAAATTGTTTATGAAAAAAATAATTTCAGCTGTTTACCCTGGAAGTTTTGATCCTCCTACAAATGGACATTTGGATATTATAATTAGGGCTTCTCGTTTGTTTCCAAAAATAATAATTGCGGTTACGGATAATATAAATAAGAAGTATATGTTTCGTAAGCATGAGAGAATTAGTCTAGTGCAAAAGATTACAAAAGGGTTGAAAAATGTAAATATTGTATCCTTCTCTGATTCATTATTAGTGGATTATGTTGAACAAATTAATTCTTTTGTGTTGATAAGAGGATTGAGAGTACTTTCTGATTTTGAATATGAATTTCAAATGGCACTTATGAATAGAAAATTAAATAAAAAAATTGAAACTGTATTTTTAATGACAGATCAAAACTATACTTTTCTTTCTTCCAGTATTGTAAAAGAAATTGCAATTTTGGGAGGTGATATTAAGGGTTTTGTGCATAAATATGTAGAAGAAAAAATGAAAAAACGTATTATTAATCTTTCAAAAATTGAGAAAAAAAACAAAAGAATATAAATGAGAAGAAATAAATTTTAGTGATATCAAAGCTGATGCATCATTGTAGTAGTGATAATTCGTTTTCCGTGATTTATTCATAATAACATTTATTAATAAATCAAAATTTTTTTAAAATAAAGAATAATCTGTTTTTAAAGAATATGATTTTGTGCTGTAAGAATTAATTATAATTTTAGACTATTTTGTGTTGTTTGTGTGAATTAAGAAAGTTAATGCAAATAGAGTGTAATAATTGAGCATTTTCATTTACAAAAGTAGTGTATAAAGAAATATATTTGATATGATTGTATTCATTTAATTATGTTTGTTTTTTATCATGAATCTATAGCAGATTAACATATAACTTTAGGTTATTTTTATATTATGGATGTACGAATATAAAGTTTTTGTTAATGGTATTAATTATCTGATATAATATCTGTTATATTTTGAATAGTGAAAACTTTATTTTCTGTTGTAATTTGAGTTTCATTAATTGTAAATGTAATATTTTGGAATGTTTATTTACTGTGTTTCTTTTATTATAATAATTGTGGAAATGATAAATTTCTTTAGTTTCGAATTTTATATGAAGTGTATATGGGTGTATTTTTGATTTGTATAATTTATATAAATCAAAATATACTATAGATTTGTTTATTTAACATGTAATCACGTTATGTTTTGTTGTATATTTAAAAGAAATAGTTTTAGTGTAGAAATAAAACAATTAATTTTGTTTTAGTGAAGATTTGTTAATTACTTACAGTAATTGCATTTTTTACATGATATTATTATTTTAGAATGATGAATTTTATTTTGAGGAATAAATTTGATTGTAAAGGATAATATTTATTTCATGTCTCAAGCGTTGAAGGAGGCTTATAAGGCCAGAGATATGGAAGAGGTTCCAGTTGGGGCAGTTGTAGTTAAGGATAATAAAATAATAGCTAGAGGATTTAATAGATGTGTTACGTTGTCTGATCCTAGTGCTCATGCTGAGATTTTAGTTTTGAAAAAAGCAGCTCGAAAACTTAGAAATTATCGTTTGAATGGTTGTTATATATATGTTACAATCGAGCCGTGTATTATGTGTTTCGGTGCTTTGATAAACGCAAGATTGAAAAGAATTATTTTTGGAGCTTTTAATGGTAAATCTGGTGCTTGTATGAGTATTTTTAGAATGGGATTTAATAAAGAACTTAATCATGAAATAGAAATTGTAGGTGGTAAAAAGAAATATTTAAGTACACAATGTGCTGATGTTATACAAAAATTTTTTAAAGAAAAAAGATAAAAAATATCTATAAATAATAATAGCAATGGTGTTTATTTTTTTGTTATGTAGGGGGGGGTGACAGGATTCGACGGAAATGGTAGAGGTAATGACAGCAGGTCGGAGTTAGTCGATGGCTCCGAAAAAATCGACTAAAAAATAAACGACAATGAAATTATTTCAACGCAAAACTTTAATAGCTTTGTTGATTCAAATGTAGTACCTATGGTTGCTTAGTTTGATTTTATTTTATCTCTTAGATTATAAAAGCTAGGAGAATGAAAAGTGGCAGAAATAGGGTAGCTTTTAAATAGCTTGTTCCGTCTATTTAAAATAAAAAAATAAAACGGTACTGGTTTGTAACGTGTTTCCTGTTTGGAAGATGGCGTTATAAATAAGAGAATATTTCCAAACTAAACCTGTAGTTGGTCTTACTAAAACATTTTCGGACGCGGGTTCAATTCCCGCCACCTCCACACCAAATGAAGATTTAAATATTTAGTTTTTGAGCTTTATTAATGAATTGATTTTGTGTTTGATAAAATCAAGTGAATTAAGTTTTGCATGCGTATAGGTTAGTATATTTGTTTTTATGAAAAAATAAGACTTGTTTTTTCATATCCTTAGTATAATTTTAGATTGAAAAATATATTTGTATTGATTTTTATGAAATGATTGACAATTTTAACAAGCAATTTATAGAATGAAAATTATGAATGATATTGATATCCTAACTACAAAAATAAATGAAGTAATGAAAAAATTAAAAATACTTAATATGAAAAATCATATGCTTATGTTAGAACTAGAATATTTTAAAAAAGAATGTGAATATAATAAAAAACAAATAAATGGATATACAATATTAAAAAAAAATACTGAAGAAGCTGTTATTAAGATAGAAAGAATTATAAAAAAGATCGATACAATAAGAGTTTAGGTTTATGATAACTACAAGAAAAAAAATTATGGGAAGAGATATTAATTTTAGTATAGATGATATAGATGAGATATATTTTGATAGAATTGTGGGTTTTATAAATGAAAAATGGCTAGAGGTAAAAAATGAAAATGTTTGTGTTCCTGATACTCAAAAAATAGCGGCTTTAACAGCTGTAAAAATTGTAGTGGAATTATTTAAACTAGGGGATCTACAAAAAAATATTTTGAATAATTATGAAAGCAAAATTAAGGAACTTATAATGCATTTAGATGAATATGATCATCAAAAATGAATTTAAATGTTATTGGAAACAATGTCATGGATTTACGGTATCATATGTGATTGAAAAGTTTATGAGTTAGAGTGAGAGAATTTTGACAAGAATAAGATATATTTTAGTTTTTTTTTGTAAAGATTTATTGATTTAATTTAAGATATTTATTTTGAAAAAGTTGTATAAATTTGTATTAAGTGATTTTAAGTATTTTTATGTACATATCAAATTGCTAATTAGAGATATGTAAATTTTGTTGATTAAAATGCATTATAAATAACTAAAAAAATTTTTTTTTGGGGGGGGGTGGAAAAGGAAGGGTTGGGAGAAAAATTAGTTTTAAAATTTAATGTGTTTAATTATAAAGATGGTATATGGTGTTAATTTGCTAGATTAGTTTTTTTGGTTTTATTGCAGTATAAATTTGAGAAAAAACAAAGATAAACTTTATGGATGATTTAAAATCGGAAAAAAGGAAAATAAGATATAAATTTTTAATTTTAAGAAATAAAATAATGCCAAATGTGGCTTTAGTTAGTAGTGTTAATATTTTTACTAAAATTCAAAATATTCAAATTTATAATGAAGCTAAAATTGTTATGTTTTATATATCCTGTGGGTCTGAGGTTATTACAGATAATATGATAAATTCTGCTATTAGTGAAGGAAAAACTGTTGCTGTACCAGCTTTAAAATTTTCTAATTTTGAATATATGAAAATGTATGCTGTAAAGATTTCTCAGCTCTCAGATGCTTCTCAGTTTATTTATGGTATAAGGCAACCTGAAATAATTATGAGTAATGTTATAGAACAGGATAATATTGATTTAATTTTTGTACCTGGACTTATTTTTGACATTCGAGGTTATAGGATAGGGTATGGTAAAGGGTGTTATGATATGTGGCTTAGTAAGTCGCATAAAAAAACTATAGGACTTGCTTATGATTTTCAGGTAATAGATAAACTTCCAAATGAAAAATATGATATTCCTGTTGGTTCCGTCATTACTGAAAAAAGGATTATATGTATTTAAAGGAGTAAAGAATGAATAAATTAATAATAATCACTATAATTGCTTTTATATTTCTTGTTATAGGGTATATTTTGCGAATTATTTATGCAAAATTAAATGTTAAATCAATGGAACAAATTTCAGAAAGAGCTATAAAAGAAGCTAATCTTCTAGCTGAAGCAAAATCAAAAGAAATTCTTCTAGAGGCTAAAATTCTTGCTGATAAAGAAAGAAGAGAATTTGAGCAAGAAATAAGAGAAAAGAGACAGTTTATAAAAAGTACAGAAAATAGGATTATTCAGCGTGAAGAAAATTTAGATCGAAAAATAGATATAGTTGACAAGAGAGAAAAGGATTTAATTGATAAATGGAAAAATTTTGATATAAAAGAGCAAAAACTTTGTAAGGAATTTGTTGAAGTAGAAAAAATAAAAGAAGAACAAAGAAAATTGCTTGAAAAAATTTCAAGTATGACAAGAGAAGAAGCAAAAAAAAATCTTATAAATGAAATGGAAGATGAAGCAAAACAAGATGCCTCAATTTTAATGCAAAAAATTGAACAAGAAATGCTAGAAAATGCTGATAAAAAATCTAAAACAATTCTTTCTGTTGCAATTCAACGTGTAGCTGTAGAACACACTGCAGATATTACTGTTTCTACTGTACATATATCAAATGATGAAATAAAGGGAAGGATTATAGGAAGAGAAGGTAGGAATATTAGAGCTTTTGAACAAGTAACAGGTGTTGACCTTATAGTTGATGATACTCCTGAGATAATTACAATTTCAGCTTTTGATGGTGTGAGGAGGCAAATAGCAAAAATTGCTTTAGAGAAATTGATTGTTGATGGAAGAATACATCCAGCAAGAATTGAAGAAATTGTTGATAGAGTAAGTAAAGAAATGGAACAGCATATCAAAGATATTGGAGAACAAGCCACAATAGATGCTGGAGTTCCTGGTCTTAATTCGGAAATTATAAGATTACTTGGAAAATTAAAATATAGAACTTCATATGGACAAAATCAACTTCAACATACTTTAGAAGTTGCATGGCTTGCTGGTGCTATTGCTGGTGAACTTGGACTTGATATAATGTTTTGTAAAAAAGCTGGATTACTACATGATATAGGTAAAGCGGTTGATCATGAAGTTGAAGGCACACATCATCAAATTTCTGCAGATTTGGCTAAAAGATATGGTGAATCCAAGAAAATGATAAATGCAATTTTATCTCATCACGAAGGGTTTGAAATACCATCTAGTCCTGAAGCGTTTGTTATAGCAGCAGCGGATGCAATTTCAGCATCTAGGCCAGGTGCAAGAATGGAGTCTATAGGACATTATATAAAGCGCCTTGAGAAACTTGAAAAAGTTGTTAGAGAATTCAGTGGGGTTTCGATGGCTTATGCTATACAGGCTGGAAGGGAAGTAAGGGTGCTTGTAGAACCAGAAAAGATAGATGATAAACATACTAGTGTTTTGGCACATGATATAGCAAAAAAAGTGGAACAAGAGTTAGAATATCCAGGACAAATTAAAATAACAGTAATAAGAGAAATAAGAGCTCAAGATGTGGCGAAATAATGTAACAATATATTTTTTGAATTTTATAAAAAAGAATTGATGCATAAAACTACTAGTAATGAGGATAATAGATTGGTATATACAGTTACTGAATTAAGTAATGAGATAAAATCAATTCTTGAAAATTCATATCATTTGGTCTGGGTAGAAGGAGAAATTTCAAATTTTAAGTTTTATAATTCTGGGCATATGTATTTTAATATTAAAGATTTAAATGCTCAAATAAAAGTTGTAATATTCAAAAAAATAAACGTAGCTTTAACTTTTATTCCTGAAAATGGAATGAGAGTTTTAATTTGTGGAAAGATTAGTTCTTATGTTAGATATAGTGATTATCAAATAATTGTGAATCATATAGAACAATATGGAAAAGGCAATTTATATCAATCTTATGAAAAATTAAAAGAAAAATTGAAGTCTGCAGGTTTTTTTGACAAGAATGTGAAGAAAAAAATACCAAATTTTATAAATAAGATAGGTATTATTACGTCTCAAGATGGGGCTGCATTGAAAGATATTTTGAAAGTTATTGATGATTTGAATGCTAATGTGGAAGTTTTGGTGTATCCTGTAAGAGTTCAGGGGAAAGAATCTGAAAAAGAAATTTTGGAAGCGATAGAATATTTGAATTTGTATCATAGTAATTTAGATGTTTTACTTGTAGGTAGAGGTGGAGGTTCAATAGAAGATTTGTGGGCTTTTAATACAGAATCTGTAGCTAAGGCGATTTTTTATTCAAAAATACCCATTGTATCATGTATAGGACATGAAGTTGATTTTACAATAGCAGATTTTGTTTCAGATGTGAGAGCTCCAACACCATCTGCGGCAGCTGAAATGATTCTAAGGAATAGAAATAGTATTTTGATTCATATAGATTTTTTGGAAAAATCTCTAATTAATGCTATGTATTCCATATTAAATGATTGTAAAAGTAAACTTGATAGATTTGTATTATCTAGGGCAATGACTAAACCTTGCTTAATATATGAAGATAAAATATCTTATATAGATATGCTTAATAGTCATTTTCTAAAAAATATTAGAAGAATATTTGACTTAAAATCTGAAAAATTGAAAAATATTTCTTATAAATTGAATATTGTATCCCCTACATCTGTTTTAAAAAGAGGCTTTTCTATTTGTTTCGATAGTAATAATAAAATTGTTACAAGTTCAAAAAATGTTAACTCAGGTGATAGTATTAACGTGCGTCTTTCTAGAGGAAGTTTGATGGCAAAAATTGAGATGAGTATTGATTAATAAGTTTTCTCTATTAGATCTATAGTACAAAAAATTAATCTGTTAAAGATATAATAGAAGAGATGTTTTTTTATATAGGTTATCAAAAATAATGAAATATTTAAAAAATAGACATTTATTTAAGATGTATGAATATGTACAGCCTTTTATAAATTATTCTGTTCCAAGAGAAAAAGTAATTTATGGCGATAAAGTTTTAGTTATTGCTCCACATCAGGATGATGAAGCTATAGGGTGTGCTGGAACTTTAATAAAGCATGTTCAGAATGGGGGACGTGTTGAGGTAATTTTTTGTACACATGATACTTCAGAAAGAATGGAGGAGTCTAAAAAAGCAACTTTAATTATTGGTTCATTTAAAAATTATTATATGCAATTTTCTATAAGGAATTTATATAACAATAAAGAGTTTAAGTACAGTTTGTTTTCATTAATAAATAAAATTGCTCCTGATGTTATATTTCTTCCTTTTTGGTTTGATAAACATGAAGATCATAGAGCAGTTTCTGTAGTTTTAATGGATATAAAAAAAGAAATAAATTTGAATTTCATGATTTATTCTTATTCTATTTGGACAACATTAAATCCTAATTGTTTATTTGATATAAGTGATGTTTGGAAACTTAAGAAAAAAGCTATAGAATGTTATAAAACACAAATTATTACTAGAGATTATGTTAAAATTGCACGAGGGTTAAATCAATATTGGGGTGAAATAAAAACTCCACCTATGCAATATGCTGAAACTTTTTTTAGAGCTACAGTTAAAGAATATATAGATTTAGGACGAAAAATATTTAAATGAAAGAATATAAAGTGTTACATATTTTTTCATCATATTCTATGGGTGGTGCTGAGAGAGCTATGCTCCTTTTGGCCAAAAATCTTCAAAAATCAAAAAAAAGTATAAATATAGTTGCTGTTCCTAAGAATAGTAAACTATTTGAACAAGCGGTTTATCAGGATTTTAAAACTGTTCACTTCAAAACAAATAATTCTCTTGATCCATTTGGAATTTTGGCACTTGTTAGGATAATTAAAAAATATAAAATTAATATAGTGCATGTTCATCAAGGAAAATTATATTGGACTGCATTATTCGCAAAAATATTTTATTTTAGAATTAAAGTTGTTTTTCATAGAAGACAGGATACAAGACATGGTTTTATAAGTAAAGTTCATTATTATTTTGCTGATGCAGTCATAGCTGTTTCTAGGGCTGTAGCTGAAGGATTGATTAAATATGAAAAAGTGCCATTTAATAAGATTAGCGTGATCTATAATGGTGTGAATTTTGATAAATTTAATAATTGTCGTATTAATTGTGATGAAATTGTAAAGAAATATAATTTAAAAAATAAAATAGTTGTTGGCACAGTCGGATCAGCTTTAAATTTTAAAGGTAAGGGACAAATATATTTGATTGAAGCAGCAAAAATTTTAAAAAATAGATATCCTCAATTGAGATATTTAATTGTAGGTGATGGAAAAGGAATTGCAAAGCAGAAGGATTATGCAAAAAAATTAAATGTTCATGATATTGTTTATTTTACGGGACATCAAGAACAAGTTCAAAAATTTATTTTAATAATGAATATTTTTTGTTTATTGTCCTGGCATACTGAGGGTATGCCAAATGTCGTAATTGAAGCTCAGATGCTTGGCAAACCAGTTATTGTAACAAATATAGGTGGTAATTCTGAGTCGTTTATTAATGGTATAACAGGTGTTATGGTTGGACCTTCTAATTCTTTTCAAGTTTCAGAAGCCATAAAAAAATTTGTTGATAATCCTAATTTATCAAAACAAATGGGTATTGCTGGTAAATATTTTGTAAAAATGAATTTTTCTATGGATAATATGGTTAATAACATATTAAAAGTTTACAGTAGAATAACAAATTCAGATTTTAATTAAAATTATAAGATTTCATATTATTAATATATTAATGTGGGGAGTTATAATGTGGAAAAAGTTTCAGCATATATTTTAACAAGAAATGAAGAAAAGTACATTAGAGAATGTATAGAAAGTGTTAAGTGGGTTGATGAAATCGTTATTATTGATAGTTTTAGTATAGATGATACGGTAAAAATTGCAGAAGAAATGGGCTGTAGAATTGTGCAAAATAAATTTGAATATTTTAGTAGACAGAGAAATTTTGCCTTATCGAAATGTTCTTATGATTGGGTTATATGTCTCGATGCTGATGAAAGAATAACAACAAAATTGAAAATGGAGATAAAATATGAATTGCAAAATTTTCCAAGGAGTAATATTTTTTTTGCTCCAAGAAAAAATAAGTTTATAGACAAATGGATTTTGCATTCTGGTTGGTATCCGGATTATAGACATCCAGTTTTTTTTAACAAAAAAAAAGTTTATTACAAAGATCAGTTAGTTCATGAGAATGTTGATTATAAAGGCAAGAAATATTATTTTAATGGAGATATTGTTCATTATCCTTATAGTAATATAAAACAATTTATAAGAAAATCTGATTTATATACAGATTTATGTTCTAAAGAAATGTTTCAGAAAGGTAAAAAATGTAAAATTGTAAATCTTTTTGGGAATCCAATAGTTATATTTTTTAAAATGTATTTTATAAAATTAGGATTTCTTGATGGTTTTGTAGGGTTAATACTTGCTTTGTTGTATTCTTTTTTTTATACCTTAATGAAGTATATAAAACTTTGGGAACTTCAAAAGGGAACAAATTTAAATAAATGAATAGACTTTTGTATCCATTTTCTTTGATATATTCTGTTTTATTAAAAATGGACAGATTTTTTAGTATTCATAGAAAGTTCTCAGTGCCTGTAATAAGTGTTGGCAATATTACATGGGGAGGAACAGGTAAGACTCCGATTGTAATTGAACTTTTGAAATTACTTATTAAAGAAAATTTTAAACCTGCAGTTTTAATGAGGGGTTATTTTAGATATGCTAAACATCCGATAATTCTAAGAGATGGAGCAGTAGGAGTTAATGTGTTAGATACCGGAGATGAACCTCTTTTAATTTCTAGAAGTGTTCCGCAATCTATTGTAGTAGTAGGTGCTGATAGATATGACAATGCTTTAAAATTTAAAAATGAAATAAATTCTAATATTTATATTTTAGATGATGGGTTTCAACATTGGAGTATTAATAGGGATTTAGATATAGTTTGTGTCAATGCAGTTAATCCTTTTGGCAATGGAATGCTTATACCAGCAGGAATTTTAAGAGAAAAACCAAAAGCTCTTAAAAGGGCTATGATTGTAATTATTACGAACTCTGATATGATTTCAAATGAAGATCTTAAAAAATTAAAAGAAACTTTATTTAATTTTTCAGGTAAAGAACCTATTGTAACTTATTATGGAGATTTTGAATATAAAAATACAGATTTGAAAACAAATTTTGATTTAGATTTGTTAAAAAAATCTGAAGTATATTCATTAAGTGCGATAGGGTTTAATAAAAGTTTTGAAAATTCTATTAAGAAATCAGGAGTAAAAATAAAGTGTAATATAGTGTTAAGGGATCACAGTTATTACAATAATAGTATGATTAGTAAGATAATAAGAAGTAACAATCTAAATAAAAAAAATTCATATTTTATTATTACAGCTAAAGATGCTGTTAAATTTCAAAATATTGACATAAATATAAAAAAGAAAATTGTAGTTCTTATTGTAAAGCCTAAATTTGAAATTGGAGAAGAAGAATGGGGGAAAAAAGTATTAAAAAATCTGCAGTTTTTCTAGATAGAGATGGTACAGTTATTTTTGATAAAAATTATTTAAGGTCTTCCATAAATATAAAGTTTTATGCATATGTTGCAGAAAGTATAAATAAGCTACGTGTAGCGGGATTTAAAATAATAATAGTGACAAATCAGTCTGCTGTTCGTAGAGGATTATTAACTAAAAAAGATTTACATAAAATTAATAAGAATTTTTTATTTATGCTCCATAATAAAGGAGCAAAAGTTGATGGTCTTTATTATTGTCCACATATTGATTCTGATAATTGCTCCTGTAGAAAACCGAGGATAGGAATGGTGTTGGAGGCAGCAAAAGATTTTAATATAGATCTTTCAAAATCTTATACTATAGGTGATAGTATAAGAGATTATTTACTTGGTTTTGCTATGGGTGGCAAAGGTATTTTAATTCTTACAGGTCAGGGTAAAAAACATCAAAAAAACTTAACATTAGAAAAAATTAAACCATTTTTTGTATGTAAAAATTTAAAGCAAGCAGTTAATTTTATAATTAAAAATAATAAAAAAATTTAATTCTATTTAGTTTTACATATTTAAATTAATTTTGTAAAAGAAAAATAAGAATTCATTTATTGTTATTTTTTTGTTTTTTTTAATTTTGATAATTGCTTAAAGTTTTGTAGATACTACATTATTTTGTATGGAGTAATAAAAGTGGAACTTATTGATGGTATAAAAATTTCTAATAATAAAATAGCCGAAATTAAAAAAAGAATTGATGAAATAAAAAATAGTAGAGGAATTGTTCCAAGTCTTATGACAATTCTTGTGGGAAATAATCCTGCAAGTCAAATTTATATAAAATTAAAAATGCAAGCTTGTAAACGTGTTGGAATAAAATCTTTTCATATTAATCTTGATAAAAATTCATCTCAAAAAAATATTATTGCTTTAATAAAAAATTTAAATAACGATTCTAATATTGATGGTATTTTATTACAATTGCCACTTCCGAAAAGCAATTATACGCAAAAATGTATTAACGCAATTTGTCCTTCAAAAGATGTTGATGGGCTTCATCCTACTAATGCAGGACTTTTAAATTTATCAAAAAATTGGGATGAAATAATTAAAAAAAACATTCTTATTTCTTGTACTCCTCTTGGGGTGATATATCTATTAAAGCATTCTAATATTGAAATTGATGGTAAAATTGTTGTTATTATTGGAAGATCAAATCTTGTGGGTAAGCCTCTTTCAATGCTTTTGCTTGCCAATAATGCCACAGTTATAATTTGTCATTCAAAAACTAAAAATCTTAAAGAAATATGTAAATCTGCAGAAATTCTTATTGTAGCTATAGGTAAACCTAAATTCATAAATGGAGATTTTATTAAAGATGGTGCTACTGTTATTGATGTAGGTATAAATAGAGTAGTAAGTAAATTATGTGGTGATGTTGATTTTGATGCTGTTAAAAATATGAATATAAAAATAACACATGTGCCTGGAGGAGTAGGCCCTATGACTATAGCAATGCTTTTAGAAAATACGCTTAAAGCATTTAATAATAGGAATATGTAAAAAAAAGCAATGAAGATTTTGTAATAATTTATTTATTAGTGTTTGAAGTAAAACGTAAGTAAATTTTGTTTTATGTAAACAAGCTAGGGTTTTTATAATTTTTACAAAAATTATGTAACTGTGTTTTATGTTTTATAAAAAAGACAAAAGACAGCAAACAAAATATTTTCAAATTTTCTATTGAGTGAAATGTACTTATTTAAAACTTAGGACTTATGATATCAAACCCTGTATATTTACGTAATACTTCAGGAATTAGTACAGAACCGTCTTTTTGTTGATAATTCTCTAATATTGCAGCGAAAGTTCTTCCGACTGCTACACCTGAAGCATTTAGTGTATGGAGGAATTCTTTTTTTTTATTTTGTAATTTTATTTTTATATTCATCCTTCTTGCCTGAAAATCTTTAAAATTTGAGCATGACGAAATTTCTCTATATGTTGCATTTCCTGCGAACCATACTTCCAGATCATAGGTTTTTGATGACGTAAAACTTATATCTTCTGTAGATAAAAGCATAACTCTATATGGAAGATTTAGTAATTTAAGAATATTTTCAGCATCGTTGACAAGAGATTCAAGCTCTTCGTTCGAAGTTTCTGGTTTAACAAACTTCACAAGTTCTACTTTATTAAACTGATGATTTCTGATAAGTCCCCTTGTATCTTTTCCATAAGTTCCGGATTCTCTTCTAAAGCACGCTGAGTAGGAAACATATTTTTCTGGTAAAATAGATTCTTCTAAAACAACATCTCTATAAATGTTTGTTACTGATACTTCTGCTGTTGGTATTAAATATAATTCGTTACTGCATTTGAATACTTCTTCTTCAAATTCTGGAAATTGCCCAGTTCCTATCATTGATGTTTGATTTACAAGATATGGTGTCATTATTTCTTTATATCCTTTAGCTTTATGTGTATCTAAAAAAAAATTAATAATTGCTCTTTCTAAAGCACAACCTTCATTTTTTAAAATCACAAAACGTGAACCAGAAATTTTTGAAGCTACTATAAAATCAAGAATATCTAATTGTTCTCCTATTTCCCAATGTTGTTTTGGATGAAAAGAAAATTTTTTAGGTTTTCCAATAAATTTTATGATTTTATTATTTTTGCCTATAGGCACATTTTCATCTGGAATATTTGGAACACGTAGTAAAAGATTATCTGTTTGATTTTTGATTTCTAAAAATTGTTTTTGATATTTCTGTATTTTATTTCTTAACTTATTTATTTCTGAAAGAAGTTCTTGTGAAGGTTTTTTACCTGTTATTTTATATTTGCCTATTTTTTTAGATTCTGTATTTCTTTTAGATCTTAGTTGTTCTATTTTTGTTATTAAAATTTTTCTTTTATCATCTAAATTTAAAAGTTTTTCTAGATCAATAGAGATATTTCTATTAAGCATTGCTTGTTTAACTTTTTTTAAATTTTCTCTAATGAATTTGATATCTAACATTTTTTTTACCTTTTTACGTATCTAAAAAATATTATTTTTGTTATTAAAATTTTTTATTTTTCTTCTTTCAAATTAATTTAACTTAATTTTAGCAAATATTTCTATGAAAGTGACAACTTAATATAATTTTTTAATTCTTGAAATATTGAGCGTTTTAAAACATACTATTTATGTATTGAATTTTAAATAATTTTATTAAGGAACATACTACAATATTTATAGAAAAATTTTTATTACAATAATTACAATAAAATTATAATATATAAGCTTTAATTTTTATCTGTATTATCGGAGAAAGGGGGATTTGAACCCCCGATACGAAATTTATTCGTATATTAGTTTTCGAAACTAACGCCTTAAACCAACTCGGCCACTTCTCCAGTATATGATAATATTATTTAATAGAATGAATTTTTATCATTATTAAATTTTTCATTTTTTTTGTTAAAAGACATATTTGTTTTAATATCAAATTTTAAGAATTCTTCGTGTTTTTTTTTCTTTATGTTATATCCTATATTTAGATTATAACAGTGGCTGTCTCTATATAGTTTTATTTTATGTTCATTATTTGCTGTTGCGTAATAATCAAATTTCCATTTTGGAGTAAGCCATATACCAAAACCAAAAATATTATTTATTGGTTTATGTTTTTTGTAAAAAATTCCAAGTTCTAAATAAATTTTTTCACTATCTCCTATCTTTAAATCTAAGTTTAAATTTTGACATTGAAAAGGATTTAATAAGTGTGTCTGTGTTATATTTGTTGTAAAGTAATGTTTTGGGGTCCATATTATTTCAGATTTAAGTGGCATGTATATTCCTTTTTTTTGATTATTCTTATGTTGTTGAGAATTAAAATTATACGAAAAATCGGTTATGATTATGGCTTTGCTTCCAATATACATAAAATTTTTAAAGAAAAATTTATTTATTTCTATCCCATGATCTTCTGCAAATCTATCTATATATAAGGAATTTTCCTTAGTTCTAGTTCTTAACAAATAATTTATGTCACAATCTATCCAATTTGTAGCTCTGTATCTTAAATTTAAAGAGTTTGAATATTTTGTTATAAAAATATTTCTTTTATTATTTAATTTATTTTTATCATATAAATTTTTAGTTATTATAAAATTTGGTTTTAATGTGAATTTTCCTAAAGTAAAAGCTTTTTTTAAACCATAATTTAAAGAACTTATGTTTGTATGAGTATGTTCTTCATAATTATTGTTATATTTATATTTAAAAATAAAATCATGTGTTATATTAAATAAAATACTTTTTGGAAAATATGTGAATTTTATAATTGGTATATCTGAAGACAATATTTCATAATTTTTATTAAATTTATTATATTTATCGAAGCGTTTAGCATATATTTCTAAAGCTGTATTCTTCCCTTGCTTTATTAAATATGCATAAGATCTTAAGATATTTTCAATATTTTTGTTATTTTTATCGAAATGAGTATTAAAATCTTTGTCACTCATAAATTTTATCTCAGATTTTACTTCCCATTTATTTATTTTTTGTTCATAATAAGTATTCAGCTTCCATCTTTTTCTTTTTTCAATTAAATCATTAATTGTATATATATCAATGTCTAATTTTTTATTTTTATTTAAGTATTTAATATTTCCCCCATAACCATGTCCTCTAATTCCTAAATAATCATATTTAACTCCAGCTGTTGAATATTTATTTAATGGTGATAAAATTTTAGTTTTTAAAGATATACCCTCATTATTTGTATAGCTTGGTTCAATTGTAATTTCAAAATCTGAAGCAAAAGATTTTTTATTTTTAAGCGATTTTGTAATTATTGGTGAAAAAAATATTGGAACTTTTCCAATATAAAAAAATGGCCAATAAAGGGTTACTCTTTTATTCATACTAATTTTTCCTCGTTTTGCTTTAAAATATACATGAGGATTATTTAAATCACAATTTGAAAGTTTTATATTTTTAATCAAATATGTATCTTTATTTAATTTTTCCATAGAACATGCACGAATAAATATAGGATGTAAATAAGAAAAAGTTTCTTCTATATTACCACTTTCTGTTTTATAATTGTATGTTAATCTGTTTGCATAAATTGTATTTTTAGATTCTTCGAATTTAATATTACCGTCACTATTAAGAATTTTTTTATCTATAAAAAGTTCTACATGATCGGCATGTAATTTTATATTCTTCCAATAAAGAACAACATGTCCTTTTGCATCAAGTTTACTATATAAATCATCATATTCTAAATTATCTGCAACTATATCAATTTTATGAGCGAAAGCTTTGATAGCAAAAAGTATCAAAATAAAAATAGTAAATTTGTACGATTTATTCATTTAATTTTAATTTGTAAAAACCCATTTATACTGTTTATATTTTTATAATAAATTTAAGTTGCATCACTTAAGTTTACTCATTTTTTTGTATTTTGAGAAAAAAGATATTTTAAAATTTCTCCCACAAGATAAAGAGAGTCTATTGTTATTGCGATTTCACCATTAATATATCTGAAGCATTTTTATCGAATTTACAATATAAATTTTACTTTTTACAGTAGTATAGTACAAAATCTCAAATTTTAGAATTTCAGGATTCACTGCTCTTTCATTATTTATTTTAGGTAATATTATTTTTTTTGTGTAAGGAACTATTTTTTTAATTATGTATTTATATTTTTTTTCTTTCATAACAGCAAAAATAAAAACTTGTTTTGTTTTTGAAAATCCTAATTGGTTAAACATCTCAAAAAATGCATTTAATCCATGTATATGAGCACCATATAGAATTAATTTAAAATTTTTTGAATTATTAATAACTTTTCTTATATCAAATCTTCCATGCCAAATAGTATTTTTCAAACCTTTTTTTATATTAGTCTTATATAAATAGTAGCCCATTTTACTTAAAATGTTTGCAACAAAAATGGCAACTGAAGCGTTCATCAATTGATGTTTACCAAAAAGAGATGTACATAGTTTCATATTTTTATTTATATAGTCAAATTTTTGGTTGTTGCCTAACTTATTATTTATTGCCTTAAAATCTTTTCCATAAATATAGAAATTTGATTTATTTTTAATTATACTAATTGCTTTTTTGGAGATATATCCACAAACGATACAAGTTCCTCTTTTTATTATTCCAAATTTTTCAGAAGCTATTTTTGTGATACTATTACCTAATATTTCCTGATGTTCTATTGTAATTGATGTTATTACACATATTAAAAGGTTTTTTATGACATTTGTTGTATCAAAACGTCCTACAACAAGCTCAGTTTCTATTATTGTAATATCAACTTTATGTTTCGTAAAATATATAAAAACTAGTGCGGTTAAGTATTCAAAATATGAAAGTTTATATTTCGTGATTTTATTAAAGTATTTTTTTGATAAATTTGTAAAATCTTTTAAAGATATGTTCTTATTATTGATTTTAATTCTTTCAGTGATATTAACTATATGAGGAGAAGTATATAAAGTAGTTTTATATCCATTTGTTATTAAAATTTCTGATATAAAGGCAACTGTTGATTCTTTTCCATTAGTGCCAGTTATATGTATTATCTTTATGTTGGTCTGAGGATTATTCACACTTTTAAGAAATTTTTTTATTCTTGAAAGTCCTGAGTTCATCCCTTCATATTCTTTCAAATTTTTATAAAACATTATTTATTTACTAAAAAATCTCAATATTTTAGTTAAAATATCTTTCATATTTTTTCTTTCAGCGATAATATCAATCATTCCATGTTTTTCTAAAAATTCTGAAAGTTGGAATCCTTCTGGAAGTTTTTGTTTTATTGTTTGTTCAATAACTCTTGGGCCTGCAAAACCTATTAAAGCTTTAGGTTCTGCAATATTTATATCACCAAGCATAGCAAAACTTGCTGCTACACCACCAGTTGTAGGATCTGTTAATATTGAAATATAAGCAAGTTTACTATCGGCAAGTTTTGCAATGGAAGCGCTTGTTTTAGCCATTTGCATAAGAGACATTGTTCCTTCTTGCATTCTTGCTCCACCTGATGCTGAAATGATAATTAAATGATATTTTTTTTTAATTGCTTTTTCTACAGCTCTTACTATTTTTTCACCAACTACAGATCCCATGCTTCCACCCATAAATTCAAAATCCATAACTGCTATTATAACATTGAATCCATTAATTTTTGCTTCTCCTGTAATTATAGCTTCATTTATTTTTGAATTTTCAATTTTATCAGAATAACCAGGAAAATTTAAAAAATTGATGCTGTTAATATCTGCGTTTATTTCTTTAAAACTTTTTTTATCTACTGTAAATTCGATTCTTTGATATGCACTGAGTCTTGTATAATAACCACATTTAAGGCATACCATAAAGTTTTCTTCAAAATCTTTTTGTAGAAAGATTTCGTCACATTTTTTGCATTTTGTCCAAATACCAGCTGGAAAACCTTTCTTTTCAGATCTATTTTCAGATACTATTTTCATTTTTTCTCCTTAAATTCTATGAATTGTCGATTATTTTTATGAAATTCCTTCGGATAATAAGTCTCCTAGATCTAAAATACCCAAAAGTTTTTGGTTTTTATCTACAACTGGGATGTTATCTATATTATATTTTTTTAAGATTTTAATTGCTTCTACGGCCATAACTTCAGATTTTACTGTTTTGGGGTGTTTTGTCATGACATTAGTTATATTTTCACTTAGTATTTGATAATTTTTTTGAATGTGCCTACGTAAATCTCCATCAGTAAAAAATCCTATAATTTTGCCCTCAGAATCAACAATACTTGTGGCACCAATTTTTGTATTTGTCATGATAAAAATAGCATCCTCAACTGTTGATGTACACTGTACAATTGGATTTTTTTTGTCTTTTCTCATGATGTCACTTACTTTTACAGTAAGTCGTTTTCCTATTGAACCTAAAGGATGTAATATTGCTAAATCTTTTTTTGTAAAGCCTTTTAAGTTTGAAACTGTAAGTGCTAAAGCATCGCCCATTGCAAGCATTGCAGTAGTTGATGAAGTGGGAATAATGTTATATGGACAAGCTTCTTTTTCAACGCTACAGTTAATAATACAATCACAATTTTGCCATATTTGAGCTTTAATTTTACCAGTCATTGCTATAATTTTAATTTTTATTCTTTTTAAAATAGAAAAGATTTTTTTTATTTCTTCTGTTCCCCCTGAATAAGAAAGCATCAATACAATGTCATTTCTTATTAACATTCCTATATCTCCATGTAATCCGTCTGATGAATGTAAAAATGTAGAAGGTATACCTACGGAAGACATAGTCCCAGAAATTTTTTTTCCTATTAATCCAGATTTTCCAAGACCCATAACTACAATACGACCTGTACAATTTTGAATGAAAGAGACTGCTTTTTCAAAATTTGAATCTAAATGCTTAATTTGGTTGTTTACGGCCTTAGACTCTATTTTTAAAATTTGCTCAGCTATTATAAATTTTTTCATTTTAAACCTCTATTTCTAAATTATACGAGCATTTTAACTAGACAAGAAAAGATACTGCGTATATATTGTTTTTTTCTATATTTATCAAGTTAAACAAATTCAGAAATGAATATTTATTGAACAATGTTTAATTGATTTTTATGGCTATCTTAAATTATACAGATTATACAGAGTTTTATTTCCATTTTCTTATTTTTATTTTGAACAATTTTTTAGTCCAATAAAATCAGCTTAATAGATATTTCATATCTTTATATATTGATATACAAAATTTCTTGAGCACCTATCTTTAGGCTCATTTACATGTTTTAAAATACTAACTGAGGTTACATTTGTAACTATAATTTTTGCATGTCCATCCAAAGTATTATCTAAATCTATAAACATGTATACGATACTGTGCACCTTTTACTTTACAAAGTTTAGCTATAAATACCGAATTTGTAGAATAAATAGTTTCAGTATCAATTCTGCATTGTTTTAATTCTACAGAATTTTCCTGTATATATCGATAGCTGGTATGATTATCATTTGTTTACCTTATTTATGAAACTTATATAATATTGTAAATTTTTTTATTTTTTACAGCAAAATTTACATTTATACATCTTAATATTCATATAAACAGTAACAAAACGCAAGATATTATATAAAAATAGGAAATTTTTAGAAAATTAATCAGTAATAAAGATATGTGATTTTGTGATATTTATATTTAAAGTGTATTGTATATGATATTTGTACATAAAAAAATAATTAAAAAATTCAATGAAGTAAAATTACTGTCTTTTGTGTATATATAAATGTTATATTTATAATTAATTTAGATAATAGTATAAAATTATATAATTACGATTACGGAGGAAATATTTAAAATGGTAAATAAAAAATTTACAATAGAGTTTGCACATAAAATTTTAAAATTTTTTGCTTTAGCGTTTTTTTATATATTTTGTATCTTTGGAGTAGATCATTATTATAAAATTAGAGACTATGCTTCTAAATTATATGATAATGTTAAGATAATTGTCTTCTTTAATAAAAATTTTAACGATGATTTATCTCTTTCTGTAATTAAAAAAATTAAAGATACTGGACTTGTAGATGTAAAAGAGTATGTAACCGCTCAAGAAGCATGTTTACGAGCAATTGAAAAAAATCCATTTTTAAAAAATATTGTTGAAGAAAATAATTTTGAAATAATTCAATCATATGCTGTAACTGTTCCGAAATTTATTCCTAATGAAAAATTTCTTTTAAATGTTAAAAACATGCTAAATAAAATTCATGCGATTGATGAATTAGTTTATGATACATTTCTTTTTAATAATTATGTAAAAATTAAGAATTTATTATTGTTTTATATGAGAGTATTTTTTATATTTTCAATTATTATTTTTATTTTATTTATTTTAAAGTGTATTCTTTTTATGATTAAAAAAAATAAGAATACTAAAAAATTAATTTCTAATATTTTTTTATACTTATTGGTTTCTATTTTTAGTTATGTTGTTTTGTTGATTATTTGCTTTTATATGCATTATCCTCTATCAATTTGTATGACATCAATAGGAGTGATAATATTTTTTACAACTGCTTTTGAAATTATATTGAGATAATATGAAAATAGTAATACACTGCAAAATTTATCTATCATCTTTAAAATTTTACGTTGATTTTATATCACGGATTTTATTTTTTTTATTGTTTTGTATTTTCCAAATTTTCACAATAGATATTGCAAAATGTGAAAGTATACAGGTACATTCACAAGAACTTTATAAGATTAGGAAGTCGCTGAAAGAAAAAGAATTGGAAAAAAATAATCTTATTTTAAAAGAAAAAATTTTTAAAAAAGAAATTAAAGTTCTTAGTTGTGATATAGAGAGAACTGAGGAGAAACTTGAAAAATGTTTATCTGACATTAAATCTGTTCAATTTAATTTAAAAAAGTTTTTAAAAAATTATGAGGATGCATCTATGAGAAGGGCTAATTGGAATAAAATAATGATTATAGATATAAATTTTTTTAACAAAATGACTTTTATGTTTTCTTATGAACAGAATCCTATGGCATATAAGATAAAACGTGAGTGTTTGGAATATGAAAAGAAAAAAATTGATAAGGAAAAAAAGTATGTTGCTATCTCAACATTAAATATAAAACGATGTGGAAAATTAAAAAAAAATCTTTTAGATTTACAATATAGAGAAAATAAATTGGTAACAAAACATAAAAATATTTTTTTAGAAAAAAGTAAGTATTTAAAAACAACTCTAAATAAAAGGCTTATGGCAGAAAAAGAAATAAAGATTTTGAATGATAGTGCAAGAGCATTACAAAATTTAATAGATAAAATAAATTTAGCAAATAAACAAAAACAAAGATCTATGTCTGTGCAGCAAATAAAAATAAAAAAATCTTTTTCTTGGCCTGTAGATGGGGAGATTGTTGTTAGTTTTGGTAGAAATAGGCACCCAGAGCTTGATACTTGTATAATAAGCAATGGAATAAAAATAAATGCTGCTAATTTTAGTAGCATAAAAAGTATTAATTCTGGAACCGTGGTTTTTACTGGTTCGTTTCGTACTTATGGTAAAATTATCATAATAGATCATAAAAATGAAATTTTTGCTATTTACGGTCTTTTAAATAAAATATTTGTAAAGGAAGGAGAGGTAGTCCCTAAGGAAAAAATTATTGCAGAGCTTGGTAGCGGTGAGCATGGTGTATTATATTTTGAAATAAGATATAAAAATATTCCTGACAATCCAGTGCTGTGGCTTAAAGCAAAATAATCCTTATTATTTATATTTTATTGTTTTTAGTAGCAGAAATTTGTTCATAAGATAAAAGCTAGATGGTGAAAAAACAATAAATTGAGATTTAAAGATTAATTTTTGTGAGGAGAGTGTTGTGAAGATAATAAAAAAGGGTGTGTTAGTTGGAATATATTTAATTTTATTATTTTTGTGTTGTGTTGGGATATGGATCTTCATACATTTTATACAAAAGCATAAAGTATCCTCTGATGTACTTCTCGAAAAAAAAATAATAAATGTTTTAGTTGCGAATGGTATTGTTCAAAATGATATTTTAATTCAGTATGTAAGGGAAAAAACTGAAAAAACAGTCAAGTGGAATAAGTTTTATAAAATTATAAAACTTAAAGATAATAGAATTGTGCAATCTTTTGAAACAAATTTTAAAAATATTGCTCGTTCTATGCGAATGAATTTAAGAAGAATGAATAATTCTGATGGTTCCATAACATATAAATTTTATTTATCAAATAGAAATTATTATAGTATAACTTTTATTTATAGTAGGTAAAATAAGCATTAATTGATGGATATTTAAAAGGTTGAATTTTAACAATATGAACATTTTTGCCATAGAAACTTCTTGTGATGAAACTTCTGCATCTGTAGTTTTAGGTGGGACGAAAATAAAATCCGTTGTAATTTCTTCTCAAATAAAGATACATTCCAAATTTTTTGGTGTTGTTCCTGAGCTTGCAAGTAGAGCGCATATGGAAAATATAAATTTAGTAATACATAAAGCTTTAAAAGATGCTGGTATAAATTTTATTAATTTTAATAAACAAATAGATGCTGTAGCTTTTACGGCAGGACCAGGTTTATCCGGGGCTTTGCTTGTGGGAGCGGTAGCTGCAAAATCCATTGCTTGCATTTATAAAAAACCAATAATATCTGTAAATCATTTAGAAGGACATATATATTCTATTTTTATTGAAAAAAAGAATATTACGCCCCCATTTTTAAGCCTAATAATATCAGGAGGTCACACAGCTCTTATAATAGTTGAAGATTTTGGTAAATATAAAATACTTGGTAACACAAGAGATGATGCTGTTGGCGAAGCTTTTGACAAAGCTGCTAAAATGCTGGGTTTTTCTTATCCTGGTGGCCCTATTATAGATAAAAAAGCGGATAAAGGTAATCCTGAAGCAATTAAATTTCCAAGATCTTATATGAAAGGAAGCTGGGATTTTTCTTTTTCTGGGATAAAGACATCTCTTTTAAATTATTTAAAAAGGAATCCTATAAAAAATAAAAATCATTTAAATGACATTTGTGCTTCTTTTAGACAAGCTGTAGTTGAAACACTTTGTTTTAAATCATTTGATGCTGCAAAGAAATTTAATCTACGTAAAATTGTTTTAGGTGGAGGTGTAAGTGCTAATTTACTAATAAGAAGAATGTTTCTACGAATAGGGAATGAAAATAAAATAAAGATTTTTATTCCATCTAAAATTTATTGCACGGATAATGCTGCAATGATTGGTTGTGCAGCATATCTAAAACAAAAAAAATGTGGTTTAAAATATGACCAAGATAATCTAAAATCGTCAGCACGTCTTAAACTTGTGAATTGGTGTTGAGAATTTAGATTATAGAATCTTCTTGTATGAATAAATAAAAATGCAAAAATTATGTGTAGGAAATATTAAACTTAATAATAATATTATTCTTGCTCCTATGGCTGGAATAACTAATATATCTTTGCGGTGTCTTGCTAAAAATGGTGGAGCTGGTCTTGTTTACACAGAGATGATATCGGCAAAAGCGCTTATACATAACAGTGAAAAAACAAAAGAAATTATAAAAATATCTCCTCATGAAAGGCCTATTTCTGTACAGATTTTTGGATGTGATGCTTATGATATGTCGGAAGCGGCAAAAATTGTTAGAGATATAGGTGCTGATATTGTAGATATAAATTTTGGATGTCCTATGAAAAAAATTTTCAAATCAGGTGGAGGTGCAAAACTTTTAGACAATGAAAAGCTTATTTTTAAAATTTTGAAATCTGTTGTAAAAAGTATTGACATTCCAGTAACAATTAAAATACGAATAGGTCTTTTAACAGGTCAAAATATAGCTCCAGAAATTATTAATATAGCTCAAGATTGTGGAATAAAAATGGTGGTTGTTCATGCTAGATCGGTTTTGCAAAAACATATGGGAGCGCCAGATTTAAAATCATTTGCAGATGCTTGTGAAAATGCAAAAATTCCTGTTGTAGCAAATGGAGGTATTATAAATGAAGAGACGGCACATAATTTTTTTAAGATACCAAATTGTAGTGGGATTATGATAGGACGTGGAGCTATAGCTAATTATTCTATTTTTAGGAGACTTGAGAAATTTTTTAGTAACGGTGAAAAAACACCGTCTCCTTTAAAAGAAGAAAAAATGCAATGGTTGAAAGAACATATTCAACATTTAATATTACATTATGGCGAAAGAAAAGGATTGGTCAAGATAAAAAGAATCATTCATTATTACGTTAAAAATTTACCAAGTGCATCAAAAATAAAAGCTTCTTTTTATAAGGCATCTAAATTATCCGATGTTTTTGAATTAATAGATTATATTTAATCGAATTTTTTGAGAGTCTATATCAGCGATTGTAAAACCACTTATTTTTTTAACTAAAAAATATTAAATATACTTTTATAAATCAAATTTTTTATAAAGCGAAAAAATTGATTATTTTTATAATTGAGTTATTACCATAAAAACTCCAGTGGATTAAGTGATTTTCCTCCTTTTTTGACAGTAAAATGAAGGTGTGGTCCAGTAACTCTTCCAGTTGCTCCGCTTTTTGCTATAAGTTGACGAGCTCCAACTTTTTGTCCGACTTTTACTTTAATTGAAGAAAGGTGTCCATAATGTGTAACATATCCATTTTTGTGATCTATAAATATTGCTGCTCCATAATGACCAACATTATAACTCGCAAGTATAACTTTACCATCTGCTGCTGCTCCTACCCATGTCCCGCTTGGAACTGCAATATCTATTCCTTCATGTAAACTTACTTTACCTGTTATAGGATGAATTCTTTTTCCAAATGGACTTGAAAGTCGTCCTCCTAAAGGTCTGACGAATAATGAACGAAGTTCATATTTTTCTTGCATTTTTTTATTCATTAATTTTATATCTGGTTTTTTACCAGGAATAAATATATATTCTCCAGGGCTAAGTTTTGATATACCAAAATTTTTTTTTCTAAGAATTTCTGGAGAAATACTATAACGCTTTGAAATTTTTATCCATGTATCATTATTTTGAATAGGATGTAGAGAACCTTCACTTGATGGAATTAAAATTTTTTGAGCTATATTAACATCATAAGTTTTAAATTGAGGATTATTGCCTATTAATGTGTGAACAGAACAACCATATTTTTTTGCAATTTTCCATAAATTATCTTTGTATTTGACAGAATAAACAAAAAATTTTACATCTTTGATTTTTTTTGTGAGATATTTTGATCTTGCTTCAACATCATTTAATAAAATATTAGTGAAACTTTTTGATATTCCAATAACATGAATAAAAGCTATAGCAATGCTAAAAACTGTGATAATCACCAATATTATTAGTTTAAAAAAAATATTTTTTATATTAAACTTATTCATGCTATCCATAATATAGACGTTATAGCAAAAACTGTTAAAAAATGACAAGAGTATTTAGTTGAAAAAATGAAGAGGATAAAAAAATATTTTTATACTTTAGAGAATTAAAATTAAGTAATATTTGATCAATATAAACACAATTAAGTTAGTTAATTTTATATTTTTTAAGCAAGATTTATAAGAATACAAATTTAAGCATAATTAGTTTTAGTTGATAAATTGATCATTAAGAAATGAAATATTTAAGTATACGTTACCACATATATTAAGAATCGACAAAATATTATAAAATTTGTAGAATCATCACTCTAAATAATAATTAAGGAATTGTTGATTATGTCTATTTTAGTTACTGGAGCAGCTGGGTTCATAGGTAGTAAAGTTTGCGAGTTGTTAGCCAAGATTGGGAAAGACGTAGTAGGTTTAGATAATCTGAATAATTCTTATGATATAAGAATGAAAGAACATAGATTACAGTATTTAAAAAAAATAAAAAATATTCAGTTTTATAGAGTTGATATAGAAATTAAGAAAGATATTGAAAAAATAATTAATATTTACAATATTGAGAGTATAATAAATCTTGCTGCAAGAGCTGGTGTACGGTATAGCATGAAAAATCCTTTTGTTTATGTTTCTACGAATATTCTAGGAACTTTAAATCTTCTTGAAATTGCGAGAGAAAATAAGATACAAAAATTTGTATTAGCATCAACATCTTCTCTTTATGCTGGACAAAAAGTACCTTTTGCAGAAGATTTTGCCGTGAATACTCCGATATCGCCATATGCTGCTTCTAAAAAAGCTGCTGAGGCAATGTGTTATTCTTATCATTATTTGTACGGTATTGATGTTAGTATTTTAAGATATTTTACAGTTTATGGGCCGTATGGAAGGCCAGATATGAGCATAATACGTTTTATTAAGTGGATTGATGATGAAAAACCTATTAAAATATTTGGAGATGGTTCACAAAGTAGAGATTTTACGTATGTAGAAGATATTGCTATAGGAACATTGAAGTCTCTTGAGAAAATTGGATTTGAAGTGATTAATCTTGGGAGTAGTAAAACTTATGAAATTAATTATATGATAACCTTGATTGAAAAAAATTTAAATAAAAAAGCCAAATATGATTATAAGCAATTTCATAAAGCTGATATAATGTCAACCTTGGCAAATATAAACAAAGCAAAGAAAATTTTGAAATGGACACCAAAAATCTCGTTGGAACATGGCATTAGAAAAACAGTTGACTGGTATTTAGAAAATAAGTACTGGTTAAAAGATATTAATTTATAACTTATTGTAATGATTATGTTAATTTGTAAATTGTAAATATGAAAAGGAAATTGTTTTATGTACAAACAATTGTTAGATATGATAAATTTAAAAACCGCAAGGATTGGCATAATTGGACAGGGATATGTAGGATTACCTTTGTCTGTTGAGCTTGCCAAACAAGGTTTTAATATTACAGGTTTCGAAGTTGATGAGTTTAAAGTTAATAGTATAAACTCAGGTAAATCTTACATAGATGATATTGATGAAAAAGATATAGAAAAAGTTGTACTAGATAAATTTTTTATTGCAACAACTGATTTTGATAATTTAAAAAAGATGAATGTTGTAATTATATGTGTTCCGACACCTCTGCGTAAAACAAAGGATCCAGATGTTTCTTACATAATGGAAGCTACGAAAAATATAAAAAAAACTTTACAAAAAGGACAGCTTATAATTTTGGAATCTACTACATATCCTGGCACTACAAAAGAACTTGTGCTTCCAATACTTGAAGAAACAAAACTAAGTGTTGGAAAAGATTTTTTTTTAGCTTTTAGTCCTGAGAGAATTGATCCATCAAATAAAAAATTTGGGATAAAAAATACTCCTAAAATTGTAGGTGGTATTTGTGTAAAATCTACAAAACTTGCTGCTGCTATTTATGGTTTTTTCACAAAAGTTTATAAAGTTTCATCGACTCAAACAGCAGAAATGGTGAAGCTTTTAGAAAATACTTTTAGAGCTGTGAACATTGCACTTGTAAATGAAGTTGCTTTGATGTGTAACAAATTAGATCTAAATATTTGGGAAATTATAGAAGCTGCTGCAACAAAACCATTTGGTTTTATGCCTTTTTATCCGGGTCCAGGTATAGGTGGTCATTGTATTCCTTTAGATCCTTACTATTTATCATGGAAACTTAAAACTCTAAACTTTTATTCAAAATTTATTGAACTTGCAGGAGAATTAAATTCAAGAATGCCTGAATACGTAGTCTCAAAAGTTGTGGATATATTAAATTTAAGAGTTAAATCAATAAAGAATTCAAAAATTCTAATTTTAGGAATAACATATAAAAAAAATGTTGCTGACATACGTGAATCACCAGCTATTGATATTATGAATATATTAATTTCTAAGAGAGCAAAAGTTTTTTATTACGATCCGTATGTGCATAGTATTAAACTTTCGATTAATGGATGTGTTTTATCATCGGTTAAATCTTTTGTGGGATTAAATAAATATGATGTTGTTGTTATTATTACAGATCATACAAATATTGATTATAAAAAAATACAAAAAGAAGCGAATATAATAGTAGATACAAGAAATGTTTTTAAAAATATAAAGTTAAGTAAGATTATAAGAATATAAATTTTTATTCATAACATAAATTAAATAAAAGAACGTAAAAAAATATAATTCGGAACTGTTTTGTTACGGTAATGCTTAAAAATGTATATATTCATGTTTATTTAGAATGGAGGAATTATGATAAAAGATACAAAGCTTAAAGCGTTAGATTCTGCTCTTTTACAAATTGAGAAAGATTTTGGTAAAGAAGCGATTATGCGTCTTGGAGAAAAACATTTAAAAGAAAAAGTTGATTCAATATCTACGGGAGCGCTTCCGCTTGATATAGCTATTGGTATAGGAGGTATTCCGCGTGGTAGAATAATTGAAATTTATGGACCTGAATCATCTGGTAAAACAACTCTTGCTTTATGTATGGTTGCTGAAACACAGAAACTTGATGGTATTGCAGCGTATATTGATTCTGAACATGCAATGGATCCTGATTATGCAAAAAAAATTGGTGTAGATACGGAGAATCTTTTAATATGTCAGCCAGATTCTGGAGAACAAGGACTTGAAATTGCGGATAAGCTTGTACGTTCTGGAGCGGTTGACATTATAATTATAGATTCTGTAGCTGCGCTTGTTCCCAAAGCTGAGATAGAAGGAGAAATGGGAGACTCTTTTGTGGGATTACAGGCAAGGCTTATGAGTCAAGCACTTAGAAAACTTACATCTAATATTTCAAAATCTAAAACTTCAATAATATTTATAAATCAATTAAGACAAAAGATAGGTATAATTTGGGGAAGTCCTGAAACAACTCCAGGTGGACTTGCACTTAAATTTTATTCTTCAGTAAGACTTGATATAAGAAAAATTGAATCTATTAAAAAAGGTGAGGAAATTTTAGGTAATAGAGTTAGGGTTAAAGTCGTAAAAAATAAAATAGCTGCACCTTTTAAACAAGCAGAGTTTGAAATAATATTTGGACAGGGTATTGATAAACTTGGATATTTAATAGATATAGGTGTAAAAGATGGAATAATCGAAAAATCAGGAGCTTTTTTTAGTTATAATGGTAAAAAATTAGGACAGGGAAGAGATAACGTAAAAATTTATCTATCTGGAAATCCTGTAATTACTAAGGAAATAGAAACTAAGATAAGAAAGAAAGCTTTTGGAGAAATTGAAGAGAGTAAACAAAGAAAAATTATAGAAAAAAAAGATATTATTGAACAAAAAAAATGAAAAAATGTAGATAGAATTAAGGAATGTTAAGTTAGAATCAAGAGTTTGATATAAAAAAATATTAAATGATTAAAGGAAATAAGGAATTTAAGTGAAAGCTTTTGTTTTAGCAGCTGGAATTGGAGAAAGGTTGAAACCTTTAACAAACGATATTCCAAAACCAATGATTCCAATTTTGGATAAACCTGTTCTATATTATACTTTTGTAAATCTTAAGAAAAATGGAATTTACAGTATTTGTGTAAATCTACATCATTGTCCCAATATTATAAAGAATTTTTTTAAGAAAAATAATATTGGAATTGAGTTAATTTTTTCATATGAAAAGAAACTTTTAGGAACAGCAGGTGCAATAAAAAAAGTAGAGTATTTGTTTAACGACACATTTTTAGTTATGTCTGGAGATGGATTGACTAATATTAAGCTCAAAAATGCAATTGAATTTCATAAGAAAAAAAAATCTTTAGCTACGATAATTTTAAAGAAAATAGAATCAAAGTTTAAATATGGTTTTGCAATAGTAAATAAGGATTTTAAAATTAGGTCTTTTATTGAAAAACCATTGTGGAATGATATTTTTGAAAATAATGTAAATACAGGTATTTATATTTTTGATCCTAAGATTTTTAAATTTATTCCTGAAAATAAATTTTTTGATTTTAGTAGTGATTTATTTCCCTTATTGATTAAAAAGAAAGAAAAAATTTATGGATATATAATGAATGAGTATTGGATTGATATAGGAAGTTTCTCTGAATATAGAAAGGGTGTTTTTGATGTACTAGATGGTAAAGTTAATATTGATGTGGAAAACAAAAATTATAAACACTTGGGTAATAATTTACAAATTGATAAAACTGTTAAGATATATGCTCCTTGTTTTATAGGAAATAATGTAGTTATAGGAAGAAATGCTATAATTAACCCATATTCTGTAATATCAGATAATGTGAACATACGTAGTAATGTATTTTTGGAAGAATCAATAGTTTTGGAAAATTCTAAAATTGGTAAAAATGTGAGGATTAAAAATACAATAGTTGGACATAATACCGTAATACCTTGTAATATTTCGTTGTTTGATTCTGTGGTAATTGGAACATAAAAGATATATGTTAAATAAAAAAGGATATTTTTTTACATCTGAATCTGTTACAGAGGGACATCCAGATAAATTATGTGACATAGTCTCAGATAGTATTTTGGATGCAATTTTGAGTCAAGATTCAATGGCTAGAGTTGCCTGTGAAACTTTTGTTTCAAAAGGATTGATTATTATTGGTGGTGAAATTAATACAGTAGCAAAAATTAATATAAAAAATATTGTAAAAAAAACTATAGAGAAAATAGGTTACAATAAACAGTCTCTTGGTTTCGATTATAATACATGCAATATTATAGATATCACAAATACACAGTCTCCTGATATTTCCAGAGGTGTTGACAATGGTGGAGCTGGAGATCAGGGATTGGTGATAGGATTTGCGTGTAAGGAAACTCCAGAATTCATGCCTTTACCTATAATTTTAGCACATAAACTTGCTATGAATCTTACCAAGATTAGAAAAAGTGGTATTTTACCTTATTTAGGACCAGATGGGAAAACACAGGTAACTGTTGAATATGTAAATTTTAAGCCGAAAAAAATAAGTGCCATTGTTTTATCAACTCAACATACAGAAGCAATTTTAAATAAAACCGGAAAGCATATAACAATAAAATCAAAAGAAGAAATTTTTAATAATGTTATTAAACCTGTACTAGGAGAGTTAATTGAAAAAAGTACGGATATATATATAAATCCTACTGGAAAATTCTTAATTGGTGGTCCATCAGCAGACACAGGTCTTACTGGAAGAAAGATAATAGTTGATACATATGGTGGAATGGTAGCACATGGAGGTGGAGCATTTTCAGGTAAGGATTCTACAAAGATTGACAGGAGTGCGTGCTATATGGCAAGACATATTGCGAAAAATATAGTTGCAGCTAATTTTGCTGATAAATGTACTGTACAATTAGCATATGCAATTGGTGTGGCAAATCCCATTTCGATAATGATTAACACTCATCATTCAGGAAAAATTTCAGGAAAAGTTTTAGAACCTGTTGTAAAAAGGGTGTTTCCACTTACCCCTAAAGGTATAGCGGATTATCTGAATCTTCGTAAACCTATTTTTGCAAATACTGCTGCATATGGACATTTTGGAAGAGAAAATAAAGATTTTACTTGGGAAAAAATTAATAAAGTTGAAGAATTAAAAAAGGAAATAAAGATGTAAAGAAAAATAATATTTAGAAATTATTAAAAATATAAATATTTTGTAGTAAAGGTTATAAAATGTTAAAAAAGTTTGTATGTAAGATTTAAGTATATTAGAAACATCTAATGACTTACTGTTTATATAGTATTTTAATGAATGATAAAAGGTATTAAAGAATCTATAAGTATAACACATAATAATCTAATTTATATAAGGTAGCATATTTTATAATGGATGTAGTGCGTTATTTTTGATTAAATTTTTTAGTATTTTTACATTTTTTAGTTTATAATATGGTTTGATTGTTATTGGAGGGTAAATAATATGATAATAGGAGATATAAAGAAAGAATTGATTTCTGAGAATGTTCCAAAGTTGAGTAAAAATGCGTTACTCGTTCTTGAGAAAAGATATTTGATGAAAGATGAGGATGGTATTTTGATTGAAAAGCCTGAAGATTTATTCTATAGAGTTGCAGAGAATATTGCACAAGCAGATAAAATCTATGATAGTAATACAGATGTAACTGCATTGATAAAAGAATTTTATATTGTTATGTCTTCTCTTGATTTTTTGCCGAATTCGCCTACTTTGATGAATGCTGGTAGGCATTTGCAACAGCTTTCAGCTTGTTTTGTTTTACCGATAAATGATTCAATGAATTCAATTTTTGAAACGTTGAAAAATACTGCGCTTATACATAAATCTGGAGGCGGAACTGGATTTTCTTTTTCAAATCTTCGACCAAAAAATGATATAGTTAAAACTACAAATGGTGTTTCTTCTGGCCCTGTATCCTTTATGCAAGTTTTTAATGCTGCCACAGAAGCTATTAAACAAGGTGGTACAAGGCGTGGAGCAAATATGGCTATGCTTAGAATAGATCATCCAGATATTTTAGATTTTATAGTTTGCAAGGACAAGAACAGTAGTTTAAATAATTTTAATATATCTGTTGCAATTACTAAAAAATTTATGGATGCATTAGAAAATGATGCAAATTATAATCTTTATAATCCTAGAAATGGAGCAATAACTGGAACATTGAGCGCGAAAGAAGTTTTCAATAAGATAGTTAGCCAAGCATGGAAAAATGGTGAACCTGGTGTGGTCTTCATTGATAAAATAAACGATAAAAATCCTATTTCACCAAATATTGGACAAATAGAATCTACAAATCCTTGTGGAGAGCAACCATTACTTCCTTATGAGTCTTGTAATTTAGGTTCTATAAATCTTGGACATTTTTTTAAAGGTGATGATGTTGACTGGACAAAACTTGCCAGAGTAGTAAAAACTGCTATTCATTTTCTTGACAATGTTATAGATATGAATAACTATCCTATAAGTAAAATTGGAGAAGTTACACGTTCTAATAGAAAAATAGGTCTTGGAGTTATGGGTTGGGCAGATTTACTTTTATACTTGGGAATTCCTTATGATTCTAATTATTCTTTGCTTATTGCTGAGAAAGTTATGAATTTTATTAAACATGAATCACATAAAGCTTCAAAAGAGCTTGCAGTTAAAAGAGGAGCTTTTCCTAATTTTAAACAAAGTATATATGCAAACGATGAGCTTATTAGAAATGCTACAACAACTACAATTGCTCCTACGGGAACAATTGGATTAATAGCTTCGGCTTCTGGTGGAATAGAGCCTATTTTTGCACTTGTCTATAAGAGAATGCAGTGTCTTGATAATGAAGAAATGTATGAAATAAATCCATATTTTGAGAAACTTGCAAGAGAAAAAAATTTTTATTCTTCAGATCTCATAGATAAGATATCAAAAAAAGGAAGTATTCAAGAATTTAGAGAAATTCCTGAAAAAATAAGAAAAGTTTTTGTAACTTCACATGATATTACTCCTTATGGTCATGTAAAAATGCAAGCTGTTTTTCAAAAATTCACAGATAATGCTGTGTCAAAAACTGTAAATTTTTCAAATGGTGCTACAGAAGAGGATGTAAAAAAAGTCTATATTCTTTCATATAAAATGGGTTGTAAAGGAGTAACTGTTTATCGTGATGGGAGTAGAGATGTACAGGTATTAAATCTTGTTAATAAAAAAGAAAATGAAATTCAAAAATATTCTCGAGAAATAAAACCTCGATCAAGACCAAAAAAAACAAAGGGCTTTACATTTCTCATGTATACAGGTTGTGGTAAAATGTATGTTACTGTGAATGAAGATGATAAAGGAGCGTGTGAAGTTTTTACTCAACTTGGTAAATCTGGAGGGTGTACTTCATCTCAAGCTGAAGCTATTAGTCGATTAGTTTCTTTAGCTTTGCGATCTGGAGTTAATCAATATTCAATTATAAACCAGCTGAAAGGAATAAGGTGTCCTTCTCCTATTCTTTCTGAAGGAAAAGCAATATTATCATGTGCAGATGCTATTGCTAAGGCTTTTGAATCATATAATAAAGAAAAAGTGATACCACCTGCTGTACAACAACAGAAGATGCTTGTTTATTATGATTCAGAACATAAAGAAAAATGTTATTCAAATATTAATTTAACTGGTGCATGTCCGCAGTGTCCCGAATGCGGAGAAATGCTTACTTTTACTGAAGGATGTGTTATGTGTAAAGAATGTGGATATTCTAAATGTTTTTAAACATAAAAACATAACAATATAAATTAATAAATATAAAAATGATAAAAAATGATGAATGGATAAAAAAAATGGTGTTTGAGTATGATATGATTAACCCATTTGAACCTATACATATAAATAAAATAAAAAAACCTTGTTATGATATTAATAATGTGAATCAAGTAGGTAATCAGTGCATACAAAAAGTAATTTCTTTTGGAGTGTCTTCATATGGATATGATGTGAAGCTTTCATCAGAATTTATGGTCATGGATAACAAAAAAACAAAAATAATTGATCCTAAAAAATCGCATGAGATATTATTTAAATCTGTTATAGTAAAAGATTATATAAAAGTATTACCATATTCTTTGGTTTTAGGTAGAACTGTAGAATATTTTAAAATTCCAAGAAATGTTATAACAATCGCATTTGGAAAATCAACTTATGCCAGATGTGGTATTCTTGTAAATGTTACGCCGTTTGAACCAGAGTGGGAAGGGTACGTAACACTTTCGATAGTAAATACGGCATCAGTCCCGGTTAAAGTTTATGTAAATGAAGGGATAGCTCAAGTTATGTTTCTAAAATCTGATGAAGTTTGTAAGGTTTCTTATTTAGATAGAAAGGGAAAATATCAATCGCAAAAAGACATAGTTTTAGCAAAAATTTAGTATTAAAAAATATAAATAATAAAATAATAGGATTTGTTATATATTATAAATATTATTAGATTTACTGTGTAGGGTTTGTTTTTTGATTTTTAAGAAATACACAATATTATTTTCTTATTACAACATTATTTTGAAAAATATCAGCAAGGGGAAAAATGATTTTAATATTAGATTTTGGTTCACAGTATACTCAATTAATTGCAAGATGCATAAGAGAAGAGAATGTATATTGTGAGGTATATTTAGGTAATAAACATATCGAGTGTTTTACAAAATTTGAGAATTTAAAAGGATTGATTCTTTCTGGTGGTTATAATAGTGTATATTTAAAAAATGCTATGTGGCCTGATTCTAGAATATGGAATCTTGGTATTCCTATTTTGGGAGTATGTTATGGTATGCAGCTTATAGCGAAATATTTTGGTGGTAAAGTTGATCTATCAAAATGTAGAGAATTTGGCGTTGCGAATGTTAATATTAAAAATAGTAATTATTTATTTGATGGTCTTCATTCAAATGAAATTTTATGGATGAGTCATAATGATAAAATTTCAGAAATTCCAAAGGGATTTAAAGTAATTGCAAGCACGAATAATTCTCCTTGTGCTGCAATAGAAAATACAATGAAAAAGATATATGGTGTTCAATTTCATCCTGAAGTAAAACATTCTATCAATGGAAAAAAAATTTTGCAAAATTTTATATTTAAAATTTGTAATTCAAATCGTGACTGGACTGTGAAGTCTTATATCATAGATGAAATTAAAAAAATTCGCAAGCAAGTAGGAAAAAATAATGTTTTGTGTGCTTTATCAGGCGGTGTAGATTCTTCTGTTGCAGCAGCAATGCTTAATAAAGCAATAGGTAAACATCTTTTTTGTGTTTATGTTGATCATGGACTACAAAGGTTAGGAGAAACAGAAAGAGTACTTAAAATATTTAGAAGGATGTTTGGTAGGAATCTAATAATAGTAAATGCAAAAAAAATTTTTTTTTCAAAATTGAGAGGAATAGTAGATCCAGAATGTAAAAGAAAAATCATTGGTAGTATTTTTATAGAGATTTTCAACAAGGAAATAAAAAAATTAAAAAAAATTAATTTTCTTTTGCAAGGAACAATATATTCTGATGTTATAGAAAGTATTTGCATAAAAGGGTCAAAAGTTCCAATTAAAAGTCATCATAATGTTGGTGGACTCCCAAAAAGGATGAGAATAAAACTTATTGAACCTTTGAAATTTTTGTTTAAAGATGAAGTTAGAATTTTGGGAAAAGAGTTAGGGCTTTCCGCAGAAATTATAAATAGACAACCTTTTCCAGGTCCAGGATTTGCAATTAGGATTTTGGGTGAAGTAACAAAAATAAAATTGAATATTTTAAAGAAAGCGGACAGTATAATTACTGAAGAAATAAGAAATGCAGATTTTTATGAAAAAGTATGGCAATCTTTTGCCATAATACTTCCTATTAAGACCGTAGGTGTTATGGGTGATGCTAGAACTTACGAACATGTAATTGTAATAAGAATCGTAAATTCTGAAGATGCAATGACAGCGAATTGGGTGAAACTACCGTATGAGATTTTAAATAAAATGTCATCTCGTATTATAAATGAAATTAAAGGTGTTAATAGAGTAGTTTATGATATTTCTAATAAACCACCATCAACTATAGAGTGGGAATAATGAGATATTTAAAGTTTTTTTTGTTATTAATATTTGTGTTTTTTTGTTTGTATATGCAAACGAGGCACGATAATCATAAGTGTATATCTGTACAAATAAAAGGATCAGATACTATGTTAAATCTTATTCAAGCTTTAGTAGAGAAAAATTCAAAACTTAAAGCTAATGTAAGTATTACTGGAGGAGGTTCTGGAGCTGGCCTTGCATCTTTGATAAATGCTACATGCGATATTGCAATGTCTTCTCGTTCGATAGAAAAAAGAGAAAAGATTTTGGCCGAAAAAAAAAATATAAAAATAGCTGAGTTTAAAATTGGTCTTGATGGACTTGCAGTACTTGTAAATAAAAACAATCCTGTTGATAAATTAACATTAAATCAATTAAAAGATATTTTTATGGCAAGAATTACAAATTGGAAAGAAGTTGGGGGGGAAGACAGAAAAATAGTTATTCTTTCTAGAGAAAGTAATTCTGGAACTCATATATTTTTTAAGGAACGAGTTTTGAGAGATAATAATAAAAATGCTATAGAAGAATTTTCTGTTAAATCTCTTATGATGCCATCTTCGCAAACTATATATGATGAGGTTTTTCGAAATCCTAATGCTTTGGGATATGTAGGTATTGGTTTCATAAACAGTGGAGTGAAAGCTCTTTCAATCGCAGTGGATATAGATAGTGAATATATTTATCCAACGCTTGAAAATATATTAAATGGTACATATTCAATTTTAAGACCTTTGTATTTGTACACAAATACAAAGCAAAAAGATATTATAAAAACATTTATAAATTTTGTTTTGTCTGATCATGGACAAAAAATAATTTTAGAGACTGATTTTGTCCCATTAAAGTGCAAGGTAAAAAATAAAGTTAAATAGTTATGGTAGATGAATGAAAAAAAATAAGGATGTTATTATTGAGACAGCAATTTTTATGTGTGGAATGTTATCGATTATTTTTGTTATTTCTATTTTTATTTTTTTGTTCAAAGAAGCAATTAGTTTTTTTTGGGATTACAATTTTATAAAATTTCTTATTGGAAAGAACTGGTATCCAAATTCAAATAAACCGTTATTTGGTATTTTACCTACAATTATTGGATCTTTTTTGGTTACGTTTGGAGCTTGTGTAGTAGCGGTTCCTATTGCCGTTATGTCAGCACTTTATATTTCTGAAATTGCTCCAAAGGGTGTACGTAATATTTTAAAATCTTTAGTAGAACTTATGGCTGCGATTCCAAGTGTTGTAATAGGTTTTATAGGAATACGTACTGTTGTTCCTTTTGTTAAGTTTTTTTTTAATATTCCCACTGGACTTACAGCTTTTACAGGATCGATAATGCTTGCATGTATGATTATGCCAACTATAATAACAATATCTGAGGATGCAATACATTCTGTGCCTTGGGAGTACAAAGAAGGTGCATTTGCTTTGGGAGCAACAAAATGGCAGACTGTGAGAAGAATCGTATTAAAGGAGGCAAGGCCAGGAATAATAGCTGCTGTAATGCTTGGTATAGGAAGATTAGTTGGTGAAACTATGGCTGTTATGATGATAACTGGAAATTCAGCTAATATACCTGATTCTATTTTTGATCCTGTAAGAACTATGACTGCGACGATAGCTAGTGAAATGGGTGAAGTAGTTAGGGATAGTGCACATTATAAGGCATTATTTGCTATAGGGCTTGTACTTTTTGTGATAACATTCATTGTAAATTTTATAGCAGATTTATTTCTTAGAAAAAAATAAATGATAAAATTAAGTCCTAAATTATCGCAAAAACTTTCATATTTATTTTTATTTTTAGCAACTATTTTAGCTATTATCCCAGGTGTTTTAATAATTTCCATAATAATAGCGAAAGGCTGGTCTGTTTTTTTTACTTTGAAGTTTTTAACTTCGATGCCTACTAGTGGAATGCTAAAGGGAGGAATTCTCCCTGCTATTATTGGAACTTTTTTATTAGTTATAATTTCTATTTTTTTTGTTCTTCCAATTGGTGTAGGCGCTGCTATATATTTAAACGAATATTCTAAAAATAATTTATTTACAAAAATAATTAAGCTTGCGATTATTAATTTAGCTGGGGTTCCATCGATCGTTTATGGATTATTTGGATTAGGTATTTTTGTTATATATTTAAAGTTAGGTGTTTCCATTATAGCAGGGGCTTTAACTTTATCTATGATGGAATTACCAGTAGTTATAACTACTGCTTATGGTGCTTTGAATAGTGTGCCTCTCTCATTTAGAGAGGCAAGTTTATCTCTTGGAGTAAGTCGTTGGAAGACAATAGTACATATAGTTCTTCCAAATGCTATCCCTGGTATTTTAACGGGAGCTGTGCTTAGTACTGCAAGAATAGCTGGTGAAACTGCGCCTTTATTATTTACGGCTGTGGCTTTTTATACTCCACACTTACCGCATTCTATACGTGATCAGGTAATGATTTTACCGTATCATTTGTATATTACAGCTACGCAGATACCTAATATGGAAGAAAATAGAATATTTGCTACAGCACTTGCACTTTTAATAATAGTTTTGAGTATGAATTTTATTGCGATTATTGCAAGGATATACTTTAGGAAAAATAGAAAATGGTAGATAAAATTAAAGTTAAAAATTTAAGTTGTTATTATAATAAAAAATGTGTACTAGAATCGTTAGATATTAACATTGAACAAAATAAAATTTTGAGTATTATGGGTCCGGCAAACAGTGGTAAAACAACGTTTTTAAGAACCTTGAATAGAATGAATGATTTTAACGTAAATTATTTACGTAAAGGCGAAGTTTATCTTGACGGTTATAGTATTTTTTGTATGAATATGGAAAATCTGAGGAAAAGAGTTGGTATGCTTTTTGCAATGCCTATACCTTTACCTATGAGTATATATGAAAATATCATATATGCTCCAAAGTGTTTAAATATTATTTTAAGTAAATCAGAGCAAAATATTATAGTAGAACAGGCTTTAAGAGATGCTTCATTATGGGATGAAGTTAAAGATAGATTGAATTCATCTGCTATGAAGATATCTGGAGGACAACAACAGAGACTTTGTATAGCAAGAATTCTTGCTGTTAATCCAGAAATTATTTTGTTTGATGAACCTTGTTCTGGACTTGACCCGATATCTACAGCAAAAGTTGAAGAATCTATGATTGAACTTAAGCGAAAATATACTATAGTTCTTGTTACAAATAATGTAAAACAAGCATCTCGTGTTAGTGATAAAACGGCATTTTTTTTAATGGGTAAACTTGTGGAAATTAATAAAACTGATGAATTGTTTGTGTCTCCTAAAAAAAAACAAACGGAAGATTACATAACTGGGAGATTTGGATAAAATGAAGTGTTTATAATGTTTGATTTATTTTTGGAGATATGAAATGTCAAAAATAGAAATAAGAAATTTTAATTTATATTATACAAGTCTTCATGTACTTAAAAATATTAATGTTAATATTTTAGAAAGAAAGATTACAGCTATAATAGGTCCATCTGGTTGTGGCAAATCTAGTCTTTTGAGATCAATAAATAGAATGAATGATACAATAGAAGGTGTACATGTCAGTGGAGAAATTAATATTTTTGGTAAAAATATTTATGATATTGGAATTGATGTTAGGATTTTAAGAAAAAATGTTGGAATGGTTTTTCAAAGACCAAATCTTTTTCCAATTTCGATTTATGAAAATGTTGCTTTTGGATTAAAGATTAATAGAATACATTCAAAAAAAAATGCTATTAATGAAGTTGTCGAAAAAAGTTTAAAATCTGTTTCATTATGGGATCATGTTAAAGATAAATTACATAAGTCAGCACTAAGTTTAACCTTGGAACAACAACAGAGACTTTGTATAGCAAGAGTCGTTGCAGTAGCTTCAAATATAATTCTTCTTGATGAACCATGTTCTTCACTTGATCCTATTGCAACACAAAAAATTGAAGAATTAATAATTTATTTAAGTGATCAATATACTATCGTAATAGTAACACATAATATGCAACAAGCGGCAAGAGTTTCACATAATACGGCGTTTATGCTTCTTGGAGAGCTCATAGAATTCGATAAAACTGAAAAAATATTTACTAATCCGTCTATGAATGAAACGGAAGATTATGTTAGTGGTAGATTTGGATAGAAGAGAATATTTAGCTTAAAATATTTTATAGCTGAAATTGATAAAATGTGTACTTTTAAATTTTGTAATAAAATTTGAAAAATAAAAGAGGATATATGCGTCATTTTGATTCAGAAATAAATGATTTACAAGATTGCCTTATCAGTATGGCAGGTCTTGTGCAGGAGATGATAAAAGTTGTGATGAAAGAACTTGTAGATAAAGATTTAAAACAGTCTGGTGTCGTATTATGTCTTGAAAAAAAAGTTAATATTCAAGAATTAGTTATCGATGATAAGTGCTTAAAGCTTATAGCTTTAAACCAGCCCGTTGGAGTTGATTTGAGATTTATAACTTCAGCAATGCGTATTAATAGTGATTTAGAGCGAATGGGGGATGAAGCTGTAAATATAAGTGAAAAAGCTGTATGTTTAACAAAAAATACTAAATTTAAGCCTCTTACAGACATACCTGAAATGATTGAGATTGTACAAGATATGATAATGGACTGTATCAAAGCTTTTAATACAAATGATTCTGAACTTGCATTGTCGGTTCTTATAAAAGATAATAAAGTTGACAATTTAAGGAATAGAGTTTTCAATAATCTTAAAAATTTAATGATTAAAGCATTAAATGTTAAAATTATTCAGGAAGCTGTAGATTTGATGTTTATTGTAAAAAGCATAGAAAGACTTGGAGATCATGCAACAAATATTAGTGAAGATGTTATTTTTATGGTTCATGGGAAAAATGTTCGTCATCCAAAAGTTCGTAGGTAAATATATATTTTTGAAATTTATTTATTATATTTAA
Source organism: Endomicrobium sp. (assembly GCA_031266535.1). Classification (GTDB taxonomy): domain Bacteria; phylum Elusimicrobiota; class Endomicrobiia; order Endomicrobiales; family Endomicrobiaceae; genus Endomicrobiellum. The sequence continues at coordinate 175,543 of JAISAS010000004.1, read as the reverse complement.
ATAAGGTAATATAGTTTTTATAATATTAAACATAACTTTGATTAATTAATATAATTGTAGTAATTGATTTATTAAAATAATATAAAAAATAGGAAATTATATGAATTTTCAAGAAATTATTATGATGTTGTATAAATTTTGGTCAAAAAAAGGGTGTCTTATATTGCAATCATATGATTTAGAGAAGGGTGCTGGAACATTTAATCCTGCAACTTTTTTACGTTCTTTGGGGCCTATTCCGTGGAATGTTGCTTATGTTGAACTTTCAAGAAGACCTACTGATGGACGTTATGGAGCTAATTCTAATAGATTACAGTGTTACTATCAATTTCAAGTTATTATGAAACCTGTACCTAATAATATACAGCAAGTTTATTTAGACAGTTTGAAATTTGTTGGATTTAATTCTAAAAAACATGACATGAAATTCATCGAAGATGATTGGGAATCTCCGACATTAGGTGCATGGGGTCTTGGATGGGAGGTTTGGATTGATGGTATGGAGACAACACAATTTACATATTTTCAACATATGGGTTGTATAAGTTTAAGTCCAATTTCAGTTGAAATTACATATGGAATTGAGAGGCTTGCAATGTATATTCAGAAAAAAAATAATGTTTATGATTTATTATGGGGTAATAATACGACATATGGAGATATATATTTTGAATCTGAAAAACAATGGTCTTTTTATAACTTTGAAAAAGCAAATATAGATATGTTAAGAAGCCATTTTAATGATTGGGAAAAGGAAGCAAATAGACTTACAAAAGAAAAACTTCCAATTCCTGCCTATGATGCTGTAATAAAGTGTTCTCATTTATTTAATATTCTTGATGCAAGAGGTGCCGTATCAGTTTCTGAAAGAGTTGATTATATTTTAAGAGTTCGTACTCTTGCTAAAGCTGTGGCTGAAGAATATTTGAAAATTATAGGATTTATAAAATGATCACAAAGAATGCTTTACTTGAGATAGGGACTGAAGAATTACCTACCTCGTATATTGAACCTGCGCTAAAGCAAATAGAAAAATTTACTACAGATGTTTTTTTAACTTTTGGGTTAAAATATAATTCATTAAGAACTTATGCTACCCCTGTGAGGCTTGTTCTTCTGGTAAGCGACCTTATAGAAAGAAGTAACGACATAACAGAGGAGTTTTTAGGTCCTCCATTCAAGGTAGCAAGAAATGAACAAAAAAATCATCTAAAAGCGATAAAAGGTTTTACATTAAAACATAATATAAAGTTAAAAGATCTCACAGTAAAAATGACTAAAAAAGGAGAATATTTTTGCTTTATAAAAAAAATTAAAGGAGAAAAGACTGAAAAATTACTAGCAGAAATATTTTATAATATAATAAAAAATATATTATTCCCCAAGACTATGTTTTGGGAAGAAACTAGATTCAAGTTTGCGCGACCTATAAGAAATATAGTTGCACTTTATGGTAAAAAGGTAGTTAAATTTAAAATTGCAGGTGTGATTTCTTCAAATTTTACATCAGGACTTCATGTATATAACAAAAATAGAATAAAAATAGATTATCCTGAAAATTATCTTTTAATAATGAAAAATAATTATGTTATTGTGAATCAATATGAAAGACGTGAGGCGATAAAGCAATCAATGAAATCTGTATCCAAGAATATTGGAAGTGTAATTGTTGATGAAGGTTTAATTGATGATATAACTTATCTTGTTGAATATCCATCAGCTATACTTTGTAATTTTGATAATAAATATCTGACTCTACCTTCAGAAATACTTACTGTATGTATGAAAAAAAATCATAAATGTTTTTTATTACACAATAAAAAAAATGAAATTTTAAATTATTTTATAAGTATTAAAAATGGAATATCACAATATCAGAAAATTGTAAAAGAAAGATATGAAAATGTTATTTCTTTACGGCTTGCTGATGCTATGTTTTTTTATAATAATGATTTACATAAGGGATTCCATTCAAATATAAATAAATTAAAGAAAATTATTTTTTATGATAAACTTGGAACAATTTATGAAAAAATTGAGCGTGTTAAACGAATAGCTATGCTTTTTAATAAAAAATTTAATATGAAAATAGATGATGAAATACTTGAAAGAGCAATAATGTTATCAAAAGTAGATTTAGCCAGTGATGTTGTTTTTGAGTATCCTGAACTTCAAGGGGTTATGGGGAGAATTTATGCATTTAAATTAAATGAAAGTGAAGATATTGCTTTATCGATAGAACAACATTATTGGCCATTGAGTGCGTTTGGTAAACTTCCTTCAAATAAAGTAGCATTTTTAATTTCTTTAGCTGATAAAATAGATACTTTAGTAGCAACTTTTTCAATAGGGTTTGAACCTTCAGGTTCTACAGATCCATATGGATTAAAAAGAATCGCCACTGGATTCGTTAGAATGGTAAAAGAAAAGCTGCCTAATCAAGATTTAGAACATATAATAAAAGAGATTTTTAGTTTTCTACCAAATAATATAAAAAACAGTTCTAAGTTAGAAAATGCTTATAAAAATCTTATAAATTTTTTATGGCAACGAATAGAAAATATTTTTGAGATGGAAGGCTATAGTTCTAAAGAAATAGAGGCCGTAACAAATGTGTCGAGATGCAAAGGATTTAAATTTATAGGTGTTTTACAAATAAAACTTTGTGTATTGAAAGATATTTCCATAAAAGATGATTTTTTATCTATTATTTCAATGTTTAAAAGGATAGATAATATTATAAATTATGTAAAAAAACAAAATAGCGATATTTATCACAATATAAATATCCAGTATGTAAATGAAAAATTACTTGTTGAAGAAATTGAAAAAAATCTCTACATTGTTTCTAAGAGAATAAAAAGAGAAGTTGAACATTGTATATCAAAAAATGTATACGAAGATATCTTTAATAAAATATTAGAAATAAAACCATTAATTAATAATTTTTTTGAAAAAATTATGATTATGGTTGAAGATAGAACAATAAGATTAAATAGAATTTTAATTTTAAAGTATATAAAAAATATATTTGCAGAATTTATAGATTTTTCTGTTTTACGATAAAGATAGATATAAATTTTTATATACTATTTAGTTGCTATTTTTGGTCTTTATTATGATATTTGCGAATTATAATTTTTTTTGATAGAATTGTCTGCGTTTGTATTGAATAAATAGTATATAGATTGAAAAAGGAGTCAGATAATCGTGGCAAATATAACGATGAAGGCTTTATTAGAAGCTGGAGTTCATTTTGGACATCAAACAAGGAGATGGAATCCAAAGATGGCTAGGTTTATTTTTGGAACAAGAAATAAAATTCATATTATCGATCTTCAAAAAACTCTTAGAGAGCTAAAGAAGAATTATAAAGTTGTAAAAGATTTTATTATAGAAGGTAAGGATATAATATTTGTAGGAACAAAAAAACAAGCGCAAATTCCTATAAAAGAAGAGGCGTTAAGATGTGGCGCATATTTTGTTTCTGAGAGGTGGCTTGGTGGGACACTTACTAATTTTGAAACTTTAAAAAGATCGATTATCAGATATAAAGAAATAGAAGAAATGAAAAAAGGTGGAATTTTTAATTTTCTTTCAAAAAAAGAGCAATCGAAAATTGAAAAAGAGAGGATAAAATTAGAAAAATCTTTGGAAGGTCTTAAAAATATATCAAGTCTTCCTGGTGTAATGTTTGTAATAGATCCTAATGAAGAGGCAACTGCTGTTTCTGAAGCGAAAAAACTTGATATTCCTATTGTTGCAGTTTGCGATACAAATTGTAATCCAGATTTGGTTGATTATCCTATACCTGGTAATGATGATGCTATAAGAGCTGTAAAGTTATTTTGTTCTATTATTGCAGATGCTGTTGTAGAAGGTAAAAATGTTGTGGAAAAACAAAATGATTATGCTGATGTTGGTGTGTTAAAAGTTGATGATGAAAATGATTCAAAAATAGAGAAAGTTAATGATAAAATATTATAAAAAATAATAGGAGAAGTGAAAACATGCCAATAAAGCTTATATCTAAATTAAGAGAAATGAGTGGAATAGGTATAATTGATTGTAAAAATGCGTTAAAAGAGGCTAACAATGATATAGATAAAGCGTACCAATTGCTTAGAAAAAAGGGAATGGCTTTAGCTGTTAAAAAAATTAATAGGTCCGTAAGGCATGGACTTGTATATTCGTATATACATGGTAATGGTATTCTTGGTGTTTTGGTTGAAGTTAATTGTGAAACTGATTTTGTTGCGAAAACTGAAGATTTTAAAGTTTTGGTTAAAGAAATTGCAATGCAAATTGCTGCAACTGCTCCTACATATATCTCTCGTGAATTTGTTCCTTTAAGTATAATTGAAACAGAAAAAGAAATTTATGAGTCTCAGTTAAAAGAAGAAAAAAAATCTGAAAAAATATGGGATAAAATTATTAATGGTAGACTTGAAAAATTTTATAACCAGGTATGTTTATATGATCAAATTTATATAAGGGATATGACATTTAAAAGAAAAATAAAAGATTTAGTGATGGATGTTATTGCTAAAGTAGATGAAAATATAGTAGTGAAAAGATTTATAAGGTTCAGAGTAGGGGAAGAATAATATAATGTCCGTAAAGAGGGTACTTTTAAAGCTTTCTGGTGAAACTTTTTCTGATAATTTTTCTTCGATAAGCATTTGTAGTCTTACAAGAGTTGCGAAAGAGATTAAATCTGCTATTAGTAGTGATAAAGTGCAGCTTGCTATTGTTGTTGGTGCGGGTAATATTTGGAGAGGTAGAGATAAATTTGTGGAAAGAGTTGCTGCAGATAAAATGGGAATGTTGGCTACGGTTATAAATTCTTTTGCTCTAAATGATGCTTTAGAAAAAGTAAGCATAAAGTCCAATGTATTTTCTGCAAGTGGTGTATGTGGTTTTTCTGAAAATTTCAATAAAGAAAGGGCTATAAGATGTATTGATGATGGGAATGTGGTTATTTTTGCTGGAGGCACTGGAAATCCTTTTTTTACGACAGATACTGCAGCTGCATTAAGGGCTGCAGAAATAAAAGCTGATATGCTTTTGAAAGCTACTCAGGTTGACGGTGTCTATGCTGTGGATCCTAAAAAAAACAAAAATGCAGTTAAATTTGATTATTTAACTTTTGATGAAGCGTTGAAAAAACATCTAAAAATAATGGATGTCTGTGCTCTTTCGTTATGTATGCAAACAAACATATCGGTTACTGTATTTGATTTTTATAAAGATGGTAATTTAAAGAAAGTTTTAGATGGTGAAAAAATAGGTACGTTGGTAGAGGTTTAAATTGCAAATACGTAATTTTTTTCTTATGACAGAAGAAACTATGAAAAAAACTATAGATAAGTTAAAGTATGAATTAACTGTTATAAGAACAAATAAAGTAAATAGTTCAATGATTGAAAATATAAAAGTTGAGAGTTATGGTTCGATTGTAACTGTACGTCAAATTGCAGGAATAAATATTTTGGATGCAAAAACAATTGAGATAAGACCTTGGGATGCTTCTCAAATAAATATAATAGAAAAAGCTTTGCTTAAGGCTGATATAGGGTTAAATTCTGTAAATAATGGAAAACTTATACGTGTCTCAGTATCTTCTCTTACTGAAGATAGAAGAAAAGATATAGTTAAGTCTCTAAATAAAATGGCTGAGGAATTTAAAATAACTATAAGAAATGAGAGGAGAATTTTAATTGAAAATATAAAAAAGCTTGAAAAAAATAAGATTATAACTAAGGATGATAAGGATAAATTTGAAATTGAGGCTCAAAAAATTACAGATATTTATGTAAAAAAAGTAAGTGAAAGTGTGGCTATTAAACAGCGAGATATAATGCAGATATAAGAAAGGGGGAATGTAATAATGGTTTATCATATTGATAAGAGTGTATGTGTAGGATGTGGAGCGTGTGCAGGAAATTGCCCTATTTCAGCTATCGAGCAAAAAGAAGATAAGTATGAAATTAATTCTGATGTATGTGTAGGATGTGGAGTATGTGAATCAACTTGTCCAGTAAGTGCAATTTCTCAAAATTAAGAGAAAATGTTTGATACCTGTACATGTAGCTATTATAATGGATGGTAATGGTAGATGGGCAAGGCAAAAATCTTTACCTAGAATTTTTGGTCATGAACAAGGGATTAGGACTGTAAAAAAAATCGTCAAGGCTGCAAGTTGTCTTGGGATAAAAATTTTGACTCTTTATGCTTTTTCTACTGAAAATTGGAAAAGGCCTATAAATGAAGTGGAATCGTTATTTTCTTTATTTGCTTTTTTTGTGAAAAAAGAATTTAAGGAATTAAGTGATTTAAGTGTTTGTTTGAGAATACTTGGTGATTTATCAAAATTTCCTAATGATATAAAAGCTGAAGTTGATTATATTTGTGGAATTACATCTAAAAATTTAGGACTTCAGTTGAATATAGCTTTGAATTATGGAGCAAGGCAGGAACTTATACGTGCTTTTGTAGAGATGTTAAGGTGTGGTATTAAAAATCCTACAGAAGAAATTGTGTCGTCATTTTTATATACTGCAGGACAGCCTGAGCCAGATTTGCTTATTCGTACATCTGGAGAATTTAGAGTATCGAATTTTCTTCTTTGGCAGATTGCATATTCTGAAATTTATATTACAGATAAGTTGTGGCCCGATTTTACAGAGCAAGATTTAAAAAATGCTGTACAAGAATTTCAAAAAAGAAAAAGACGTTTTGGAGGATTGTAATATAAACTTAAAATATTAAACTTTTGATATTTGTGTTTTTTAAGAGAAAAAATAGGGATTTTAAAATATGTTTTTAACCAGGATATTTACGGCTGTCATAGGAATACCTTTCATATGTGTTTGTGTATATTATGGGAATATTTTATTTCGTGTAATGATGCTTGTTATATCAGTGTTGTGTGTTCTGGAATATTTATTATTGATGTCAAAAAAATATAATCCTTACATTATTATATCTCTTATAATGATGATAGCGTTTTTTATATTAATGTGTTTTTTTAAGAATTTTTCAGCAGATAAAGTTGGTATTTATTCTATCATAATGATATTTATTCTTTTTGGGACAGAACTTTTTAATAAAAATCCTGATTTATGTATGAATAGAATATTATCATCTTTTTTTGGAGCTTTTTTTATACCTCTTACTCTAGTTTATATGATTTACATACGTGATTTAAATAATGGTATGGAATTTGTGTTTTTTATTTTTATAGTAACTTGGATTTTAGATACTGCAGCTTATATTTTTGGAAAAATTTTTGGTAAACATAAACTTGCTATGAGCATTAGTCCTATGAAAACAATAGAAGGAGCAATAATGGGAATAATTTTTGCTGTTTTAACTTCTACTATTTGTAGAAATATGTTTATGAGCAATATTTTAACCCTTAAAAATGCGGTATTACTTGGTATTGTAATTAGTATTGTTGGTCAATCTTCTGACCTTGCAGAATCTCTTATCAAGAGAGATGTTAATGTTAAAGATTCTGGTAGAATAATACCGGGACATGGTGGATTTTTTGATAGATTTGATTCTTATATATTTGTGGCACCTATAGTTTATCATATTTTAAAATTTTTAAAATGAAAAAAATAGCGATTTTAGGATCATCTGGCTCAATAGGTTTACAAACTCTAGATGTAGTTTCTAAAATGAAAAATGTTGTTAATGTTGTGGGACTTGCTGTAGGTTTTAATATAGAGATTTTGAAGTCTCAAATTAAAAAATTTAAACCAGAAGTTGTATCTGTAAGTAATTTGATTGATGCTCAAAAATTAAAAAAGTGGTGTATTTTGAATAAGTTTAGAATTGATGTTCATAGTGGTGATACAGGTCTTGAAAGGCTTGTAACAACATCAAAAATCGATACAGTTGTTGTAGCACTTGTAGGAACTGTTGGATTAAAATCTATAATAGCTGCTATAAAAGCCAAGAAGAATATTGCTATTGCAAACAAAGAAATCCTCGTTGTTGCTGGAAATTATATAATGAATCTTGCCAATAAAAATGGAGTTTCAATACTTCCTATTGATAGTGAACATTCTGCAATATTTCAATGTTGTATAAACGAAAAAAAATCACGGATTAAAAAAATTATACTTACAGCTTCAGGTGGACCATTTTACAGATATAATAAAGATTTTTCAAAAATAACAGTAGAGCAGGCTTTAGATCATCCAACGTGGAAAATGGGTAAGAAAATAACAATTGATAGTGCCACACTTATGAATAAGGGATTTGAAAGTATTGAAGCTTCTATTCTTTTTGGTGTACCAATCGATAAAATTGAGATTATAATACATCCTCAGTCTATAGTACATTCAATGGTTGAGTATGTTGATGGTTCAGTTATAGCACAACTTTCAAATCACGATATGCGGCTTCCGATACAATATGCTTTAACTTATCCTGAAAGATTAGATTCAAATATTCAAACATTAGATTTTGCTAAGATTCATAAATTAGAGTTTTATAAACCTGATTTTAATAAATTTCCATGTTTGAAGCTTGCTTATTCAGTAGCAAAAAAAGGATATACATTGCTTACTACAATGAATGCTGCAAATGAAGTTGCAGTTGCAGCCTTTTTAAATAAAGAAATAAAATTTACCGATATATTTAAGATTATTGATATAACAATAAAATCTCATAGAATTTTGAAAAATGTTTCATTAAAAACTTTTTTTAAAGTTGATTCTTGGGCAAAAAAATATGCACGCAAAATAATAGATAATCATACATATGGATGATTTAGTTACTTGATTTTAATATCAAGAAAATTTGTAGCGTAAGTAATTTTTATTACATAAAGGAATTTATTATGATAACGTTTTTCCAAATAATTAATATTGTATCTGGAATTAGTTTACTGGTTTTTATACATGAGTTTGGACATTTTATCGTTGCGAAAATATTTAAAGTGAGAATATTGACTTTTGCTTTTGGTTTTGGTCCAGATTTAGTTAAAAGTACTTATAATGGAACAAAATATTGCATAAAGATAATTCCTTTCGGTGGGTTTGTTTCAATGGCAGGTGAAAATCCTAAAGATGTTAAAGGTTTGAAAGATGAATATTTATCTCTTAAATGGTATAAGAAGGTATTGATAGCATTTGCAGGTCCTTTTTCAAATTATATTTTTGCTGTTTTTCTTTTTATTTTTATTTTTAATGTGTATGGTGTACAAACAATATCAATAAATTCTTCTATAGGAGCTGTTGTAAAAAACTATCCAGCTGAATTTTCAGGTCTTTTGCCTGGTGATAAAATAAAATCTATAGATGGAATAAAGGTAGATAAGTGGAATGATTTATGTATAAATATAAGAAAGAGAGCAAATAAGCGGGCTTTTTTTATAATAGACAGGAAAGGTCATTCTTTTGAATTAAGTATTCCTATAGCGAAAGATCCAATAACCAAATTAGGAGCAATAGGAATAACTCCAGTTGTAATAAAAACAAAAATAAGTTTTTTTAAATCTTTATATCTTGGTGTAAAAACTTTAGTAATTCAAATTGTTATGACTGTTGTGTATCTTGTAGACAAACTTATTTCGTTTGAAAAACCTAGTATTGCTGGTCCAATTGGCGTTATTCATACAATGGTGGATGCTACAAAAAATGGCGCATATAGTTATGTAAAATTAATTGCAATTATATCTACTGCGTTAGGTTTATTTAATTTGTTACCAATTCCTATGGTTGATGGGGGTATGATTATATTATTTCTCGTTGAAGGATTAAGTAGAAAGCAAATGAAAATGAAATTTATTCAAATTTATAATGGAATTGGTTTAATTTTTATTATAACTATTTTTCTTTTTGCAACATATAATGATTTAATAAGATTAAATGTTGATAAATTATTTAGATAGATGAGTAAACAAATATTTTAAAAGATTTGATAATAAATAAAAAAATAAATAATTGTGAAAATTAATGAATTTTTATAAAAGATTTCAAACAAGAAAAATTAATATTGGAGATGTTGTAATAGGTGGGGGATCTCCTATTAGAGTACAGTCTATGACAAATACAGATTCAAGAGATTGGAGGTCTACTTTAAAACAGATTAGACAATTGGAAGAGATAGGTTGTGAGCTTGTGCGAGTTTCTTTCCCTGATATGGAGTCAACTTCGAATATAAGTAAAATAAAAAAACATATAAAAATTCCTTTAATAGCAGATGTTCATTTTGATTACAGAATAGCGCTCGAAACGATAAAACAAGGGATTGACAAATTGAGAATTAATCCTGGGAATATAGGTTCACAGGATAAAGTAAAAATTTTAGTTAAAGAAGCTAAGAAGGTAGGAATTCCTATAAGAATTGGAGTTAATGCAGGTTCACTAAAAGAAATTTATAATTTTTCTGATAATTCTTTAAAAGCAAAAGCTCTTGTTGATGCTGCAATGAGGCATGTGAGAATTTTAGAAAGACATAATTTTTTAGATATAGTTGTTTCTTTAAAAGCATCAAATATTGATGTTACGGTACAAGCATATAAATTGTTTGCTTCGAAAAGGAATTATCCTTTACATTTAGGGATAACAGAAGCAGGTTCAATATTTGGCGGGACTATAAAATCTTCTGTAGGGCTTGGCATAATATTACATGAAGAACTTGGAGATACAATAAGAATTTCTCTCACTGCTAATCCTATTGAAGAGGTTAGGGTGGCTTATTATATTTTACAATCTATGATGTTACGTAATTCAGGTGTAGAAATTATTTCATGTCCTACATGTTCTAGATGTAAATTTAATTTAATAAAGATAGTTTCTGAAGTTGAAAAAAGAATTTTTATTATGAAAAATTTAAGAAAATTGGTTAAGCCTATACGCATAGCTTTGATGGGCTGTATTGTAAATGGTCCAGGTGAAGCAAAAGATGCTGATTTTGGTATAGCTGGAGGAAGTAATAATATAGGTATATTATTTAAGAAAGGTATTATTGTAGGTAGTGTTGTTCATAATGAATGGGTAGATAAAATTATTTCTATATTAAAAAATGTAGCTAATTCACAGGAGTGAGACAAAATGATGGAAAAAATATATTTAACTAGAAAGGGTAGAGAAAAGCTTATTAAAGAATTGGAAGAACTTCAAAAGAGAAAACCATTAATTCAAGATGAAATTTCCAAAGCTAGAGAATACGGAGATTTAAAGGAAAATTCAGAATATCATGCTGCAAAAGAAACGCTTTCTAGTCTTATGCGTAGAATTATTGAACTTGAATCAAAAATAACATGTGCGAAAATTATTGATGAAAAAAGTATTGATACTGATAGAGTCTTTATTGGTGTTACTATAATTATACAAGATGAAAATTACAATGATTATGAATATACTGTTGTTGATTTAGAAGAAGCTGATATTGGTACAAACAAAATATCAGTACAATCTCCGCTTGTACAGGGTCTTTTAGGACATAAAGAAGGTGAAATTTGTGAGGTAAAACTTCCATCAGGAAAAACAAAATTTAAAATATTAAAAATTTTTATAAAATGAAGAGTTGGTAAATTATGTTATCATGTTTTGATTTGGAGGTTTTTTTGTGTTTTTTTCTAAATTGTTTATTCCTACATTGAGGGAAATTTCATCTGATGTTGATGCTATTTCTGCGAAATTAATGATAAAATCTGGAATGGTACGTAAACTTTCTTCTGGTTTTTATGAATTTTTGCCTTTAGGATTTAAAGTTTTAAAAAAAATTGAAAATATAGTAAGGCAGGAAATGAATGCTATAGGAGGTCAAGAAGTAGTTCTTCCATTAATACTTCCTAAAGATCTATGGATGGAAACTGGTAGATGGAATATTTATGGTAAGGAATTGTTCAGACTAAAAGATAGGAAAGAAGTTGAATATTGCCTCACACCAACGTCTGAAGAATGTATAACAGAATTAATAAGAAAAAATATTAAATCATATAAACAACTTCCGCTTATGTTGTATCAGTTTGGTATAAAATTTAGAGATGAAATCCGTCCTCGTTTTGGGTTAATGAGAGCTAAAGAATTTTTAATGAAGGATGCTTATTCATTCCATGTTGATGAAATTGATCTAGAAAAATATTACAAAATTATGTTTAGTGCGTATACAAATGTATTTTTAAAGTGTGGTTTTAAATTTCGTACTGTTGAAGCTGTATCAGATGAAATAGGCGGATTATTTTCTCATGAATTTATAGCTATGGCAGATATTGGAGAAGAAGAAATAGTATGGTGTAATTGTGGTTATGGTGCAAATGTTGAAAAAGCTGAATGTTTAAAAGTTGAACAAACTAATGATAAGTTATTTACTATGGAAGAAATTGTAACTCCTAATGTAGGTACAGTTTTAGATGTTACAAAATTTTTAAACGTACCTTTAAAAAAAATTATAAAAACTATAATTTACGTGTATGATGGCAATCCTGTTGCTGTTTTAGTTAGAGGAGATCATGAAATAAATGAAATAAAGCTTAAAGATTTACTTAAAGCGAATGAAATATTTTTAGCAAGTGAACAAACTGTTGTTTCTATAACAAACATTCCTGTAGGCTTTTTGGGTCCAGTAGGTCTAAAAAATATAAAAATTGTAGCTGATATATCTGTAATTGAAATACCAAATGCTTTAGTTGGAGCAAATAAAGAGAATTATCATATAAAAAATGTAAATTACAAAAGAGATTATAGTGCAAATGTAGTTGGTGATATAAGAAAAGTTGTACATGGAGATATTTGTTCAAAATGTAAAATAGAGAAATTGATGTTTTCAAAAGGAATTGAAATAGGTCATATCTTTAAATTAGGTACAAAATATTCAAAATTGATGAATGCTATTTATTTTGATACAAATGGGAAGGTAAATTTTATTACTATGGGGTGTTATGGTATAGGAATTACAAGAATATTTTCTGCGATAATAGAACAGTCTCATGATAATAATGGTATAATATGGCCCGATAGCATTGCTCCTTTTGAAGTTATAATCATTCCCATAAATTATAAAAATAATAAAATTAAAAAAATAACGGAAAATATATATATAAAACTATTTTCAAAAGGATTGGATATTTTAATTGATGATAGAGATGAGAGAGTTGGAGTTAAATTTAAGGATGCTGATTTAATCGGAATACCTTATAGAATAACTGTTGGAGAAAAAAGTCTTATCAATGGAAATGTAGGATTAAAGATTAGGAGAAACTCTGAAGGTAAAGAAATATTTTTAAAACCTGAAAGTGTTGTTGATGAAATATTGAGAATGTTTATTAAGTAAAAATACATTCCTATAGGGTGAATAATGAAAAAATTTTTTGAACTTAAAGAAAATAATACGAATGTTGTTACTGAAATTATTGCAGGACTTACTATATTCTTTACAATGGCTTACATCATTTTTATAAATCCTGAGATTCTTTCTTTAAACCCTGGAATGTCATGGCGAAGTACATTTGTTGCAACGATTTTAACTTCGGCTTTTGGAACATTGTTAATGGCTTTATATGCTAATGTTCCTTTTGTACTTGCTCCAGGAATGGGTGCAAATGCTTTTTTTACTTTTACTCTTTGTAAGCAAATGAAATTTTCATGGCATGAGGCGCTTTCAATAGTATTTATATGTGGATTACTTATTGTGTTGATAACTGTAACTAGATTTAGAAAAATAATAATTCAAGCAATACCTGATTTTCTTAAAGATTCTATGAGTTGTGGTATTGGAATGTTTATAGCTTATATAGGTTTTAAAAATGCGTCTTTTTTGACTTTTATTTCTGATGTTGGTAAATATAATATTTTGAAAGATGGCAATATTGTTACAGATGGATCTATTGTACCGATTTTAACAATTTTTAAGAATTCAAATTCATTGCTTAGTCTTATAGGTCTTGTGGTAACGATTATACTTGTGGTGAGGCGAGTTAAGGCTGCAATTTTTATTGGAATTATAATAACTGTTTTGGTAGGTGTTATTATTGGAGTGATTGATATTTCAAAAGTCAAGTTTTTTGATTTATTGTCTATAAGTTCGATAAAAGAAGTTGCTTTTGTTACGTTTAAAAGTTCTGGTATATGTTCTCTTTTTTCAAATTTAAATAAAATAATTCTTACCATAATGGCTACTCTTTCGCTATTTTTATCTGTAACTTTTGATGCTATAGGCACATTTATAGGCACAGGAAAAATAAGTGGTATTTTTGATGTTAAAAATAATAGTGAGTTAACAAACAAAAAAAAATTTAATTCAAAATTCGATAAAGCTTTATTTTCTGATGGTGTTGCTTCTATATTTGGAGGTTTACTTGGTACAAGTAGTATTACTACATATGTTGAAAGTGCATCTGGTATATCTGTTGGTGGGAGAACAGGATTAACTGGTTTAGTTGTTTCTGGAATGTTTTTGCTTTGTTTACCGTTTGCAAATCTGTTTAGTATAATTCCTAAAGAAATTATGGCACCTGCGTTGATTGTAGTAGGTGTATTTATGATGACGTCAATTACAAAGATAAATTGGTCTGATTATGAACAAGCATTCCCTGCATTTTTGACAATAACTGTTATGTCTTTTGCTTTTAATATAAGTTATGGTATTGCAATGGGATTTATATTTTATTGTATTGTGAAACTTACATGTGGTAAAATAAAAGAAGTTCATCCAATTATGTTGTGTTCATCTTTGATATTTCTAATTAATTTTATAATAGTTTCACTTAAAAATTAAGAGGTTAAAAATATATGAATTTACATGAGTACGATGTTGTTGTTATAGGTTCAGGTCCTGGTGGTTTTTCTGCAGCTGTGAGGGCAGCTCAAATTGGAGCTAAGGTTGCAATAATAGAAAGATTGTTTATTGGAGGTACTTGCTTAAATTGTGGTTGCATTCCTACAAAGTTTTTATGGAAATCATTAAAGGTAAAAAAAGAAATACAAGGATCTTATAGATATGGAATTAAATCAATTTTAGAGCCTATTGTTTTTGAAAATATAATTAACAAAAAAAATAAAAATATTACCAGTATTAGAAGCGGAATGAAAATTATATTATCCTCATATAATATAAATATTTTTGAAGGTAGTGCCATTTTTAAAAATAAGAATGTATTAATAATTTCGAATAATGAGAAAAATGAAAAATTTGAAATATATGCTGATAAGATTATTATTGCTTCAGGAACAAAACCTTTAATAAAAAATGGTTTTACTTTTGATGGTGTTAGAATAATTAATTCAACAGATGCTTTAAATCTTAAAAAAATACCTAAAAATATGCTTATAATTGGAGGAGGTGTAGTAGGTATTGAAATGGCAACTATATTCTCAGGATTTGGTTGTCATGTAACTTTGGTTGAACGTGCGAATTTTTTGTTGCCAAATGAAGATTATGAAATATCTGAAGAAATTAGTAAAAATTTATCAAGGCAAGGTATCGAAGTAATTACTGCGTGTACAAATGCATTTGATGATATAGGTGAATATGAAAAAATATTAATTGCTATAGGAAGAGTTCCAAATGATGGTTTAAATTTAAGAGATCTTGGTATTAATATAACAGATAGTGGATTTATAAAAACAAACGAATTTTGCCAGACGAATATAAGTAATATATATTCTGTTGGTGATATTACCGGTAAAAATTTACTTGCTTACTCAGCTCAACATGAGGGTGTTGTAGCCGCAGAAAATATAATTAAAGGGAATAAATTTTCTATTAGTAATTTTGCTATCCCACAAGTTATTTTTGCAATGCCACAGAGTGCATCAGTAAAAGTATTAGATTTTGAAAAATATAAAAATGTAATTTTTGGTAAATTCCCATTTGCATCAAGTGGAAGGGCATTTATCGAAAATGAACGAACAGGTTTTGTAAAATGCGGAATTGATAAATTAACTAAAAAACCTTTAGCTTTTTGGATCATTGGTGCTTACTCAGATGAAATTATAAACACTGCTTCACAGATTCTTAAAAGTGGTATGGGTCACATATCTAGAGAAACAATGTTTCATCCATCATTTAGCGAAAGCTTATTAAATGCTTATGAAGATGCTTTTGGCAAATGTGTTGATGTCATTAAAAAATAATTTTGATGATATTAGAATTATTCTTTACTATAACGAGGGTATAAAATGAAAAGAACTTGTTTGTATTATGTACATAAAAAAAATGGTGCGAGATTCACAGAATTTGGTGGTTGGGAAATGCCTGTGCAATATACATCTATTATTGATGAACATAATGCTGTGAGAAAATGTGCTGGTATGTTTGATACGTCTCATATGGGAATCTTTATAGTTACAGGAGATGGTTCTGGAGAGTTTTTGGATTATGTTACACTTGGAAATATATCTGGAATATTTAACAAAAAGGCAAAATATTCTATGTTTTTAAATGAAAATGGGGGGATTAAAGATGATATTATAGTTTATAAATTTGATACAGAGTATATGCTTGTTGTAAATGCTGGAAATTTAGATAAAGATTTTACTTGGCTGAATAAATATAAGCATGAGGAAATAAAAATAGAGAATATAAGTTGTAATATTTGTCTTATTTCAGTGCAAGGGCCAAAATCTGCTGAAATATTGCAGAGTATTTCTAAGACTGATATTAATTCTATAAAATATTTTGGTATATCAAATTTGCAACTTAAAGATGTAAAGGCGGACTTTTGTAGAATTGCAAGGACAGGATATACTGGTGAGGATGGATTTGAAATTTTTATTTCAAAAGAACGAGTTTATGAATTTTGGAACGAGCTTATGAATTTTTCAGTAAAACCATGTGGACTTGGTTGCAGAGATACATTAAGACTTGAAGCGTGTATGCCGTTACATGGGCATGAAATTAATGAAAATATTAATCCTATTGATGCTGGTTTTCAAAAAATTATTAACTGGGATATGGATTTTATAGGAAAAAATAATTTATTGCCTATAAAAAATAAACATTTAAAGAGATTGGTGGCTTTTGAATGTTTATCTGGTATTGCAAGAAATATGGATGATATTTTTTTAAATAATGTAAAAATTGGATATGTAACCAGTGGTTCTTTTTCTCCGACACTCAAAAAAGCTATAGGGATGGCACTTATTGATTCAAATGTTACAATAGATGAATTAGAAGTTAAAATTTATAATAGTATGAGAAAAATTAAAATTGTTGACAAACCGTTTTACAAGCGGTGTTGTAAATAGTTTTTTATTTGATGTTTAATTAATAAGAAATTAATTTTTGATAAGTTGAAAAGTATTTGTGGAATATATTATTTTAATTTTATTGATTTTATGTGTATAGTTCGAAATAAAAGGTTATAAAATGATGCGGGATGGAAATATTTTTAACAGAAAATATAAAAAGGCTTATCTCAAACTTTCAAATGGAATGAGTTTTGAAGGAAATGCTGTTGGTGCTGATGTAAGTGTTAGTGGTGAAATGGTTTTTAATACTGGGATGCTTGGATATAGTGAAGCTATGACAGATCCTTCATATCTTGGTCAAATACTTGTTTTTAGTTTTTGTTTAATTGGTAATTACGGAGTACCCGTATTTAAAAATAAAAATTTTTTGATATCTAAAGGTCATGAAAGTTCATCAATCAAAACTCAAGGAATTATTGTTTCAAATATTTATAGCAGTTGCTATCATCATAATGGAAAAATATCTCTTGAAGAGTGGATGAAAAATCAGGAAGTGCCTGGAATTTCTGGTATTGACACTAGATATTTGGTACAGGTGATAAGAGATTGTAAAAATTTATGGGGACGAATTTGCTCAGATGGAGCAAAAATGCAAAATAAAAATAAATTTGAATTTCTAAAAAATTTCAAATATAACGAGTATATAGATCCATCAAAATATAATTTAATGCCATCTGTGTCAATAAAAAAACGAATAACATTAGGGAGAGGTTCAAAAAAAATTGCAGTTGTTGATTGTGGTGTAAAGTGGAATATTATAAGAATGCTTGTTGAAAGAAACTGTGAAGTTGAGCTTTTACCTTGGGATATTGATTTTTCTAAGATAAAATGTGATGGTTGGGTTATAAGTAATGGACCTGGAGATCCGAGAAATACTGGTGATTTAGTAAAAAGAATTAAAGAATATATTTTAAATTCAGATAAACCTGTTTTGGGAATATGTTTAGGACATCAACTTTTATCATTAGCTTCAGGAGCTGAAACAAAAAGACTTAATCATGGACATAGAAGCCATAATCAGCCAGTTTTTTCACTTCCAGAAAAAATCGCTTACATGTCTAGCCAAAATCATAGATATGCTGTTGAAAAAAAATCAATACAGCCTGAATGGGAATTATGGTTTGAAAATGCAAATGATAATTCAGTAGAAGGATTAAAGCATAGGACGAAACCATTTATTTCTGTGCAGTTTCACCCTGAGGCATCTAGTGGACCTAATGACACATCATGGATAATGGATAAATTTGTTGCATTATTATAGTATTACAGTTTTAATAATAAATTTATATTATTCTTGAATTTTTAAGAGAAAAATTAATACAATGCTACTATATAGTGTTAAATTTCTGTAGAAAAATTATTTAATAGATTTTTGTAGTTTTATTGCGTATGTTTTTAATATTAAGGAGATTAAATTGAAAAAATCTGATATGGAGAATTTACAAAGAAATTTAAGTGAAAGACATGTTCAATTTGTGGCATTAGGAGGAGCTATAGGTATTGGTTTATTTCTTGCATCTGGTAGTGCTATAGCTGTAGCTGGACCGTCATTATTAGTTACATATCTTTTAGCAGGGATAATTATTTATTTTATTATGCGTGCTTTAGGAGAAATTGCTGTTGAGAATCCTATATCTGGGTCTTTTAGTGCTTATGCTCATAAATTTATAAGTCCTTGTGCTGGATTTATGGTGGGTTGGACGTACTGGTTTTTGTGGGTATTAAGTTGTATGGCTGAAGTTACGGCTGTAGGTATATATTTTACTTTTTGGTGGCCTGAACTTCCTCAATGGATACCAGCTTTAGCTTCTTTACTATGTCTTATGGTGTCAAATCTTTTTAATGTAAAAGTATTTGGTGAACTTGAATTTTGGCTTACATTGATAAAAACTATAACTATTGTAGCTATAATAGCTATTGGTTTAGCAATTATATTTTTTGGTTTTGGAAATATAAGCCATCATATAGGAATATCTAATTTATATGCTTTAAATGGTGGTTTTTTTCCTTATGGTTTTTCAAAAGTTTTCAAAGTTTTAAATATAGCAATAGTTGCTTTTGTTGGTGTTGAATTTATCGGAATAGCAGCAGGAGAAATAAAAAATCCTGAAAAAAGTATTCCATCTTCGATTAATAAAGTTTTGTTTAGTATCATATTACTTTATATTGGAACACTTTTTGTAATTATGTGCATCTACCCTTGGATGAATATTTCTAAAGGTAGTGGTGTTGCTGAGAGTCCTTTTGTTTCTACATTTGCTGGCTTAGGCATAAAGCAAGCAGCTGCAATAATAAATTTTGTTGTGATAACAGCTTCTTTTTCATCGTGTAACAGTGGAATGTTTAGTAATGGAAGGATGCTTTATAATTTAGCATTAAAAAAACAAGCTCCGCAATTTTTGGCTAAAGTTAATTCAAATAAAATTCCAGCTAATGCTATAATTGCTTCATCTGTTATAGCTTTAATGAGTGTACCATTAAATTACATTATGCCTGGAAAAGCGTTTTTATCGTTATTGAGCATTATAGTTTTTTTAGCACTTTGGGTTTGGGGTTCTATAATAGTTATTCAAATGTATTCACGTCGTGGAAAAAGTTCTGAAGATATTTCAAAGTTAAAATATCCTATGTTATTTTATCCATATACGAGTTTTATATCTCTTGTAGCTTTAGCAGCTGTTGCTATTATGGTTGCTACTGAAAACCCTCTAGGTCTTATAATATCTTTTACATGGTTGGTTTTAATTTACTGTTTTTATAAGCTATTTGTTAAAGAAAAAATATAAAAAATTGTAATTTAAAAGTAAGTTTTATGAATAAAATTCATGTAAATTAAGGTATAAATTTTGTAAATGTTGATTGTGTGTGTTATTAAACTGATTTATTGTTATTTGTGCATATATGTTTTTTCCCAGTATATTGTTGTAGATTAGATTAATGAGATTTTATTGTATTAAAGTACAAAAAAGAATTTTTTGGTAAATTAAATTATGGATTATATCAATTTGGGAAAAATGCAAATATGCCAGTTTTAGATTTTTTATTTTCTGAAAATTATAAGAAGAAAAAAGTAGTTCTTTTAGGATCTGGAGCTTTGTCTATAGGGCAGGCTGGAGAGTTTGATTATTCTGGATCTCAAGCTGTAAAGGCTTTGGAAGAAGAAGGATTTGAAGTTATAATAATTAATCCTAATATTGCTTCTGTTCAGACTAACAAAGGAGTAAATAGAAAAGTTTATTTATATCCTGTTGTTCCTTTTTGGGTTGAAAAAATTATTAAAATTGAAAAACCAATAGCAATTATTCCAAGTTTTGGTGGTCAGACGTCTTTAAATTGTGTTATAGAACTAGAAAAAAACAATATTTTGAAAAAATATAATGTAAAAGTTTTGGGAACTCAGGTTGATTCTCTTGAAATATCTGAAGATAGGGATTTATTTGTACAAAAAATGAGATCAATAGATGCACCTGTAGCTCAAAGTTATACTGTTTCAACTGTAAAAGATGCACTGTTAGCTGCTAAAAAAATTGGATATCCTGTCATCACAAGGTCTGCGTTTACTTTAGGTGGACTTGGTAGTTGTCTTGCTAAAACTGCATCTGAACTTAAGAAATTTATACAAACAGCTTTTACAACTTCTCCTCAAATTTTAATTGAAAAATCATTGCACGGTTGGAAAGAAATAGAATATGAAGTTATGCGTGATATAGCTGGTAATACAATAACAATATGTAATATGGAAAATTTTGATCCTATGGGAATACATACTGGTGATTCTATAGTTGTTGCTCCTTGTCAAACGATAAATAATATTGAAAATAACATGTTAAGAGATATGGCTATAAAAATTGCTCAAAACATGCATATCGTAGGTGAATGCAATGTACAGTATGCTTTAAATCCAAAGAATTATGATTTTTATGTTATTGAAATCAATGCAAGATTATCACGTTCGAGTGCTTTAGCTAGCAAAGCCACTGGTTATCCTATTGCATATATTGCTGCGAAGATAGTTGTAGGATTTAATTTGCTCGAACTTAAGAATCCTGTTACTGGAACGACTTCAGCATTTTATGAACCTTCACTTGATTATGTTACTTTAAAAGTTCCGCGTTGGGATTTAAATAAATTTAATGGTGTCTCAAAATATCTTGGTCCACAGATGAAATCTGTAGGTGAAGTTATGGCTATAGGTAGAAATTTTTGTGAAGTTATCCAAAAGGCTTTAAGAATGGTCAATGAAAATGAAGATGGTATAACTTTGAATGTTTTTACAAGTGCTTCTGATGAAAATCTTGAGAAAGAACTTTTGTTACCCACAAATTTAAGAGTTTTTGCAATATATGAAGCATTTAGAAGAGGAAAAACTTTAAAATATGTACATGAGAGAACAAAAGTAGATTGTTGGTTTTTATCACATATTTTATATATTGCTAACATAGAGATAGATCTTTTTGATTTATTTAAATTAGAAAAAAGTAAAAAGAGTGTTACTTCATGTGAATTATATGATGCTTATAGGCAAGTATCACGAGATCATCTACATTGTTTAAAATCTCAAGGTTTTTCGGATTTTCAACTTACAAAAATATATCTTTTGGCATGTTTAAATAGTAAAATAAAACTCAATGCTAAAGAAATACACAAATTGTCTTTCGGTGTTAGAAATTTAAGAAAAAAACTTGGAATTTTGCCTGTTGTGAAACAAATAGATACAACATCTTCGGAATACCCAACAAAATCTAATTATTTATATCTAACATATGATGGGATACATAGTGATATATCCACTAAAAAAAACAAAAAAAGCATTATAACACTTGGTAGTGGAAGTTATCGTATAGGGAGTAGTTTAGAATTTGATTGGTGTTCGGTAATGACAAGTAGTTATTTTAAAAATAAAAAAAATGATAGTGTAATTATAAATTGTAACCCTGAAACAGTTTCAACAGATTACAGTGTTTCAGATAGACTTTATTTTGAAGAATTGTCTTTTGAGAGGGTTTTAGATATTATAGATATTGAGAATTCAAAAGGTGTAATTGCTTGTATGGGAGGGCAAAATCCTAATAATTTAATTCAACAATTAAGTGAATCGAAAGTTAATATTTTGGGACATAGTAAAGAAAGTGTTGAAAGTGCAGAAGATAGAGAAAAATTTTCTGTTATGCTAGATGAATTAGGAATAGATCAACCAGAGTGGACTTCAGCTGTTTCTATATTGGATGTAGAAAAATTTGTAAAAAAAATTGGTTTTCCTGTTTTAATTCGTCCAAGTTTTGTGCTTTCAGGAACTCTTATGAATGTTGCAAACAATCAGCAGAGTTTAAATTATTATTTATCACTTATTAAGAATATTTCAACTGATTTTCCAATTGTTATTTCAAAATTTATCCTTGGTGCGAAGGAAATAGAATGTGATGGAGTTGCATGTGATGGTGAGGTTATTATTTCTTTAGTAATTGAACATATTGAAAACGCTGGTGTGCATAGTGGAGATGCTACCATGGTGTTTCCTCCACAAAAAATATATACTCACACAGTGAATGTTATAAAAGATATAGTAAGAAAAATAGTAAAAGGTCTTGATTTGAACGGGCCTTTTAATATGCAATTTATAGCAAAAGATAATGATGTTAAAGTAATTGAATGTAATGCAAGAGCGTCTAGGTCTTTTCCGTTTATTTCGAAGATTTCTGGTATTAATTTTGCTAAAATTGCATGTAAAGTTATGAATAATGAAAAGGTAAAAAAAATTTTAATAGATGAAAGTGAAATACCTTATGTTGGTGTTAAAGCTTCAATGTTTAGTTTTCAAAGGTTAGATGGAGCTGATCCTGTTGTTGGTGTAGAAATGGCATCTACAGGAGAAGTTGGTTGTTTAGGAAAAAATTTCGATCATTCCATGCTTCTTGCAATGGAAGCAACTCAAATAAAAAAGCCTAAAAAAGGTGTTCTTTTAAGTACAGGTAGAGAAAAAGATAAGATTAAATTTATGGAAGTGGTGGATAATCTTTATAAACTTAAGGTTCCAATTTATGCGACAAAAGGTTCTGCAAGATATCTTGAAAAAAGAGGGTATAAGGTTAATACGGTTCATTGGAATCGTAATCCGCGTGCGGTTGATATTATTGCCAAAGGTAATGTAGATTTTGTAATAAACATAAACAAAAATTTAAGTGTTGATGAACTTAATAATAATTCTAATATAAGAAAAATTGCTGTTAAATATGGATGCTCTATTTTAACAAATTTGGAAAAGGTAATGGCTTATCTAAGAGCATATGATTCGTATGATGAACTTCAAAGTATTGAAAATTGTATAAGTTTATAGGCTTATTATGTCTATTACCACTTAAAAATTATATAAAATGTTTTATAGTATAAAGTATGTTAGAAGAATACGAGTAGTTTTATTTTGTATGCCAATATCTGTTTTGAGTTTTTGTTTCTTTTAGCTCTAAATTTTATGTTTATTAGATTTTTTTTCGTATGCGTTTATATGGCAAAAAAGATTATCGTGAAATTTGACTTAGTTAAGTATATGATCATGTTCTCCGGATGATTCATTAATTTCTTTTAAATTAATTATCTTTTTTTTAAGTAATATATCTTGCTTCTTGCTTGATAAGACATAAATATACGTATTTTTGTTTATTCAAAAAGAGGTAAAAAATTTGTGTGTGGGATAATTGCGCTATTGAAAATAATAAAAATGCTTCTATTTTTGTTTTGGCAGGTCTTATTACTTTGCAACATAGAGAAGAAGAGTCTTTTGGAATAACAATAAGTGGTGAGAAAAAGATGAGAACTTTTAAATCAATGGGGCTTGTTTCAATTTCGTCGAAAAGTTCTTTAATAAATGCTCAGCCTTTTCAAATAAACTGTATTCATGATGATATTTCTGTAACTCACAATGGAAATATTGTTAATTTTTATAAAATAAAGAGAATGCTCTTGAAAAAAGGAGCTATTTTTAGTCATACTTCAGATACAGAAATATTGCTTCATTTTATGGCAACATCAAAAGGCAATTTCGTTGATGTAGTTACAAGTTCATTAACGTAGACTCGAAGGATCTTTTTCGCTTGTAATACTTAAAAATAAAACTCTCATAGGTGCAAGAGATGAGAACGGTTTTAGACCTTTGGTCTTAGGAAAAATAAATAATTTTTATATAATAGCTTCAGAAAGTGCTGTTATTGAAGTTATAGGTGGTAAATATATAAGAGATATAAATCCTGCTGAAATTATAGTTATAGAAAAAAGGCAAATTAAAAAATCTTTTTTATATAAAACACCTAAAAAACAAAGTACATGTATTTTTGAGCAAGTTTATTTTTCAAGGCCTGATAGCATAATGTTTTATAAAACTGTAAAGGAAGCTAGAGTAAAAATGGGAAAATTTCTTGCTAAACAGATGAAGGATGTAAAGGTTGATGTTGTTATACCTGTTCCTGATACAGGATATTTTGCAGCATTAGGATTTTCTAGAGAATCTAATATACTTTTTGAAAATGGTTTTGTAAAAAATCATTATGTAGGAAGGTCTTTTATTAAACCTTCACAGAATTTAAGAGATTTGACTGCAAATCTTAAACTTCGTCCAATAAAAGAAGTTATAAAAGATAAAGAAATAATACTCATTGATGACTCAATAGTGAGAGGTACTACTTCAAAAAAAATAGTAAACATGTTAAGAGATGTTGGAGCTAAAAAAATACATTTTGCTTTATCTTGTCCACCGATAATATGTCCATGTTATTATGGAATCGATACGCCTAGTAAGGAATATTTAATAGCTACGAATCATTCTATAGAAGAAATGAAGGAATATCTAAATGTTAATACTTTAACTTTTCTAAATTTAAATAATCTTGTTAAATCTTGTTCTTTTGATAATGTAAAAAGTAATATTTTTTGTACGGCATGTTTTACTGGAAAATATCCAACAAAAATTTCAAAAAATACGTATAAAAGGGTAAATTAAATGACAAAATATATTTTTATTACTGGAGGTGTTGTTAGCTCTTTGGGTAAAGGTATTTCTGGTGCAAGTATTGGAAAACTTTTGCAATTACATGGGTTTAAAGTGAATATGATAAAATTTGATCCTTATATAAATATAGATCCTGGAACAATGAATCCTTATCAACATGGAGAAATTTTTGTCACTATAGATGGTGCCGAGTCAGATTTAGATCTTGGAACTTATGAGAGATTTTTAGATATTTATATGAATAAAGTAAATACTAATACTGCTGGTGATATTTATCAAACTGTTATTAACAGAGAAAGAATGGGATTTTATAATGGATCTACTGTTCAAGTTATTCCTCATATAACAGATGAAATAAAAAAACGTTTTGTAGCATTAAAAGATAATTGTGATATATCCATAATTGAGATAGGTGGAACAGTTGGAGATATTGAAGGACTTCCTTTTGTGGAATCTGTAAGACAATTTCAGCTTGAAAATAAAAAAGATGATGTTTTAAGTATACATATTACTCTTATTCCATATATTGCTGGTGCACAAGAATTAAAAACTAAACCTACGCAACATTCAGTTAATAAATTAAGAGAAATAGGTATCTCTCCTGACATGATAATATGCAGAACAGAGCACCATATTGATAATTCATTAAAAGAAAAAATATCTCTTTTCTGTAATGTAAAAAAAAATTATGTTATTGAAGCGTTAGATGCTCCGTCAATCTATTATATCCCAGAATTTTTTTATAGACAGAATGTTGATTTGTTGGTAATGAACAAACTTAATATAGAGCCTAAGAAAAAATTTAATAAAATCTGGTTTAAGAAAATAAAATTGATGAGTAAATTCCATAAAATAATTAAGGTTGCTGTTGTTGGAAAATATGCGAATTTGAAAGATGCTTATAAGTCCATTGATGAATCTTTAAATCTTGCAGCAGCGGAATTAAAGATAAAAGTTGAGGTGTATTATTTCGAATCTGAAGATAAAAATTTGATTGAAAAATTGAAGTATTGTGACTGTATTTTGGTCCCGGGTGGATTTGGATACAGAGGAATAGCTGGCAAAGTAAAGGCAATAACATACGCAAGAGAAAAAAAAATTCCATTTTTTGGAATATGTCTTGGTATGCAATGTAGTGTTATAGAAGTATCAAGAAATTTAGCAAATCTTGAAGGTGCGAATTCTACTGAATTTGACAAAAACACAAAATATCCTGTAGTAAAAATTCTTGATGGACAAAAAAGTATTAAATATAAAGGTGGTACTATGAGACTTGGAAATTATAGGGCTGAAATAAAAAAAAATACGTTAGCATACAGTTTATATAAAACTAATAAAATTAATGAAAGACATAGACATAGATATGAAATGAATCCTGAGTTTATAGATATATTAGAGAAAGTTGGTTTTCATGTAAGTGCATATCATAATGGTGTTCTTCCTGAAATTGTAGAAATAAAGAATCATCCGTTTTTTATTGGTGTACAGTTTCATCCAGAATTTAATTCAAGACCAATGAAAGCTCATCCTATTTTTAAAGGATTTATAAATGCAGCAATTAAGAAGCAGAATAATCTGATTTAATTAATGTTTTTGTTATATATTTGTTTTTATTAAAGGCTTATTTATAAATTTATAAGGGTTTTGTTTGTTGTATCTAAATATTGTAAAATATTAATATAATACTATGTTAAGAATAAAAAAATATGGCGATCCTGTTTTGAGAAGAAAGACTGCTGTGATTTTAGTAGTTGATAGTGATATAAGAAAGCTTGCATTAGATATGCTTGAAGTGATGTATATGGTTGATGGGGTAGGACTTGCTGCTCCGCAGGTAGGTATTTCACTGAGACTTTGTGTTGTTGATGTGGATCTTAATAAAAAATCTCCTGTTATAATGGTAAATCCGGAAGTTATCTCTGGAGAAAAGAGAGTACTTGCATGGGAAGGTTGTTTGTCTTTTCCTGGTGTGAGCGGAGAAGTAATGCGTTTTT
Organism: Endomicrobium sp.; assembly: GCA_031266535.1. Lineage (GTDB taxonomy): Bacteria > Elusimicrobiota > Endomicrobiia > Endomicrobiales > Endomicrobiaceae > Endomicrobiellum. The sequence continues at coordinate 148,337 of JAISAS010000004.1, read as the reverse complement.
GTAATATTATTGTTCGATATATTGATTTGAATAGAAAAGTATGTGTAATTAAAGTCCAAAATTTATTAGCCAGAGCAATACAGCATGAGGTGGATCATTTAGATGGAAAACTCTTTATAGATTATTTTTCTTGGTATAAAAGAAAAAATCTTGAAAGGGAGATAAAAAGAAAGAAAAAAATAGGTGAATGGTGAAAATACTATTTTTTGGAACGTCGTTTATTTCTAAAGTTTATCTTGAAAATTTGCACAAAAATAATCACGAAGTTTTTGTAGTTACTGTACCTGATAAGCGCGCGTTAAGAGGACAAAAATTTATTTACAAACATGTAAAAATTTATGCTATAAAAAATAATATAAATTTTATACAACCTAAAGAATTTACATATGATGTTATTAATGATATAAAAAAATTTTATCCTGATATAGGTGTTGTTGTAGCCTACGGGAAGATTATCCCTGAAACTATTTTTAATATTCCTAAATATAAAACTTTTAATATACATTTTTCTATGTTACCTAAATATAGGGGGGCAGCCCCTGTAGAGTATGCTTTATGTAATGGGGAGCATGAAACAGGTGTATCTTCTTTTTATATTTCAGAAAAACTTGATGCAGGTAACATAATAATTCAAAAAAAACTTAGTATAAATATAAATGATAATGCTAAAACTTTGTTTGATAAACTTATTCCTCTAGGTGTGGATATTATGAATGAGACTCTTAGGCTTAAGCAAAGTGCTTTACTAGGTTCAGTACCTCAAATAGGATATCCGAGTTTTGCTCCTATTTTAAAAAAAGAGAATGGAATTGTTAATTGGAGTAGGAGTTCAAGTTATGTATATAATCAATTTAGGGGGCTATATATTTGGCCTGGAATATATTCAGTAGTTTCTAAAGGTAAATTGATTGGCAAAAGAATTAAATTTATAGAAATAGAAATATTTGATAGTACTTCAATAAATAAAAATTTTGGGGAAATTTGCTTTACGAACGAACATAAGAAATTTATAGTTTTATGTGCTGTTGGAAAAATTTTAATAATTAAATTACAACTTGAAAGTAAACGTATCGTAACTGCTTTAGATTTTATTTATGGTAGACAATTTATAGCTGGTGATCGTTTTTTTTAATTTAATATTTTAAATGTAATATAATTTTGTGTTAAGTACAAATACTTATCGTAAGGAGAGTTCTGTTATGATGATTATTGAAATTGATGAAAGTAATTTTTCGCAAAAAGTATTATTATCAAATAAGCCAGTATTAGTCGATTTTTGGGCTCCGTGGTGTGGTCCATGTAAAATGCTTTCTCCAATTATAGATGAGCTTGTTATTGAATATGAAAACAAAGTGAAAATATATAAAGTTAATATTGATAAAAATATGTCTTTATCTTCAAAGTTTAAAATTGTTTCTATTCCATGTTTGATTCTATTTGTAAATGGAACACCGATGAAAAAAATAATAGGTTTTAAGTCTAAAGATGAAATAAAAAAGAATATTGATGATACGTTTAATTTATAAATTGTATTTGAAATTTTATAATAAGATTTCAATATTGTTTAATTTGATCTTTACAAAATATTTATTAGATTAAATGTAAAATATTAATAGATATAAAGTATAATGTGGAATATAGTTAGTTATTATACTGTAAAATTGGAATTAGATTTTAAGGATTTTTTTATGATTTATGATGTTATTATTGTAGGTGGTGGTCCAGCTGGATTATCAGCGGCTATATACGCATCAAGATCTAAGCTTAGTGCTTTGCTTTTGGAAGAAAATATTTGTGGTGGACATGTTGTAACAACGAATTTTTTAGATAATTATCCTGGTTTTCATGAGGGAATTAATGGCTTTGATTTTGCTGTGAAACTTGAGGCTCAGGCTAGAAGATTTGGAGTGAAAATAATTTATGATAAAGTTTTAAAAATTGATAACGAATGTATAAAAAAAGTAATTACTATAAATTCCATTTATGAGGGTAGAAGTATTATTATTGCTGTCGGAACTCATGTAAGAGAGATGAAGATTCCAGGTGAAGCAAAATTTAAAGGTAATGGTGTATCTTTTTGTGCTACATGTGATGCTCCGTTTTATAAAAATAAAAATGTGTTAGTTGTTGGTGGTAGTGATTCTGCTACTCAGGAATCTATATATCTTTCAAAATTTGCAAGAAGCGTAACTATAGTTTACAGAGGTAGTAAGTTGAGATCTACAAAAATTTTATATGACAAAGTATTGTTACATAAAAATATATTTATAATGTATAATACTATTCTAAAAAAAATTTGTGGTAGTGATTATGTCGAAAAAGTAATAATAATGGATGTGAATACGAAAAAAATGATAGATCTTAAAATAGATGGTGTTTTTGTTTTTATAGGATTAATTCCAAATACTTCTTTCATCTCGAATATTAAGCTTGATGATGTTGGATATGTTTTAACAGATGAGAATATGTGTACTTCTATTGCTGGAGTTTTAGCTTGTGGTGATATAAGAAAAAAACGATTGAGACAAGTTGTAACAGCTGTGTCTGATGGTGCTCAAGCAGCAGTAAGTGCTCAATATTATATAGAAAATTTATGAAAAAATTTTTTATTATAGATGGAAATATGTATATTCATAGAGCATACCATGCTTTACCTCATCTTTTTACTTCAGATAATCAGCAAATTAATGCGGTTTATGGTTTTATGAAATTATTGTTCAAAATTAAAAATAATTTTAATCCAGATTATATTTCAGTTTGTTTTGACTATCCATCAAAAAACTTTAGGCATAATATGTTTAAAAGTTATAAAGCTAATAGAAAGCCACTTGATGATGCGCTTATAGCTCAGATGCTTATTGCACGAAAAGCTACAAAAGCTTTAGATATTTTAGGAATAGAAGTACAAGGATATGAAGCAGATGACCTGATTGCTACATTAACTCAGAATAGTAAAAAAAATAATATACAGGCTGTAATAGTAACTAGAGATAAAGATATTTTTCAATTAATTGAAGATGAAAAAATTTTGGTTTGGAACGGTAAAGATGTTATGTACAACAAACAATATATTGAAAAAAAATATGAAGTTGAACCCAAGCAACTTGTTGATGTTTTTGCTTTAATGGGAGATGTTACTGATAACATCCCAGGTGTAAAAGGTATTGGGAAAAAAACTGCAGTAAAACTTATAAAAGAATTTGGTAATCTTGAAAATGTGTTAAAGAATGTAGAGTTTATTAAAAAAAAAATAGGAGTATTGATTAATGAAGGTAAAAATGAAGCTTTGTTAAGTAAAAAATTGATAGAATTAAACAGACAAGTCCCTTTACGTTATAAAATGTCAGAATTTGAAAATAGAAATTTAGATTTAAATAAAGTAACTCTATTTCTAGAGAAATATGGATTTAGAAGTTTACTAGATAAGTATTTAACTAAAAATAAGTTTATTTCAGCACAACAATATTTATTTTGAAATGTTGGTTATAAAATTACTTTTATAGAAAATGTTATGTCTCTCGTAATTTAGCAAAAATCTTTTCTAATACAATTTGTATAAAGTATATCGTTTATTTAAGTTTTAAAAATAATCAATTGTTTTTTGAGTTAAAAAATATTGCTAACAAGTATTCTTATAGTATTAAAGATTGTAATTATAAAAAGCTTTTAATATTTGAGGTTAAAAGTTTATTTTGGTTTTTTAAATGTGAAATTATAAATTAATAAGAACGTATGTTTTTTTAATAACTATTTAGTGTTTGGTTTATAAAAATATGTATGGAGTTTTATGATAATAGGTTTAACAGGTGGTGTTGCTATGGGTAAAAGTGAAAGTGCTAAATATTTTAAAATGTTTGGTGCATATATCATAGATGTTGATAAGATTTCTTATGATGTTGTTGATAGGGGTATGCCAGCTTTGAATGAACTTATAAATAATTTAGGAAGTGATATTTTATATTTTGACGGAACTTTAAATAGAAAAAAACTTGCTGACATAATTTTTTCAGATAAAAAAATAAAACTTATAGTTGAGAAAATTCTACATCCTTATATTATTCTAAAAACATACGAAATGATGAAGCAGAAGATAAATCAGTACGATAATATAGTAATTGATGCACCTCTTCTTTTTGAAGTAGGTTTAGATAAGATGTGTTATAAGACCGTGGTTATATGGATACCGTATGATGTTCAAATCAAACGTTTTGCATATCGTGATAAATTAAATGTGGAACAAATAAAAAGGAGAATTTGTTCTCAAATGTCTATAGAAAAAAAAATTGAACTTGCTGATTTTACTATAGATAATATAGGTTCTAAAAGAGACTTGAAAAAAAAAATAAAAAATTTATATGTATTATTGACATCTATGAAATAAATAAGGTAAAATCTCAATGATTTAATTTAGATGTAATTTTTTTTCAAATCAAAGTACAAGTAATCTTAATTGAAAATAGTAAATCAAATCAGATTAGTAGGATATCGTGAAAATCTATTAATATAATAATAATCAAATAATTTGTTTAAAAATTCTGGAGGATTAATGGGAAAAGACATGTCTATGGATGTATCTGTTCTGTCTAAAAAAACAATGATAGAGCTTATAGAAGTGGCTAGGAATTTCAAACTTGATTCTATTGCCGGATTGAGAAAACAAGAGTTGATAGCAAGGATTTTTGAAGCTAAAACAAAAATCAATAAATTGGTTTATGATGAGGGTGTTCTAGAAATACTGCCAGATGGTTTCGGTTTCTTACGATCTCCAGATTACAATTATTTACCAGGTCCAGATGATATATATATATCTCCTTCACAGATAAAAAAATTTGCTTTAAGAAAGGGTGATACGGTAGCTGGATATGTTCGTCCTCCTCAGGCACAGCAAGAACGTTATTTTGCTCTTTTACAAGTTAAGTCAATAAATGGGCAAGAAAATCTTGAGAATATAAGAGATCGTGTTTTCTTTGATAATTTAACACCTCTATATCCTAATGAAAAAATAATTCTTGAAACTAAAAGAGAAGAAGTGTCTACAAGAATTATAGATATGCTTGTTCCAATTGGTAAAGGACAAAGAGTTTTAATTAATGCAGCTCCAAGAACAGGTAAAACTGTTCTTTTGCAGAAAATAGCAAATGCAATAACAGAAAATAATTCTAATATTGTACTTATGGTTTTGTTGATAGATGAAAGGCCAGAAGAAGTCACAGATATGCAACGTTCAGTTAATGGGGAAGTAATTTCATCAACTTTTGATGAACCATCTGATAGACATATACAGGTTGCTGAAATGGTGATAGAGAAAGCTAAGAGAATGGTTGAAAATGGTAAAAACGTTGTCGTCCTTTTGGATTCTATTACAAGACTTGCAAGAGCATATAATACAGCTATCCCATCAAGTGGAAGAGTCCTATCAGGTGGGCTTGACTCAAATGCTTTGCAAAGACCTAAAAGATTTTTTGGTGCGGCTAGAAATATTGAAGAAGGTGGTAGTCTTACTATTATAGGAACTGCTCTTGTTGAAACAGGAAGTAGAATGGACGATGTTATTTTTGAAGAATTTAAAGGAACTGGAAATTGTGAAATCTATCTTGATAGAAAGCTTGCTGATAGAAGAATATTTCCAGCAATAGACCTTTTACGTTCAGGTACAAGAAAAGAAGAACTTCTTTTAAACGAAAATGAGAAAAATAAGATGTGGATAATAAGAAAATGGATGAATTCAATGAATTCTATAGAGGTTATGGAAGAATTGAGTAAGAGGTTGATACATTCTAAATCTAATGAAGATTTTCTAAAGCAAATGGAACTTTCTAGTATGGAAGGGTTATAAAATTTATTTTATTGACATTATATAACATAGATTTAATAAAAATACGTGATACTACTGATAAATTATGCAAAATTTACATAATTTAAAGTTATTAGAATATATTTAGAGGATTTTTTATTATTACTTTGTTTAAATCTGATTCTTTGTTTTATTTTATATCAATTATTGATATAGTATTTCTAATTTTAACAGTTTTGTTTTTTAAGTTTATGTTTTAAATAAAAAAATTTGGGATATAATGGCCATGAGCAAAAAATATAATATAATAGTTGTAGGAGCAGGACACGCGGGTTGTGAAGCGGCTTTGGCGTGTGCAAGAATAGGAATAGAAACTCTAGTGATAACGTTAAATGTGGATTCTATAGCAAAAATGTCTTGTAATCCTGCTATTGGAGGTATTGCAAAAGGACAGATGGTTAGGGAAATTGATGCTATGGGTGGTGAAATGGGATTAATAACTGATTATGCTGGTTTACAATTTAAGATGTTAAATAGCTCAAGAGGACCTGCTGTTTGGTCACCGAGAGCTCAATGTGATAAAGGACTTTATTCAATTTTAATGTCAAAATCTCTACAAAATCAAAAAAATCTCGATATATTACAATCTGAAGTTACAACTCTCTTAGTAAAAAATAAAAAAATTTATGGAGTAAAAATATTAACAGGAGAAATAATAAATGCAAATATGGTTATTATAGCCACTGGAACTTTTTTAAATGGGATGATACACATTGGTAAAATAAATTTTGAAGGTGGCAGATTTAATGAAAAACAAGCTTCTTATCTTTCAAAATGTCTTATAGGAGATTGTGGATTAATTCTTGAAAGGTTTAAAACTACTACAACTCCTAGAGTTAATGCTGCTTCAATAGATTATTCAAAAATGTTCGAACAATTAGGAGATGACAAACCACATCCATTTTCTCATTTTACAGTAATTGAAAAATGGAGAAAAAATTTAAAACAGCTTCCTTGCTGGCTAACTTATACTAACTCTATAACACATGAAATAGTTTCTGATAATTTGGATTCTTCATCTATTGGTATAGGTGAAGTTAATAGTAAAAGTCCTAGATATTGTCCTGCTATAGAAGAAAAAATACAACGTTATCCGCAAAAAAAGAGTCATCATATTTTTGTCGAGCCGGAAGGTTATAATACTAATGAAATTTATCTGAATGGACTTTATACTGGCCTTTCTTTTGATTTACAACAAAAAATGATAAATTCGATAACAGGACTTGAAAATGCTAAGGTGATAAGGTATGGATATGCAATAGAATATGATTATTCTAATCCTTTACAAATAAAAAATACTTTAGAAACTAAAAATATTGAAAATCTTTTCCTTTGTGGGCAAATCAATGGAACTACAGGTTATGAAGAAGCTGCTTCGCAAGGATTTGTTGCTGGTGTAAATGCTTGTTTTAAATTCCTCGAAAAAGAGCCACTTGTTTTTAAACGAAACCAGTCTTATATTGGAGTTCTTATAGATGATATAACTACAAAAGGTGTTGATGAACCTTATAGAATGTTTACCTCACGAGCAGAATATAGGCTTTCTGTAAGAAATGATAACGCCGATTTGAGACTTATGGATATAGGACATTCTATCGGGCTTATATCTGATGAATTGTATAAAAAATTTAAGCTATATAAAAAATTACTTATAAATATATGTGAAGGTGATGTAATAAATTTATTTGTTGATGAGGAATTATCTCCTTGGTCAATTGAAAAAGCAAAAAATGAAATTTATATTCATGAAAAATATAAAGGTTATATTGAAATTCAATCTAAAATGGCAAATAAGATAAAAAAAAATGAAGATAAAAAAATTCCAAAAAATTTTGAATATAATAAATTAGATTCTCTTTCTGCAGAAACAAGACAAAGATTTTCTAAGATGCGTCCACAAACTATAGGACAAGCTTCAAGATTACATGCAATAAATCCATCAGATATTGCAGTGTTAATGATTTATCTTGAAAAAAATAAGAAAGAACGATAAAAATATAAAGAAATACAACATATATATGGTGGTGTAAAGTATGTGTAAATTTTTAAAAAATAGTATAGAAAATGAAAAGTTGTTTAATGAATTTCAGAATTATGTAAAAAAAAATATTATTTCTTTTTTTTCAAAAGAGATGTGTGATAAATTTAAGTTATATTTTGATGAACTCAATAAATGGAATGATATGATTAATCTTGTTTCATTAAGGAGTACGCGTGATTTGATATACAGGCACTTTTGTGATTCTTTATATGGCGCAAAAGCTATAATAAATGTTTTAGCAGCAAGTAATAATAATATGCCGTATTTTAAAATTGTTGATATTGGTTCAGGTGCTGGAATGCCTGGAATACCGATTAAAATTGTGTTGCCTAAAGTAAAAGTGACATTAGTTGATTCTATAACAAAAAAATGTAAATTTCTTAAAGATGTAGCTACAAAACTTAAGTTTGATATATCAATATTGAATGAAAGAGCTGAAAAAATTGGACAGAATTTAAAATATAGACAACAATATGACTTTGTATTATCAAGAGCTGTAAGTAAATTTTCACCTAATCTCGAATTTGCAATACCTCTCTTAAAGATCAATGGTTGTTTCATAGTATATAAAACAAAACAATTTTTTGAGGATTTAGAAAGCGGGATTTTATCAGTTGATAATGCTTTGCAAAGTTTGAGAACGAAATTTGAGCAAGCAATTTTTTATGATTTACCTGGATATAAATTAAATTATTGTATTTTGGTTTTTAAAAAATACAAAAGTACTCCGATACAATTTCCTCGTAGACAGGGTATTCCAGAGAAAAATCCACTGTAAAATTGTTGAGAATTAGTTGAATTTAAGGTAAAAATTTATATATGGATATTGAAAATAGTTAAATATTAATCGTATAATACAGTGTTGTAGTGTAGAAAAGTAGATAAAGTATAATAATTTTGAAGGAGGTTTAACCATAAAGACATTACCATTAATTTTAATTTGTTTAAGTGTTTTTGCGTTAGCGTATCGCTATTATGCATTATGGCTTAGTAGACATGTGTTGCGATGTTCTGAATCACGTGTAACACCTGCGGTCGAATTACGAGATGATAAAAATTATTATCCAACTGATAAAAAAGTGATGTTAGGACAGCATTTTGCTGCTATTGCAGCAGCTGGGCCTTTGTCTGGTCCAGTGTTGGCAGCGCAGTTTGGATGGTTACCAGGATTTTTATGGATAATAGTAGGATGTGTTTTAGGTGGTGTTGTGCATGATATGGTTGTTCTTTTTGCATCAATGCGTAACAGAGGTGGTAGTTTAGTAAAAATATATGAAAATTTAAATATTGTTGGAGGTCAAAAAAATTTAATAAGTGTATTATTATTGGCTATTCTTATTTTAACTTTGGCTGGATTATCATTAGTTTGCGTAGGGGCTATGGCACATGCTCCAGTTTCATTATTTGTAGTTATATCAACTATCCCAATAGCTATGATAATGGGTGTGATAATGAAAGGTAGTGGGGCAAAAAAGCTTAATATCGCTACTGTTGTAGGTGTGGTGCTATTAGTAGTTGTCATGGTAGTAGGAATTAAATATTTTCCAAAATGTTCATTGTTATCACTTAATAAAAAAACTGTTGCGGTTTTAATAGCAGTATATGGTTTTACTGCGGCAATAATACCAACATGGTTATTATTAACGCCACGAGGATTTTTAAGTTCATTTTTAAAAATTGGAGCAATAGGAACTTTGATTTGTGTAGTATCTTTTTTCAATCCAACTCTTCAGATGCCAGCATTTTCAAAATTTGTATATGGTGGAGGTCCAATAATTAATGGGGGAATTTTTCCTTTTTTATTTATTACAATAGCTTGTGGAGCTATTAGTGGATTTCATGTTAGTATAGCAGCTGGAACAACTAGTAAACAATGTGCAAATGAAATGCATATTCCATTAGTTGCAGGAGGAGCTATGCTATTTGAAGGAGTAGTGGCACTGTTAGCGTTATTATGTGCATGTAGTTTAAATCCTGGAGATTATTTTGCTATTAATCTTCCATTAAATAAATGGCATGAATTTATAACAGCAAATCCTATGTTACATGCGTTTAATGTTGAAAATTTGAGTAATATGATAGGAATGAATTTATCTGGACGACCTGGTGGAGCAGTATCATTAGCTGCAGGTATAACATATATATTTGTAAAATTGCCGTTAATGGCAACAATAGCTCCGTATGTCTATAATTTTGCTATAATGTTCGAGGCTGTGTTTATATTAACTGCTATAGATGCTGGTACAAGAAGTGGAAGATACTTAATTGAGGAAATATGTTTAGCAGCAAAAATTAAAATTAAGCCGATTTTAGCTGCATTATTTTTTACGTTAACATGGGGATATTTATGTTATAGTGGAGATGTATCAACAATTTGGCCACTATTTGGTGTATCTAATCAATTGTTGGCGTCACTCTCTCTCTTGATTTGTGGTATGTGGATATTTAAATATGTAAACTCTAGTTTTGTGAAAATTTTAGTTTTTTTAATTCCATCATTTTTATTAGGTGTTGTGGCATTAACGGCTAGTTATCAACAAATTGTTGGTCATTTGATAGCAAAAAATTTTATGTTAATGAATTTGTTATTTATTGTAACTGCCTCAGCTTTTGTTTTATTTTTTAAATTATGGAAAAATTTTGTAGAAAAAAAATTTTAATACAACTTATGAAATATTTAATTAATAATTATGGTTTTGATAAAAAAAATAATAAAAATCATGATATTTTATATTATGTAAGTTAATATAGTGTTAATTAATAAGGGTGTTTTTAAAGTTTTATCCATAAGGGGTTAGAAGTCGAGATGCGTTGTTCCTGATATGTTTGAAAAATGATAGATTTTTACATTCGAGCTCGGTTGTAAGTTTTGCTTTTTGTTTTTTTATTTCAATAATAGTTAGAAGTTCTTTAGCTAAATTTTTACTAAAAATTTCTATATTAGATTCAAAATGGAGTTTGAAGCTTCTTACGTCCCAATTAGCTGAACCTAAAAAAATCCATTCGTTATCGACTATGAAAATTTTACTATGATCAAATGGAGGTGGTGTGCGATAGATTTTTACGCCTCTTTTAATTAAACGTAAAAAATTAGCTTCGGTTGCCCAATTTATGAATTTGTGGTCACTTTTTTCAGGAATAATTATTTCTACCTCAACTTCTTTCATTGAGGCCATTTCGAGTGCTGTCAAAATATTGTTTTCAGGAAGAAAATAAGGTGTTATTATAGTAATTTTTTTTGTTGCGGTGTTTATTGCTCCATGCATAATAAGCTCTATGATTCCATTTTTGTTATCAGGTCCATCTGGAATAATTCTTGCTGGAATTTTTCCAGTCTTAATAAAAGACAAATCTTTAGATAGAGATTGAAATTTTTTACCTGTTGTAAATTCCCAATCGTCTTCAAATATTTTTGAAATTTGATCTATTATTGGTCCACTTATTTTGAATGTAATGTCCAAAATTCCTTTTTTTGGATTATCTATTAAGATATTGTTTTTTGAAAGGTTCATTCCTCCAAAAAATGATATTTTTCCATCTATTATCATAATTTTTCTGTGATTTCTTAGATTTACAAAAGGCATTGCTATAGGGATTTGAGGTGGTAAAAATACTCCATATTCTAAACCTTTAATTTTTGAAATTTTTTTTTCTATTGAACGATGAAAAAATTTTAATATACCTATACCATCAACTAGAATTTTAACCATGGCTCCGTTTTTAATTGCTATTTTTATAGCTTCTAAAAATTTATTAGTCTCGTTATCGTAATCAAAAATGTAGCTTGAAATTAAAACTTCTTTATTTGCATTTTTTATAGCTTTTATCATTTCAGGATAGGCTTCGACACCATTTTGCAAAGATTTTATAGAATTTCCAAAAACAAAGTTTTGAGGATAAACTTTATGACCAAAAGCTATAAATTGCTTATAAGTTACTGGAATGTTTTTAAAAACACTTTTTTTTGTTTCAAAAAAATATTTTTCAAACGTTACAACTGAATTTCTTAAACGTGCACCTTTTCTTTTTACCCTATTAATTCCAAAAAATATGTACAATACAATACCAAGAAATGAGTGAGAGGAGAAAACAAAAGCTATCCAACCTATTGAAGCTTTAACGTCGTCTTTGTATAACAATATATGAATACTAACACAAACAGACAAAATAATAGAAGCACTTGCCAAAAAGAAAACACGCAAGTCAAAGTGTGTGAAGCTTAGAAAAATATTTACAAAATTTGAAAAAATATCCATAGCTATCTGTAAATTTGTAATATCGGTAGCTGTATTCTACAAAAGTTAGTTTATCTTTACAAGAAATGAAGAAATTAATGTTTTGTAATTTATTGATTATATTTACAAAAAAACTATCTATAAATATTTAATTTTCTCATAAAAATACTTAACGATGGCTTACGTATATAATTAGTAATATAAGTTTCAATACAATTCCATATTTTTCTATCTTCAAGTTTTTCGATTAAATCCAAATCATTACCAGAACAATTTGAAAGTTTATTTATACTTTTCTTTATATTTTTATCGATGAAAGTAGTATTATATTTCAAATAATCAGAAAAAGTGTATCCTGATAATTTTAAAAATCGTAGTATAAATGCTATAAGCGTGCGTTTTGGATATTTACAATTTTCAAGTAATTTCCAAACTCTTGTTATTAAATTATATTTATCTATATTTGCTAGACGAATTGGAGTAAATCTATCACTTATTTCTGTAGCATACAAGGCGTATATCGTTCTATTGAAATCAGTTTTAATTTTTGTATTATTTTTAATTATATTTGCTCCTATTACTTTTGGTTGTATACTACTACAACTATTACTACATACAATAAACTCACTTTCTGTAAGAGGTTCGGTAGCATAAGAAAGTTTTGCTGTAATTTTCTTTGCGCTTGGCACAATAGCATAAATCTTGCCCCATTCATAAGAATAAATCGTTATGAGTTTATCACATTCTCCCTGTATTTTTGTATTAAAAATCAATCCTTTTATTATATAGTATATATTAATTTACCAACCTTAAATATTATTTTTAATTACGTAATTATGAATTGAAATTAATTAACAGTCTTATAATTTATTGTTGTAATACTAATTTTTCACTTTGTGTATATTTTTGTAAATATAGAGAAACCAAAAATTTTAAATTAACTACAGCAGTATTTTTGTTACTAATATTAAAAAATAGAAAATATATTAGTTTATCTTAATACTTAGCAAGATAAAGATTTAAATATTTTATCTTGTTCAAATAACATTTGCTTTTTATTTATTGCGTCATAATCTGTATATCCACAAAAATGTAATATTCCATGAATTATAAGATATGCAAGTTCTTGTCTCCATGTATTGTTGTATTCTTTTGCTTGTTTTTGTGAACGATTTTTTGATATATAAATATCTCCAATAAATAATTCTGGTGCTAGTAAAAAAGATATAACATCTGTTATGTTTTTGACGTTTCTATATTTGCTATTGAGTTTTTTTATTTCTTTGTCGCTTATTATTACAAAATTTATTTGACATTTACTTATGCTTTTTAATTTTAAAGTGGAAAGAGCAATTTTTCGAAGTGAAATTATATCTTGTTTTTTAAAATTAATAAATTTTACATCTAAATTACTATGACATTTCATATCTGACATAATAGCAAATTTATGTTTTTATTTTTTTTGTATTCGTACTATAAAATTTGTAGCTATATTTTTAATGTTTTTTGAAGTATTGTTTTAACTTATACAAGTTCAATTAAAACATAGATTTATGTTATTTTTTTTAATCCATCATTTGATTTTAAATTACTAATGTATATACCTAGTTCCTTTATTTGTTTGTCACTTACTGATGTTGGTGCATTTGACAGAGGATCAATTGTTTTTTGAGTTTTTGGAAATGCTATTACTTCTCTTATTGAATTTTCTTTTAAAATCAAAGTACACAATCTATCAAAGCCAAGAGCCAATCCACCATGAGGAGGAGCTCCATAAGTTAGGGCATTTAATAAAAACTCAAATTTCTTTATTGAATATTTTTCTGAAACATTTAAAATATCAAATATTTTTTTTTGTATTATATTTTTATGTATTCTTATTGAACCTCCACCTAGTTCTGTACCATTTAAAATAATATCGTAGGCTCTTGCTTTTGCTGTTTTTATGTTTTCTTTTGTAATAAAATCCTCATTTTTAGGTGCTGTAAATGGGTGATGTAGTGATTGCCACTTATTTTCTTCTTCATTCCATTCCATAAGGGGAAAATCGACGACCCACAAAAAATTAAATTTGTTTTTATCAATAAGATTATTTTCTTTTCCTATTTTAAGCCTTAAAGCTCCTAAACATTGAATAACTATTTTCTCTTCATCTGCGATAAAAATAATCAAATCACCACTTTTAGCATTAAATTTATGAATGATTTTTTTTAATTCTTCTTCTTTAAAATATTTTACTATATTTGATTTTGCTCCTGTATTTGTAATCTTCATCCAAGCTAAACCATTAGCTCCGTATTTACAAGCAAATTTTGTAAGTTCATTAATTTCAGTGTGAGAATAAACAGCACATTTTGGAATACACAAACCTCTTACAACGCCTCCTCTATTTATAATTGATGAAAATATAGTAAATTTACTATTTTTAAGCTCTTTAGAAAAATCTTTTATTTTCATTTCGAATCTTGTATCTGGTTTGTCAGAACCATAATTTAATATTGCATTTGTATAAGATATCCTTTCAAATGGTGTGTTTATATCAATATTCAATATCTTTTTAAAAACTTTTACTAGCATTTTTTCAGTAATGTTCATTATATCGTCTTCGTTTACAAATGACATTTCGATATCGATTTGAGTGAATTCAAGTTGTCTGTCAGCGCGTAAATCTTCATCTCTAAAACATTTTGCAAACTGATAATATTTATCAAATCCTGAAACCATCAGAATTTGTTTAAAAAGTTGTGGGGATTGTGGTAATGCAAAAAAACTTCCGTGATTTAGTCGTGAAGGTATTAAAAAATCTCTGGCTCCTTCTGGAGTAGAGTTTGTTAAAAATGGTGTTTCAATTTCTAAAAAACCATTTTCATTAAAGAATTTTCTTATTTCTTGTGAAATTTTATGACGTGTTATAAAATTTTTTTGAAATTGTGGACGACGTAGATCTAAATATCTGTATTTTAATCTTAATTCTTCACAGGTATCTGTATAATTTGAAATTTCAAATGGAAGATGCGAAGATGTATTAAGTATCTCAAGTTCTGTTGCTACAAGTTCTACGTTTCCTGTTGCTATGTTAGAATTTAGTGTTCCTTTCGGTCTTTTTTTTACTAAGCCTTTAACTGAAATTACATATTCATTGTGTAAATTTTCTGCGGATTTAAATATATTTTTTTTTTCAGGTTGAAAGATAATCTGTAAAATACCTTCCCTATCTCTTAGATCGATGAAGATTACCCCGCCATGATTTCTATGAGAGTGAACCCATCCACATACAGTAATTTCTTCTCCTATATTGGTTTCTTTTACACAACCACAATAGCTACTTCTTTTCATAAAATCCTTTTAATATTTGTTCTTTTTTATATAATTTTTATTCTGTATTGCGTATTTTTTTTATAATTTGATTAATTTTAGCATTAAAATATAAATCAGAGTCTATCTTTTCTTTTATTTTATTACAAGCATGCATAACAGTAGAATGATCTCTTCCACCGAAAGCTGTTCCTATAGTATTTGTTGAAAATTCATCGGTTAACGTTCTTGCAAGATACATTGCAATTTGTCTTGGAAATGCGACGGCATCTGTTCTTCTTTTTGATTTCATGTCTCTCATTTCAATATTAAAACTATCGGCAACAACTTTTTGTATATTTTCTATTGTTATAGGTGCTGAATTGTCTGTTTTAATAATATCTTTAAGTATTTTTTTTACAGAATCGACAGTCAATGGTGTTCCAGTAAAAGCAGAAAAGGCTACTACTCTCAAAAGAGAACCTTCAAGTTGTCTTATGTTTGACTTAACTTGCATGGCTATATGTACGATTATATCGTTTGGAACATATATTTTTTCTTCTTCAGCTTTTTTGCGTAAAATTGCAGTTCTAGTTTCAAAATCAGGTTGCTGTATATCAGCTATAATACCCCATTCGAATCTTGAGATAAGTCTTTCTTCAACACCATCAAGTTCATTAGGAGGTCTATCAGAAGAAATAACAACTTGTTTTTTTGAATTAAATAGACTGTTAAACATATGAAAAAATTCTTCCTGGGAACTTTCTTTACCAACTAAAAATTGTATATCATCGATTAATAAACAATCTAAACTTCTATATTTATTTTTAAAAGAAGATATTTTATCAAAGCGAATTGACTCGATAAATTCAGTTACAAATTTTTCACAAGTAGCATATAAAACTTTTAATTTTGGAATTTCTTTTTTTATGTAATTACCTATAGCATGCAATAAATGCGTTTTTCCAAGTCCAACTCCACTATAAAGAAATAAAGGATTAAATTGTTTACCTGGATTTTTTGCAACACCTTCTGAACACCCATGGGCGAATCTATTCGAAGTACCAACAACAAATCCTGAAAAGATATATTTAGGATTTATTTGATCTTTTTGTATTACAGATACATCTATGTGTTCAGGTGTACCTTCAACTTTTTTTATTGTATCAGTTATATTTTGACGTGGTTCTAATTTTAAAATTATTGGTTGTTTGCAGTAATCAAATAAAATTTGTTCAATGCTGTTTTTTTGATTTTTCTCTATCCACTGTGAAAAATAAATATTTGGTACCTGAATAGTAAAAATATTATTTTCAAAATTTAATGGTTTCAATGGTGAAACCCATAAATTATAAGTTTCTGGTGTTATTGATAGTTTTATACTATTAATGATTTTATTCCATAAATCTGAAACACAGATATCCATATAATCCCCAACTTATCCACAATTGTGAATAAGTTATTATAAACGCTTACGTATATATCATACATCTTTTATTAAAAAAACAAATTTTGTGCACGACATATTCTATATCGTTGTATTTCTTTTGTCAAGTTCATAAAATCTAAAATTGATAGATTATCAGGTCTTAAAAATGGATTTAATCCACAGGATTTAAGAATATTTATAGCATGTTTTTTTTCTAAATTTTCAAATGAACTTAATCCATTTGAAATTATTTTTCTACGCATATTGAAAACATGTTTTATAAAATTAAAAAATATTGATTCTGGATGTTTAGCTTTTTTATTAGTTAATTTTACAATTGAAGAAATAACTTTTGGACTTGGATTAAAACACTTTGGGGAAACATCGAATAAAATTTCACAAGTAGCGTAATATGAAGCAAATATTGAAATATATCCATAATTTTTACTATATGGTTGTGCTGTAATTCTTTGTGCAACTTCTTTCTGAAGCATGAAAATTGAGGTAGTCCAATTTTTTGAAGGTAAAATTTTTTGAATTATTGCTGTACCAATAGTGTATGGTAAATTAGATATTACTTTAAAATTATTGTTTAAATTAAAATTTTTTACGATAGTATTTGAATTCATAGACATTAAATCATATTTCAAAAAATCTTTGTTTATAATTTTTATATTTTTAATGTTTAAAAATGAAAAATAATAACTTAACTGTCGATATAATTTTGTATCTATTTCAACAGCAGTTAACCACTTAACACGAGGTTGTATAATTTTTGTTAAAATGCCCTTTCCTGGACCTATTTCTAAAATTCTATCATTTTTTTTTAAATCTGCAATATTAACTATACTATGAGCTATATTATTATCAGTTAAAAAATTTTGTCCGTATTTTTGACGCATGGTTTTATTTACCTATACAAAAAGTAGAAAAAATTGTATCCAGAATATCTTGTTTAATATTTATTCCTAAAATTTCATTTAGCGATGTTTGTGCTACTGTTATTTCAAAGCATGCAATCTCATCGAATTGTTCAGATAATGCTTTTTTTGCATTTATCAATGACTTAAAAGTATTTTGTAGTAACATAAAATGACGAGTATTTATCATTATATTATTATTTTCATAGTTTTCGGATACAGAAATTTTGATAATTGTATTTAATAAATTAAAAATTCCGGTTTTGGTTTTGGCTGATATTTTAACAAAATCTACAAAAGTAAAATTTAAAGGAAAATTATTTTCTAAAAATAAATTTGATTTAATATCGCATTTGTTTAGTGTACCTATAACTGGAATATTTATGTTGGATTTCATTAAAAAATTTGCTATTTCTATATCATTTTTATCTAGTTTTGAGGAATTATCAAACAACCATATCAATATATCTGTTTTAATTGCGGCTTTTTTAGTTCTTTCCTGTCCTAATAGTTCTATTAAATTTTTTGTGTGATATTTTATGCCAGCAGTGTCTACTATTGTGATTGATATACCTTGCCATTCTATTGTTTCTTCTATAGTATCTGTTGTAGTTCCAGCAATATCTGTAACAATAGCCCTATTTTTATTTAAAATTGCGTTTAGCAAAGATGATTTACCCGTATTAGGTTTTCCTATAATAGTTACTTTTATTCCTTGATGTAAAGTTTTGCTTATTTCATACGATTTTAAAAAATTTTGTACATTTTCGATACAAAAATTAATTTTTGAGATTTTTTCATTTTGTGATAAAGGGAGTATATCTTCATCAGGATAGTCAAGATTAACTTCTATAAAGGCGACAAGATTTGTAAGAATGTTATTAATATTTTTTATTTGCGATGAGAATTCTCCTGAGATATTATTTAAGGCAGTTTTTGTTGACATTTTTGTTTTACTTGTTATTAGAGCACATACTGCTTCTGCTTTTGTAAGATCCATCTTCCCATTTAAAAAGGCTCTGTACGTAAATTCTCCAGGTTCTGCTGGCCTTGCTCCATTTTTATATAAAAGTTGTAAAACTATGTCTATTATTACAGGATTTCCATGTACCATAATTTCTACTAAATCTTCTCCAGTATATGTATAAGGATTTTTAAAAAAAATACATATTACTTCATCTTTTTTTTCTGTTTTATCTAATATATATCCATGTTTAACTTGCTGATTTGATTTTGAGTTAGTTTGGAATATTCTATTTATAATTTTAAACGAATTTTTTCCGGATAATCTTATAACAGCTATTGCGGATCTCCCCGCAGCAGTTGATAATGCTGCAATAGTATCTTCTTTTAAATAATTCATATAAACTGGTAATACTCTCCATGTTTGCTGTATTAAAATTCATGTTTTTTAAACTTTTATCTGTATATTAATATTTATATTATAACTTAAAAAAATGTATTGCTTTTGAAACATCCTTCACAATTTGAGTTGTGAGTAATTTTACATTTATGAATTTTTTTTCATTTCTTATTTTTTTTAAGAGTATTACTTCACTCTTTGATTTTTTCCACATTTTTTTAAAATTTAAAATATGAATTTCTGGAACAATCTTATTTTTTTGATTGAAAGTTGGTCGTGTCCCTATATTTGTAATTGAAGGATACATTATATTTTTTTGAGTTATAATGCTTACATATACCCCCTTAGGGAGTAGTTTTTCTTTTGATATACGAAGATTTATAGTAGGAAATCCGAGTTTACTACCAATTCCTTTTCCCTTAAAAGGAATTCCGGTGAAGGAATAATTCCTACCAAGTAATTTTGCTACTTTTTTAATATCACCCTCTTCTATTAATGTTCTTATGAGGGATGAAGAAATTTGTTTTGAAACATATTTTAAGGGTTTGATTACACATATCTTTACATTCTTTTTTTTGAGCCATTCAACATTACCATTTTTATTTTTACCAAAGGCAAAATCAGGTCCACAGACTATTCTTTCAATATTAAGAGTACTGCACAAAAATTTATTAAAAAACTCCTCAGGATAACAAGATAAAATTTTTGAGGGAACTTTTATAACAAAAATTTTATCCATTCCAAATAATTTAATTTTTTCTAATTTTTCTTTATATGTTGTAAGAAGTCCGTGTACACTCTTAACAGGTTTCTCAAGCATGACAATTATGCTTATTAAATTGTATTTTTTTGCGATAATCAGAGTTTTATTAATGAGTAACTTATGACCTTTATGTACTCCATCAAAAGTTCCTATAGTTATTACTGACCTTCTAACCATTTTATGAGTTCTTCGTATCTTATAATTTTTTTTATTATTATATCAACATCATATTTAGTATGTTCAAATTTTAATGCATTTTTAACATCAAATATATCAATTTTTTCTCTTCTTATAGACTTAACTGTTGCTCCACATCCTAAAATGTTACCCAAATCATAAGCTAACGCTCTTATATATGTTCCACTTGAGCATTTTATTTTTACTTCTATAACGTTTTCTTTGTAGGATAGTATATCAAATTGTTTTATTATAATTTCTCTAGGTTTTCTTTCAATTTCAATTCCTTTTCTTGCAAGTTCATAAAGTTTTTTGCCTTTATATTTTAAAGCTGAATACATAGGAGGTACTTGGTAAATTTTACCTTTAAGTGTTTCTATGGCTGTTTTTATTTTATTAATATTTATATTTGTGACGTCTATTTTTGAAATTATATTACCTGATAAATCATATGTATTGGTTACAATTCCTAAAATAAAAGAGCTTGTATAAATTTTATCTTTTTTTATAAATTTGTCATGTAACTTTGTAGCTTTATCTATAAGAATAAGTAGAAGCCCACTAGCATTAGGATCTAAAGTACCACAGTGTCCTGTTTTCTTAACATTTAAAATTTTTTTAATTTTATTAGTAATTTTAAATGAAGTAATCCCGTACGGTTTGTCTATAAGAAGTAGACCTGAAAAATTATTATACAGAAAATTATTCTCCATGCAACAATATTCATATTCCTAATGTTTTATCAAAGCATTTCTCTAAAATATTACTTATTATTTTTATTGTGTCATTAATTGTAGAATTTACTATACATCCTGCAGCATTTTTATGTCCTCCACCTCCAAATATTTTAACAATTTTGAGGATGTCAAAATTTTTTACGGATCTGCAACTAACTTTTGTAACATTATTATCTATCTCCTTAAAAAGACAACCTATTTTTACATTTTTTATTTTTAAAGTATAATCTATTATACCATGAGAATCGTTATCTTTTGCTCCACTTTCTTTGAACATATCTTTTGTTAAAGTAATATAAGAGACTTTGTTGTTGATCATTGTTTTTATTCCACGAAGAGCAATTCCGTACAATTTTAAAGAATTAATAGAGTTTTTTTCATAAATTTTTTTATAAATTGTATTTACATTTATACCAAACCGCATGAGTTTTGCACATATAATATGTGCTTCAGCTGTAGTATTTGTTTGCCTGAAACAACCTGTATCAGTTAATATTCCGGTATATAGGTTTTCAGCTTCACTTTTTGTAAGTTTAATTTTCATATATTCTAAAATATTAAAAACTAGTTCTGCTGTTGAAGCTGATGATGGTACTATGTAATTAATTGTGCCAAAATTTGTATGTGACATATGATGATCTATGTTTATTATTTTTTTTGCTTGTTTAGGGGAAATTATATTTCCAATTCTCATAAAATTTAATGATTCTAAGATTATAGCACAATCAAATGTATCTGTTTTTTTAGCTAATTTTTTTATCTTATTGGATCCTTTCAGAAATTTTAAAGAATTTGGTATTTCGTCAGCATAATAAACTGAAGCTTTTTTACCAAGTCTATTTAATACAGAAGCTAGTGCCAAAGATGATCCAAGACTATCACCGTCAGTTTTTATATGTCCAGCAATAAAAAATGTTTTTGACTCTTTTATTATTTTAGAAATACCAGCGATTTTTTTTAACATGGATAAATTAACTCTTATTTTTACTAAATTATTGAACAACAAAATTCAAAAATAAACAACATGTTGCTGAGAATACAATTTAATTTTCTTGTTTTTTTATTTGATCTAGAATATTAAATATTCTTGTAGCATTTTCATTAGTATTATCATGAATAAATAATATTTTTGGAGTTAATCTTAAATTTAAAATTGAAGCTAATTCACATCTTATCTTTTTTGTATTTTTATTCAATATATTATTTGCTTTATTTTTATCTTTTTGTGAACCAAACACTGAATAATAGATTTTACAATTCAATAAATCATCTGTGAGTTTAACTTCCGTGATTGTAATAAATTTTGTGTTTAATTCTTTGATATTTTTTACTAACTTAGAAACAGTATGTTGTATAAGTTCCCCAACTCTTACTGATCTTTTGTATGATATTGGCATATCCAAGACATTCCTGTATTATTGGAAATATTATACATCTTATTGTTTTATATATGTACCGATCAAATTAATGATAGCATTTAAATTTAAAAAATTTCAATTTGATTTTTGTTAAAAAAATATTTTGAATTTAATTTATCTTAATTTATCTAATAAAGCTTATTTCATTTTAAGAAATTTGATGCTTTTATGCTTGATATTTTTTTTATAATTTAATACACTCTCTGTGCTGAGGTTTATGAATGTTAAATGGTTTGCTGAGTAATTGTATTTTCTGTAGAATAGGTAATGGTGATGTTAGATCTGATAAGGTTTATGAAGATGAAGAGTTTTTTGCTTTTAAAGACATAAATCCGCAGTCACCTGTTCATGTTGTAGTTATTCCAAAAAAACATATAAGTGATTTAAGTGTAGCGTCGGATGGTGATAAAGTAATGTTGGGATGTATTCAGCTTCTTATAGCAAAAATAGCAAAGCAATTTTCAGAATTAAATAATGGATTTCGTGTGGTAAGTAATTGTGGTTATGATGCTGGACAAACAGTTTTTCATATGCACTATCATCTTCTTGGTGGGCGTATTTTTGCGTGGCCACCTGGATGATGTGAAAAATTTAAGAGAGGTGGTGTTTTAAAAAAATGGTTAATGTTAAAGTACGAGAAGGTGAAACTATTGAGGAAGTTGTTAGGCGATTTAAAAGAGAATGTGAGAAGAATGGAGTTATGCAGGAGATAAAAAAACGTGAATTTTATAAATCTCCGAGTGTTTTGAAAAAAGAGAAAAATGCAGAAATAAAAAGAAAAATTCGTCGTAAAATGCTTAAAGATAATAGATTAGCTAAGTAATTATGAGAATAATTAATATAGGAGTTTTTAAATGAAATTGAAAGAAATACATGAGTTTTTCATAAAAGAAGGAATTGAAGTTGATCCTCGTGGTATAGATGTTGTTAAAATGGATTTATTAAAACGTAAAAAAGAATATGATATGCTTGTAGATAAAAAAAAGGAAAGTTATGATATTGAAAGTCTTACGAACCCATATTATGATTCAAGGATTATTTATGGGGATGAAAATATAGACGTTAAAACTGTTATGGTTGGTATAGATATAGAAACTCAGGAAATTTTACTTGCAAAACAACTCATTGGTTCTGGAGTTAAAATTGATTTAGTTATTGCTCATCATCCAGAGGGTTACGCTTATTCTACTTTTTATGGTATTTTAGGGATGCATGCTGATATCTTAAATAAACAAGGTGTTCCTATAAATATTTCTGAGAAAATTGTTTCTAAAAGGATGGAAGAAGTAAAGAGAAATGTGCTTCCGCAGAACAGTGAAAGAGTTTTTGATGCTGCTAAGCTTTTAAATATACCTATAATGACAGCACATACTGTTGCTGACAATCATGTTACTACGTTTTTACAAAGTATTGTTGACACTTTACGCCCAATATATTTAAAGGAAATTATTGAGTTGTTGAACAAATACCCAGAGTACAGACATGCTTCAAAGATTGGAAGTGCTCCGTATATTTTAAGTGGAAGTGACTATTCGCGTTGTGGTAAAGTATTCATAGATATGACTGGTGGTACTGAAGGACCTATCGAATCTTTTGAAAAGCTTTCAGCTGTAGGAATAGGGACAATTGTTGTTATGCATTTAAGTTCAAAATCTTTAAAAGAAGCAGAAAAGTATCACATTAATATTGTTTTGGCAGGACATATTTCGTCTGATAATTTGGGATTGAATTTACTTTTTGATAAATTGGAAAAAAGAATTAAAAAACTTGAATTTGTAGAATGTTCTGGATTTAAAAGATTCAGAAAATAAGAAAAATAATGATATCCGAAAATATAATCGAAAAGATAAGACTTTCGAGTAATATAGAGTCTGTTATAAGAGAGTACTTGCCTGATTTAAAAAGAATAGGACGTAATTGGAAAGGATTCTGTCCGTTTCACAACGAAAAAACACCTTCTTTTATAGTAAGCCCAGAAAAAGGAATCTTTAGATGTTTTGGATGTAATGTAGCTGGAGATGTTTTTAAGTTCATTATGTTGATAGATAATTTATCATGGATTGAGTCTGTAAAAAAACTTGCTGAAAAGGCAAATATAAAAGTACAAGAATTAAATCAAAAATTTATAGTAAAAACCAAAATGTCTGAAAAGATGAAGCTTCTTGATATTTTGGAGAGTTCTGCTGTGTTTTATCATAAATGTTTACTTGAGAGTATATATGCTGAAAAAGCAAGAAAATATTTTAAAGAACGTGGTGTTAATTATGAAACTATAAATAAATTTAAGCTTGGATTTGCACCTAGCGGTATGTTTTTAGGTTTGGCTTTAAGAAGAGGTTATACTTGTACGGATCTTGTGAATTCTGGTTTGATAAAAAAAACGAGTAACGGGACTTTTTGGGAGTATATGTCTGATAGGATAGTTTTTCCTATTTTTGATGTTTATGGTAAGGTTATTGCGTTTGGAGGAAGATCTATTACAGATAAACATTTAAAGTACCTGAATACTCCTGAGACTATTATTTATTCGAAATCGTCAAATCTTTATGGATTATTTCAAACTTTACAAGGGCTTCGCAGTGAAAGGAAAATAATTATTCTTGAAGGATATATGGATGTTATTATTTTGCAACAGTTTGGAGTAGTTGGCACAGTTGCTACGCTTGGAACAGCATTTACTCAAAATCACGTAAAATTGATTTCAAGATATTCGGATATTACTACATTACTTTTTGATTCTGATGATGCTGGAAGATTTGCTACACAAAAAGCTCTTGAAATCTTAATCGAAAATGGAGTAGAATGTAGAGTGTCATCTTTACCTGAAAATGTTGATGCTGATGAATATATAGTACAATATGGTAAGGAAAATTTTTTAAAACTTGTTGAAGATAGTTCTAAAAATGCAATAGATTTTGTAATTTCAAGAATGTGTGGTAATTTTTTAGAGAAAAGTAGTTCTCCTGAAGTAAAAGCAAAAATTGTTATAAATCTTTTAAATTTTGTAACAAAAAGTTCTAATTCTATAATTCAGCGAGAGTATATAAAAAATATATCACATCGAATAAATGTTAATGAAGAAGATGTTTGGAGAGAATTTAAAAAAAAACAACAGTTGGAATTTAAAAAATTTAATACTAAAAATTTTACACCTTATTTTGTCACAAATAAAATAGGTTTGATGTCTTTGGAAGAAAGTCTTTTAAATTTTATTTTGAGCAATAAAAGTTATATTAAAAAAATTAATTTTAATTGTTTTAAAGATCTAAAATGTAAAAAGGTTTTTGAATTTGCAAACTCTGGTTTAAGTAATGCTGAAATATTAAATGTTTTACCAGATAATGATAAGAATTGGTTTTCCGAACTTATGCTGAGTTCTATAGAATATAGTGACATTGAAGAAACTTTTAATATTCTTTTGAATGATATTAAATTATGTAGACTTAAAAATAAAAGACGATATCTTGAAAGAGAAATTCTTTTAATGAGTGATGGAAAAAGAGAAAGGGATGAAAAAATTTTTGATGAATATAAAAAATTAACAATTTTTTTAAAAGGTTCTGGAAAATAAAAGTGATAAGAAAAAATTCATTCCAAAGATTGATCGATATGGGTAAGAAACAAGGTTACTTAACATATAAAGATATTAGTGATGGTTTTTTACAAAAATTTGTGGCTGTTGAAAAAATTGATAATTTTTTTACAATTTTAGAAGATTTAGAGATTAAAGTTATAGATGATAAAAAACATTCTAAAAAGAAAATTCAAAGAGATAATGTTGAAGCAATAGAACAATCTGTAAAAATTCAAAATGAAGAAGAAGATATAAATCCTGTAAGGATGTATTTGAATGAAATGTCAAAAGTTCCTTTGCTTGAAAGGTCTGTAGAAGTTGAACTTGCAAAAAATATAAGAGAAAATGAAAAAAAATTGAAATTTATAGTTTTAGAATCTCCATTTATTATAAAAGAAATAAGAAATTGGGAAACTCTTATAAGTCAACAGGAAATGACAGCTAAGGAACTTATGCCTAGAGGAAAAAAATCTCAAGCACAATTGAAAGGAATGGGGATTAAAATAAAAACAGTAGTAAAAAGAATAAATACTATTGAAAACATTATTAATATCTTAAAAAAAAGAATTAGTTTTAAATCTACATCTAATAGAAATAAAGAAAAGTATCAGTTGAAAATAAAAGAATTACATACTAAAATTATAAATCTTGTTACAGATCTTGATTTGAATCAGGATAAAATAAAGAGACTTATTAATAAAATTAAAACAATTGCACAGAAATTAAATGAAATAAACGATGGTTTTGAAAAATTTGAACATAAATATAAAAATTCACTTAAAAAAGTTCAGATTTTATTTAAAAATTATAATTCTGGTAAAATTTCTGCAAATAATTTTAAAGAATATACTGGTGTTTGTGTACAAGATGCGTATGATGATATAGACAGAATTAAAGTTCTTTTAACAAAAGAATCTAATCTACGAGAAAGTTTTGTTATAACCCCGGATAAGTTGATTGAAACTGATAGAAAAATAAGAGCGCTTGAAGAGATAATACACAGAGATAAAATTAAACTTATTGAAGCAAATTTTAGACTTGTTGTTTCAATTGCAAAAAAACACGTTGGAATGAGTAATTTGGAGTTATCAGATTTAATACAAGAAGGTAATCTTGGACTTTCAAAAGCTGTAGAAAAATTTGAGTGGAAAAGAGGATTTAAATTTTCAACTTATGCTACGTGGTGGATAAGACAGTCTATTAATCGTGCTATAGCTGATCAAGCTAGAACTATAAGAATTCCAGTTCATATGAAAGAACTTATATCAAAACTTACAAAAGTTAAAAAAAAATATCAACAAGATGTAGGTAGAGAACCAAATACGATGGAATATTCTAAAGCGTTAAAGCTTTCAGTTGATAGAGTAAGAAGAATATTAAAAATGATGCAAGAACCTGTATCGCTTGCTACTCCTGTTGGAGAGGAGGAAGATTCATGTCTTGAAGATTTTATAGAAGATCAAAATAGTCCTAGTCCAGTGGTTAAAACACAGCAATATAGATTGCAACTTGAGATTGAGAAAGTATTAAATACGTTAACTCAACGTGAAGCTGAAATTATAAGTTTAAGATATGGTATAGGTGTTGGATATCCCAGTACACTTGAAGAAGTTGGGAAAAGATTTGGAGTAACTAGAGAAAGGGTAAGACAAATTGAAGCTAAAGCTATAAGAAAACTAAAACATCCTAGTAGAAGTAAATCTTTACGTGAATATTTAGATTAAATTTAAGATTAATATTTTTCTAAATATTAAAAATTGTTGTGTTAATTATTTTTATACAAGTATGTTAATTTAATATGTAACATGTAAATTATTATGATATAAGATAAAGATAATAATGATAGGTAGGAAAAAAATGCAGATTTGTGGGGGCTCTACAGTACAGAGCTTAGTGTGAGTATAATTTTTTCGTATCGTAGATTAATCAAAATTAATGAAACCAGTTTTTAAGTTTGGTGTATGGAGGGTTTCTATTTTTGCTGAACTGTATGGTAGTGACATGTGTGTTACTCTTGTCAGATGTTCTAGATATTTCTAAATAAATGTAATTTAATAAGCATTTTCAGATAAGCTGAAAAATTTTCTGAGTTAAATATTGTGATAGTAAAGTATTTAGGTGTAGCGTTATTTTTGCTTTGTTTTCTTTTAGTTATACTAAACTTATGCCAAAATCAGATTTTAAAGAGTGTGGTATTTTAAAAGTTTCAGGGTATAAATTGTACATAAATAAATAGAATTGGTTAAAAATTTGTAGACACGTGTAATTTATTTGTAAATGTGTATTGATGAATTAGATACGTATAAGTTTTGTGCACTTTAAGTTTGTTAATTCATAAAAATGTTTATACATTTATTTATTCAAATGTAATTTGTTAATTTACTATATTTGACTTAAGGTCTTTTTTGGGATATAATTTTCGCTGAAGTTTAGCTATATTATATGTTGGGCCTGTAGCTCAGTTGGTTAGAGCCCTCGACTCATAATCGAATGGTCGTAGGTTCAAGTCCTACCAGGCCCAAGTGTTTGTTTGGGTAGTTAGCTCAGCGGAAGAGTACTCGCTCCACATGCGAGTGATCGCAGGTTCAAATCCTGCACTACCCATTTGTATATGTTTGATTTGTTTTAAACTAATAAGGAGTGTGAATGTTAAATTTGAAGTATGAATTGGAATTATTATGTGAATTACAGGATTATGACTTAAAAATAGATGAAATGAAAAAAAAAATAACTAAAACGCCATGTATGATTAATGAAAAAACAAAAATATTAGAGAATAAGAAAAATGAAATGAATGTGCGAAAACGAGATTTTGTTGAATTGAGCAGCTTAAAAAAAGAAAAAGAAGTTCTTCTTGATGTAAAAAATGAAATAATCAGAAAACGTTCTAAAGAATTAAATACTATAAAATCAAATAATATTTACAAAACATTACTTTTAGAAATAGAAAAAGCAAAAACAGATAAGAATGTTATAGAGGATGAAATTTTGTATTTAATGGATAAAATTGATAAAGAGCTTACTGTTATTAAATTTGCTGATATAGAATTTAAAAAATTTGAACAAAAGATAAAAAATGAAATAAGTGATTTAGAATATTATTCAAAAGATTTGGAAGAAGAAATTATCAAAGTATCTGAGACAAGAGAAATTCATAAATTAAAAATTAATGAAACAGTATTGGTGAATTATGAGAGATTGCGTAATAGTTGTAGTGGGAAATGGGTCAGTTTTATAGATGGAATAAGTTGTGAAGTTTGTGATACAGTTTTGAGGCCACAGTTAATAAATATGGTGCAGAAATTTCAAGAGCTTGTATTTTGCGATAATTGTTCTAGAATATTATTCAAAAGATAGATAGATAAAGACGAGTGTGCAATCGCTTTACATTTATTGTAAAGAGGAAAATCCGAACTTTAACTGTTTTATAACAACAGGAAAACGGTAGCAGGTAATTCCTGTCGCTCGCGAGGGTAGAGGTGCGAACAGAGACGCTTTTATCTGGAAACGGAAAAAAGTGTCCTTTATTAAAAAGTATTTTTGTCAAGGAATACTAGAAATATTTTTTAAGAAGGATGAGTTTTTGCAGCAATGCAAAAAGTGAAACGGCTAAAGCCTTACTGGAAAGCAAGATTGAAGTATTTGATCGCTTGATCGATAAAAGAAATTTTAACGACAGAGAAATGATTGCACTTTTAGATTTTTTTAATTTAAAAGACAGAATTCGGAGTATAGCTCGTCTCTGAAATAAAAAAATTATGTTTCTTTTGATAAACATACATTTACGTGTTTCGTTGTTTATTTTTTTAGTTAATTAGGGTTTTACATACGGTAAATTTATAAACATAGTATTATTTATTATAAACAAATAACTTTATCGTTTTTATTTTACCAAAAAAAATATTTTGTATATACAGAGCTTGTTATGTATCATATTCCTATAATGTCTTCTGAAATATCTCAGTATTTAATAAAAAATCCTGACGGTTTATACGTTGATTGTACATTTGGAGGAGGAGGACATACTTTATACTTATTAAATAATTTTAGAAATATTAAAATTATTGCTTTTGATTGGGATGAAGCTTCTTTAAATGAATTTTTTAAAAATAAAAATGAGTTTAAGGGAAGAGTTGTTTTTATAAGGGACAATTTTAAAAATATTAAAAAAAATTTGTCCATAATGAATATAAATAAAGTTGATGGTATTTTAGCTGATTTAGGAGTTTCATCAAAACAACTTGATGATTTAAATAGAGGATTTTCTTTTAACTCGCATATTCTTGATATGAGAATGGACAATAGAAATTATTTGACAGCAAAAGAAATTGTTAATTCATATTCATATGAAGATTTAGTTGATATTTTTTATCATTATGGAGAGGAGTACAGATCTAAGTATATTGCGAGGGCAATTCTTTTATATAGAAAAAAGAAAATAATAAATACAGCTTTAGAACTAAAGGCCATAGTCTGTTCAGTAAAAAAAATAAGAAAAAAAATAAATCCAGCTACAAAAGTTTTTCAGGCTTTAAGAATTTTTACAAATAAAGAACTTGAAAATCTTAAAATTTTATTATCTGATGCTCAAAAATTATTAAATAATAATGGTAGAATAGTGGTAATGGCGTTTCATTCTTTGGAAGATAGAATTGTAAAACAGAATTTTAGACAGAATTCTTGTTGTGGAGTATATAACATAATTACAAAAAAAATTATTAGAGCGTCACAAAAAGAAATAGCAATAAATCCTAGAAGTAGAAGTGCAAAAGTGAGAGTAGCAGAGAGAATAAATGTATAAATCATACGTAGTTATTGTGTTGATAGTTTTAGGTATATTTATTTATATGTGGCAACAAAATACTGCTATAAGACTAGCCTATAAAGTTAGTAATTTAGAATTAGAATACGACAAAATAAATTCAGAAAATGATTCTTTAAGATTAAAAATTAATTCAATACTTGCTCTTGAAAAAATGGATAAAATTGCAAAAGAAAAAAATTTTTCTAAACCAAATGAAAATTCGATAATTTATATTGATTAAGTAGGATATAAAATGTGACAAGAAAAAGTGTAGAAAATATTAGTAGAAAGCTCGTATTAATAGTAACAGTGATATTGTTGTTTTTTTTCTTGTTTTTAAAACTTATATATGTGCAAATTTTTTTGCATAGTAGAATAAATAATATAGTAAAAAAAATGATAATACGAAATAATATTGCGGTACCTAAACGTGGCGATATTTTGGATTTTAATGGAAAAATTCTTGCTTCAAGTATAAAAAAATATACTATATTTCTTGATTCAAAATTAATAGATGATTTTAATGAAGTAAAAAATGTTTTACTTAATAATGGGATAAAAATTAAAGAAAGGAGTTTAAATGAGCTAGAAAAAACATCTTATTATCCAATAGCTTTTAATGTTGATGCTTGTATTGTTGATGGAGTAAAAAGTAGACGATTAAAAGGAATTGGATTTGAAAGTAAATATAAAAGATTTTATCCTGAGGGAAGATTTCTTGCACATGTTCTTGGAATAACAGATTCTGATGGTAATGGAATTGAAGGTATCGAAAAAACTTGTAATGAATGTTTGTCTGGGTATTCTGTTATGATAAAAACACGAAGAGATGGACGTGGACATATAATATATGACAGGTTTATAGATAAAACAAAAATATGTGGACAAAATGTAAAATTAAATATAGATAGGAATATACAATTTATAGCTGAAAAGGAGTTAAGAAAAGCTTTTTACAAATATAAAGCAAAAAGGGCAGTATGTATAATTCAGAATCCTAAAACAGGAGCTGTGCTTGCCATGGTTTCTTTACCAGATTTTGATCCTTCTGATAAAATAAAAGATATAAAAGTTTTAAGGAATTCTGCAATAAGTGATATTTATGAACCAGGATCAACATTCAAGATTGTTGCAATTGCTGCAGCATTAGAACAAAATAAAGTAAAACTTACGGAAAATTTTTATTTAGAAAATGGTAGGTATAAAATTGCAGGACATATAATAAAAGATGATCATAAAATTGAGGGTTATGCGTCTTTAAAAAAAATTATAGAACGATCTTCAAACATAGGAATTATAAAAATTACGAAAAAATTAGGTAGTGAAAATTTTTACGAATATATAAGAAAATTTGGATTTTATTCTCTAACAGGTATTGATTTACCTGGTGAAGCTAAAGGCATTTTAATGGATGTTGATAAATGGAATTTGTTATCTTTACCTACTATTTCTTTTGGACAGGGAATAGGAGTCACTGCACTTCAGGTGATAAGTGCTTTTTCTGCCATTGCAAACAACGGGATATTAATGAAGCCTTTTTTAATATATAGTATAGGCAATACTAAAACTTCTGAAAAAAGTAGCAAAAATGTTCTTAACCCAATAGAAGTAAGAAGAGTCGTTTCTGTGAAGACTGCTCAAATGATAAGAAAACTTTTAAAAGATACTGTAGATTTTGGTACTGGGAAAAGTGCAAAAATTGCTAATTATACGGTAGGGGGAAAAACTGGAACTGCTCAAAAAGTTGATCCATCAACAAAAAATTATTCTGTAAAACATTATGTGGCCTCATTTTGTGGAATGATACCTGCAATGTGTCCTGAAGTTGTTATACTTATTATTATTGATGAACCATATAGTAATTATTACGCATATTCAGTAGCATCACCTGTTTTTGCAAATATAGCGAAAAAAACTGTACGATATTTAAATATTAAAGAAGACGATATAGAATAATAATAAATTTAATACATATGCGTAGAACTGTGCTTTTACTTTACAGTTATTTGTTGTTTTACTTTTAAAAGTTTTTAACTAAATTTTTTTGATTAATATAAAGGAAAAAATAGTGAAATTAAAAGAATTTTTGTCAAATAAAAATATAATAATCACTATAGGAGATATGGATACTGAAATTGCAGGAATATCTTATGATTCAAGGTATATTTATAAAGATTATGTTTTTTTTGCTCTTCCAGGGTATAATACAAATGGTAAAAAATATATTAATGAGGCAATATCAAAAGGAGCATCGGTAGTTGTAACAAATTCGCAATGTAGCACAAATGCTAAAGCTCAAATTGTTGTTAATAATATCTTCCATTTTATGTCATTTATGTGTAATAAATTTTATAATTATCCTGATAGAGAATTATATGTAATAGGTATAACTGGTACAAATGGTAAAACTACAGTTACCTATATGATTGAAAGTATATTGAAAAACTTGAATATTGAATGTGGAGTAATAGGAACCATTAATTATAGATATAAGGATAAAATTATTGAAGCAATAAATACTACTCCACAATCCTTAGATATTTTTAAAATTATGAGAGAAATGGTAGATAGTGGTATTAAATATCTTGTAATGGAAGTGTCTTCGCATGCATTGAGTTTAGGAAGAGTTTATGGGGTAGATTTTGATATGGTAGTTTTTACAAATTTAACTAGAGACCATTTAGATTTTCATAAAAATATGAATAATTACTTTAAAGCTAAATTTATGTTGTTTAAAAAATTGGGGTCAGGTGCAAAAAATGGTGAAAAATATATTATAACAAATGGTGATGATAAATATGGAAAAAAAATTTCAAAAATAAGACAATGTGTTAATGTAAAATTTTATTCTGTACGAGATGATGTAGCAGATTTGAAAGCAGAAAATATTAAGATTACAATGAAAGATAATTCTTTTGATGTTATATTTGATAATGAAAAAACAAAAATTAGTATGAAACATATAGGTGTGCATAATGTTTATAATGCTTTAGCAGCTTTAGGTGCAGTTATTTTTAGCGGAATTTCCTTGAAAAGAGCTTCAGAGGGTTTAAATAATTTTGGGTATGTACCTGGTAGATTTGAAAAAATTGATACAAAAAATTTAAATTTTGAAATAATAGTAGATTATGCTCATACTAATGATGCTTTAAAAAATGTTTTACAAGCTTTACAAAAAATAAAATTTAAAAAAATTATAACAGTTTTTGGTTGTGGTGGAGATAGAGATAGAGCAAAAAGACCTTTGATGGGTAAAATTGCTGTTGAAATGAGTGATTTTGTTTTTGTAACATCCGACAATCCAAGATTAGAAGATCCTTATAATATAATCTTAGATATAGAAATAGGTATAAAGAGGATTGGTAAAAAAAATTATAAAGTTGTAGTTGACAGAGAGATGGCAATAAAGGAAGCTGTTATGATGGCTGAGCAAAATGATATTGTTCTGATTTCTGGAAAAGGACATGAAACTTATCAGATCATAGGTATGAAAAAATTTTATTTTAATGATATTGAAATAGCAAAAAAATATGTTGCTCTAAAAGAAAAACAGAAAAATTTATTAAAACAAATTGGACAAAAGGAATTTACATTTAAATGACATTTAATCTTAAAGATTTGATATATAGCGTTAATGGGAAAGCTATAAGATGGAATAGTAATAGTGATATTCTGGCAAAAGGTGTTTCTATAGATTCAAGAATTATTCAAAAAGAAGAAGTATATTTTGCAATAAGAGGTAATTATTATGATGGTCATAACTTTATAAAAGAAGCTATTGAAAATGGTGCAATTGCTGTAGTATGTTCGAAAGATAAATCTAAATTTATAAAACATTTTATAAATTCTTGTATTGTTATTTTAGTAGAAGATACTATTGTTGCTCTTGGGTCTTTTGCAAAAGCTTATAGAATTAAATTTAAAAATGTAAAAATAGTTGGAGTTACTGGTTCAAATGGTAAAACTACGACTAAAGAAATGATAATTTCTATTTTTAATGAAAGAGGAGAAAGTTTTGCGAGTAAAGGTAACTTCAATAATAGGATAGGATTACCTCTTTCAATGTTTGGTCTAACTTCTGATATTAAATATGCTGTTTTTGAATTGGGAACGTCTTTACAAGGGGAGATTGGGATATTATCTGATATTTTAAAACCAGATATAGGAATTATCACAAATATAGGTTTTTCCCATTTAAGAACTTTTGTTTCTAAAAAAGGTGTATTTCAAGAAAAAAAAAAATTATTTAATAATGTGAAAAATAATGGATTTATAATCATAAATAATGATGATAAATTTTTGAGTACAATAATGATTAAGTCAAAAAATCATAAAATTATTACGTTTGCCTTAAATACTATTGCAGATGTATATGCAAAAAATGTGATATTAAATATAAAAAAAACTGATTTTGAACTTTTTTATAAAAACTCATCTGTTAAAATTTCAATGCATGCAAAAGGTACATTTAATGTATTAAATGCTTTAGGTGCTGCTTCGTGTGCTATTGGATTTGGATTTTCGTTGCAAGAAATAAAAAATGGTATAGAAAATTTTATGCTTCCTAAAATGCGTATGGAAACGTATATAACCAAAACAGGGATTGTTTTGATAAATGATGCTTATAATTCTAATCCATCTTCTATAAAAGAATCCATAATAATGTTGTTTCAGACTTATATTGGAAAAAAAATTAATCTTGTGTTTGGTGATATGCTTGAACTTGGAAATAAATCAGCATATTATCATTCTCAACTTGGTAAATTTCTTAATCATAAAAATATAAACTTTATCTACCTTGTAGGAAAAATGAGTTTTTATACAAAAAAAGCTTTATGTAGCAAAAATGTTTTTTATTCAAAAAGCATAGATATAATTTTTAAAAAACTTGGACAAATTACAGTTAGCCATAATTCTGTATTTTTATTTAAAGCGTCAAGAGCAATGAAACTAGATGAGCTTTTCACGAAATTTTATAAAATTTTAAAGTAAAAAGGCAAAAATAATATAATGCTATATTACGTGTTTTATCATTATTTAAGTAGTGTAATTACGTCATTTAATGTATTCCAATATATAACTTTTAGAGCAGGTGGAGCTATTTTAACAAGTCTTCTGTTTTGTTTTATTTTTGGGCCGTATATTATAAAAAAATTATCAAAATTTAAAATTAAACAAATTATAAGATCTAGTGGTCCTGTGACGCATTTAGGTAAAAGTGGTACTCCAACTATGGGTGGATTGATTATAATATTATCGGTTATTACTTCTACTTTTTTATGGGCGAGGATTGATAATAGATTTATTATTTGGCTTTTAATAAGTAGTGTATGGCTTGGATTTTTAGGATTTTGTGATGATTATTTAAAATTTAAAAAGGAAAATTCAAAAGGGCTTTCTGTAAAGGGGAAATTTTTTGGACAAATTATTTTTGCTATAGTAATTGCAATATATTTAAATTTTTTTCCATCGAATCTTGAATTTTCTACGTTAGTGAATATTCCATTTTTAAAAAGTTTTTTTATTGATTTTTCTTTTTTATACACAATATTTGTAATTATAATTATTGTTGGGAGTTCCAATGCTGTCAATTTAACAGATGGACTTGATGGACTGGCAATAGGAAGTATTGTAATCGTGGCTTTTACTCTTGCTTTATTTGCATATTTTGCTGGACATTTTCAAATAGCGAATTATCTAAAAATTATTAATGTATCAGGATCCGGAGAAATATCAATTTTTTTATTTACAATTGTAGGTGCAGGATTAGGATTTCTATGGTATAATTCGCATCCGGCAGAGATTTTTATGGGAGACACAGGAAGTTTGTTTTTAGGAGGGATACTAGGAATAGTTTCGATATTTATAAAACAAGAACTTATTTTAATCATTTTGGGTGGAGTTTTTATTGCTGAAGCGCTTTCTGTTATTATTCAAATATATTATTATAAGAAAACAAACAAAAGAATATTCAAAATGGCACCGTTACATCATCACTTTGAGATGCTAGGTTTTTCTGAAACAAAAATTACAATAAGATTT
Organism: Endomicrobium sp.; assembly: GCA_031266535.1. Taxonomy (GTDB): domain Bacteria; phylum Elusimicrobiota; class Endomicrobiia; order Endomicrobiales; family Endomicrobiaceae; genus Endomicrobiellum. The sequence continues at coordinate 111,686 of JAISAS010000004.1, read as the reverse complement.
TGGATAATAGGCATTATTCTTGCAATTTTTTCTTTTGCATCACTTAAATTGAGGTAAAATTTTATAAATGAAAAAAAATATAGGAATTTTAGGTCTTGGTAAAAGTGGAATTGCTGCTGCAAATTTGGCTATAAAATTAGGATATAATGTTTTTGCAAGTGATGTTCAGAAAAATGTCATAAATAATTTAAACAAAAAAGTAATAAAAGAATTTGGGAAGCATTCGGATAAAATTTTAAATTCAGATATTATCATAAAAAGTCCAGGTATATCTTCAAATGTTCCTATTTTGAAAAAAGCAATGAGAAAAAAAATAAAAATTGTAAGTGAGATTTCTTTTGCTCTTTCCAAATTAAAATATAATAAGATTATAGCTATTACAGGAACTAATGGTAAAACTACAACATCTCATTTGATTTCAGAAATAATAAAAGCGGTTTATAAGAACTGTTTGCTTTTAGGAAATATAGGGATTCCTTTAGCAGATAAGGCATTAGAAAGTACAGAAAATACATTTGTTATACTTGAGCTTTCGAGTTATCAACTTGAGGATACCATAGATTTTAGATCAAATATATCAATATTGTTGAATATTACACCAGATCATATTGAACATCACAAAACGTTTATGTCATATGTTAAAGCAAAAGAGAATATACTTATAAATCAAAACTCTGAAGATTTTGCAATAGTAAATTACGATGATAAAATTTGTAAAGAAATATCTTTAAAAACTAAAGCAAGAGTGATTTTTTTCAGTACAAGACCATTAAAAAATGGTGTATTTTACAATAATGGGAACATAATTGTAAATATAGGAAAAAATTACAGTGTAATAAGACCTAAAATTAATATTTTAGGTAGACATAATATATCAAACATTCTGGCAGCTGTTGCAGCTTCTTATGTGGTAAAAATTAAGCCTATAATTATAGAAAAAATCATTTCTCAGTATAAAGGTATAGAGCATAGATTAGAATTTATAAGAAATTTAAACGGTGTTACTTATTATAACGATTCAAAATCTACAAATATTGATTCCACTAGAGTTGCAATAGAATCATTTGATAAAAATATTTTACTCATTATGGGAGGTAAGGATAAAGGTTCATCATATACTGTTTTAAAAGATATTATAAAACAAAAAGTCAAATTAATTTTTCTTATTGGAGAAGCATCTGACAAAATTAAAATAGATTTAAAAAATTTAGTTTTGTTTATTAAATGTTATAACATAGAAAATGCTGTAAAACAGATATTAAAAGTTGCTGTAAATGGAGATATTGTTCTATTTTCTCCAGCATGTTCTTCTTTTGATCAATTTAATAATTTTGAAGAAAGAGGGAATATGTTTAAAAAATTAGTTAACAATTTATAATTAATCTAATAAAAAGTATTTTATATTCTAAAAATGCATAAATTATATTTAAAGAACTATGATAAAAGCCTGATAATAGCAATTTGTATATGTGTTATTTTTGGGGTATTTATGGTATTTTCATCAAGTACTATTATGGCTGATGTAAGATGGGCAAGTCCTTACAAATTTTTCTTAAAACAAATATTGTGGGTTGTTCTTGGATTTTTAGCAATGTTTATTACAGCTTTTTTAATTAATTATAAGTTTTACAAAAAATATGCAAAATTGATTTATTTATTTTCATTGATTTTTGTAATTATAGTTTTATTTGTAGGTACTCAACGTTTAGGAGCAAGGAGATGGTTTGGAGTAAGTTATTTTACAATACAACCATCAGAACTAGCCAAGCTTGCTATAATAATATTTACATCTAGTTTTATATCTCATAGAAAAAAAATATTATATCAATGGAAAGAATTACTAAGTTTTATATTTGCTGTATTTTTTATAATTTTTCCTATTTTATTAGAACCAGATTTAGGTACACCAATTTTAATAGTAACAGTGTGTTTTGCTATGGTATTTTGTGCTGGAATAAAAATGCAAGCTATTTTTTTAGGTATTTCAGTAATACCTATTTTATTAATTATTGAAATTATAAGAAAACCTTATAGATTCATAAGACTTAAAGATTATTTTGTATCTTTTACAAATATTGAAGCATCTTCTTATCAGGTAAGACAATCACTAAATGCACTTGGCTCAGGAGGCTTTTTTGGTAAAGGTCTTGGTAAAAGTGAAATGAAACTCATGTATCTTCCTGAAGCACATACCGATTTTATATTTCCTATTATAGGTGAAGAATTAGGATTTTTTGGAACAGCTATTGTTGTATTATTTTTTGTGTATTTATTTTTTAAAGGTATAAAAATGAGTCAATATATGCCAGATATTTTTTCACATTATTTATGTTTAGGTATAACATTTTTAATTGTATTTGAAGCTATTATAAATTTTTTTGTTGCTACAGGATTGTTACCGACAAAAGGACTGCCACTACCATTTATATCTTTTGGAGGAACGTCCTTGGTAGTTACTATGGCAGCTTCTGGAATACTAATAAATTTGTCACAGTATTATAAAAAATTAATATAGTAAAATAATAAATAAAAAAAATAAAGGATTTTAATGCGAGGTAAGAATATAATAATAGTTTCAAGCGGAACTGGTGGCCATATTTACCCTGGTTTAGCTTTGGCGGAAGAGTTTAAAAACAAAGGGCACAATATTATATTTTTTATTAATAATAACTCTATTTCTGTAAAAATTTTAAAAAATTCTGAATTTAAATATATTCAATTTAATATTTTTAAAATGCCAAGAAAAAACCCATTTCTGTTTGTACTATTTTTGTTTAAAATGAAGTTTATTTTTTTTAAATCTATAATGCAAATTATAAAAATAAAACCATTAGTTGTTATTGGTACTGGAGGGTGTATTACAATTCCAGTTCTTTTTGCATCAAAAATATTACATAAAAAAATTTTTATACACGAGCAAAATAGTATTCCTGGAAAAGCGAATTTGTTACTTAATAGGATAGCCGATGAAACATTTATAAGTTTTCGTATTTCAAAGAAATATTTTAAAAATAAAAATACTACTTTTATGATATATCCTGTGCGAAAGGATATCTTATTAGCATCACGTGAAAAAGCATTACAAAAATTTAAATTAAATGATAGAACTACTACTATTTTGATATTTGGTGGAAGTCTTGGAGCAGCAAAGCTTAATCACATAGCGTATGAAACCTTTTTAAATTTATCTTATAAAAATAAATTTCAGATTTTACATATAACTGGGGATGATGATTATATTATAGTTAAAAAAAATATTAAAGATAGTCGTAATTATTTAGTTTTTAAATACATGCATGATATTTCAAATGCCTATGCTGTAAGTGATATTGTAATATGCCGTTCTGGTGCTAGTACAATTTTTGAACTTAAAGCTTTGAATAAACCAGCAATTTTAATACCTTATCCTTATGCTACAGATAATCACCAATATCATAACGCAAGAGAAATAGAAAAATATGGAAGAATTATGATAATTGAAGAAAAAAATCTTACAAAAGAAATTTTAATAAGAAATGTGTGTATGTTAAAAAAAACTATAAGAAACAACAATATAGATAATGTAATATTTTAAATATTTCATGTGAATTTTAAAAGATCCTTAAAAAGTGATATAATTCAAATGTGTAATTAAATGAAAATAAAAACGAACAATCAAAAAAATAATATAGATCTTCCTTTAATTTATAGTGGAAAAATTAGAGATGTGTATGATTTAGGACAAAATTATCTGATTGTGGCTTCTGATAGAATTTCTGTTTTTGATCATGTTATTCCGACAATAATTCCAAATAAGGGTAAAATTCTTCATAAACTTTCAATGTTTTGGTTTGATTTTGTTCAAAATATAATGCCAAACCATATTATAACTGGTGATTTTAATACGTTTCCTACAATGTTGAAAAAATATGAGTATTTACGTGATAGATCTATGATAGTCAAAAAAGCTAATAGAATTAATATAGAATGTATTGTTAGAGGATATCTTACAGGATCAGGTTGGCAGGAATATAAAAAGTTTCAAACAGTTTGTGGAGTAAAATTACCTGTAGGCCTAAAAGAATCATCGAAGCTATCTAAAGCTATTTTTACTCCATCTATCAAAAAAAATAAAAAACACGACGAAAACATTTCTTTTCAAAAAATGTTAAAAAAAGTAGAACAAACTACTGCTGAAAATTTACGTAAATATTCTATTACATTATATGAAAAAGTGAAAGAATATTCTGCTTCAAGAAAAATAATACTTGCAGATACGAAATTAGAATTTGGTTTTTATGATGATCAGCTAATATTGATAGATGAAATTTTCACTCCGGATTCCTCAAGATTTTGGGAAATTGATAAATATGAAGAAGGCAAATTTCAAGATGGTTTAGATAAGCAATATGTGAGGGATTATCTTGAATATATTAAATGGAACAAATTACTTCCTATTCCTTATCTCCCTAAAGACGTTGTTGAAAAAACTATAAAAAAATATATTAGTGTGTACGAAAAATTAACTGGAAAAATATTTTGATTTTTAAAATAGAAATTTTTATAAAAAATAAATTTATGAATCCTAGTGGAGTATGTATGTTACATGATATCTGTGATATAGGTATCAAAAATGTGTATAAAGTTGAATATTCTACTTTATATATAATTGATGGGTGATATTAATTTTTCTTAAATTGAGATTATAGCTTCGGAACTACTAAGTGATAAAGTTACTGAAAATGATATAAGTGGTTATTCTAAAACAAATTTTGATCATTTAATATTACCAACTGTGACTGTTGATTCAACTGTTAATATAATAGAAGTTTTGTACAAAAAATATGTTACTGATACAGTTTCTGAGAACGTAATGAAAGCTGTGAAAGATTTATGTATACTGAAAAAACTTAATATTAAAGTGGGATATAAATGTTATTTATATGGTAAGGTTTCGCGAATAATATTAAATAAAATAATAACAAGGAATCCTACAGATATTGAAATTGAAACGATAGCTCAAACATGGAGCGAACATTGTAAACATAAGACTTGCTGGAATAGTAAAATATACAGAGTTTGGTGACATTAAGATAAGTAGAATATATAACAATCTTTAAAGCGACTTTAGAATTAAATAAAAAATGATGTTTATTTACGTTTAAAGATAATGCTGGGATTATTGAATTTAATTCAAAGGATGGAGTTGCTTTTAAAGTTGAGACACATAATCATCCATCAGTGCTTGGAACCCATATGGAGGTTCTGCTACCACCGGTATTGGTGGAGTTATAAGAGATATTTTAGGTGTTGGTCTTGGAGCAAAACCTTTGACTAATACTGATGTATTCTGTTTTGGGAATCCTAATACTAAATTTTATAAAGTACCAAAGGGTATATATCATCTTAAGAGAGTATTGAAAGAAGTTGTATCTGGTGTTGGTGATTACGGAAATAAAATGGGAATACCTACTGTAAATGGAGTTATTTATTTTGATGATGATTATATGACGAATCCACTTATTTATTGTGGGAGTATGAGGATAGTACCAAAAGATAAAATAAAAAAGAAAGTTAACTCCGGAAATTTAATTTTAATTATTGGAGGCAAAACAGGTAAAGATGGAATACATGGAGCTACTTTTTCTTCAATGTTAGGAGCTAGAGATTTAAATCTTTATAAATCTGTTACTGACTGTGGAGCTGGTGGATTGTCTAGTGCTGTTGGTGAGCTTGGTGAAGAAATTGGTTGTGTAAGTGAGGTAGTTATGTAATTTTGAGAGTAAAATAAATAGAATAAGAATTAAGGAGAGTGTTGAAAATTTATTAAAAGTATGGAAAAATACTTTGAGTTTATAAAATATGAAAAAAGTTAGAGTTTTGGTTTTGAGAACTGCAGGAACAAATTGTGATTATGAAACACAGTTTGCTTTTGAATTATGTGGTGCACATGTAGAGCGTGTACACGTTAACGTTCTTATTGAAAAAAAAGAAAAAATTTTTGAGTATGATATTTTGGCTTTTCCATGTGGGTTTTCGTATGGAGATGATATTGCTTCTGGTAAAATATTATCAAATGAAGTGAAAAATAAGTTAGGAGATAGAATAAAAAAGTTTGCATTAGATGGTAGACCGGTTATTAGGATATGTAATGGTTTTCAGGTTTTTGTTAAAATGGGACTATTACCTGATTTAGATATTTTTGAGCAGGTTTCAACCCTTTATCGTAACGATTCTAATAAATTTGAATGTTGTTGGGTTTATTTAAAAAACGAAGAAAGAAATAATTGTATATGGACTAAAAAATTGCTTAATATTATAAGTTCACCTGTGGCTCATAGTGAATGTAAATTTGTCCCAATTAATAGAAAACTTTTAGATATTTTAAATAAGAATAATCAAGTTGTGTTTAAATATTCTTCAAAAAGTGGAAACAAACCTAAATATCCTTTAAATCCAAATGGTTCTATAGAAGAAGTAGCTACGTTATCTAATGTAAAAGGAAATGTTTTTGTGATTATGCCTCATCCTGAGAGATATATTTTTGCTTTACAACATCCTGGAAGAATTGGATTTAATTCAAAATATGGTTTTAGAAAAATCATTTTTCAGAATGCTGTATATTTTGTGAAATAGAGAAATGTTTATTAAAAATAATTTAAATAAAATGATATATTACTAATAGTAATGAATAATATGTGTGAAATATATAAAGGAATAAAATGACAACATTAAGATTTATAGAATTGAATTTATCAGATGAAATACTTAGGGCAGTACAAGATTTAGGATTTAAAAATGCTACACCTATTCAAAGTTTAGCAATTCCTAAAATGATGGAGGGATTGGATATTATTGGTCAAGCTCAAACAGGAACTGGAAAAACAGCAGCTTTTGGAATTCCCATTTTAGAAAGAATAGATCAAAAGAAAAAAAATGTTCAAGCAATGGTTTTATGTCCTACTAGAGAACTTGCAATACAAGTTTCAGAGGAATTAAAACTTCTTTCAAAGTATAAAAAAGATATTAAAATAATATCGGTTTATGGAGGTCAACCGATTCAAAAACAAATAATTGCTCTTTCAAGAGGTGTTCAAATTGTCATAGGAACTCCTGGTAGAGTTATAGATCATTTAGAACGTAAAACATTAAAACTTGATATGACTTCAATTATAGTTCTAGATGAAGCTGATGAGATGTTGGATATGGGATTTAGAGATGATATAGAGTTAATTCTTAAAAATATACCCGAGAAAAGACAGACTGTTTTCTTTTCTGCAACTATGCCAAGAGAATTTTTATCTCTTACAAAAAAATATCAACGTCATCCAGAGATTGTAAAAGTTGTAAACGAAAAATTAACTGTTCCATTAATTGAACAGTATTATTTTAATATTAGAGAATATCAAAAGTTTGAGGCTCTTATTAGATGTCTTGATATGTATTCTCCTATTTTGTCAATTATTTTTTGTAATACAAAAAAGAAAGTTGATGAGATAACTTCTTCCCTTCAAATAAAAGGTTATTCTGCAGATGCAATACATGGAGATATGAGTCAGCCACAAAGAGATAGAGTGATGGCAAAATTTAGAAGTGGTTCTATAGAACTTCTTGTAGCTACAGATGTAGCGGCAAGAGGAATAGATGTCGACGGTATAGATGTGGTTTTCAACTATGATATTCCTAAAGATGATGAAGATTATATTCACAGAATAGGAAGGACTGGAAGGGCTGGAAAGACTGGAAAAGCATTTAGTTTTGTTTCTGGAAAAGATGTTTATAAACTGATAAATATTCAAAAATATACAAAAGTAAATATTAAAAGATCTCAAATTCCTTCACTCAAAGATGTTGAAAATACAAAAAAAATGATTATACTTGAAAAAATAAAAAAATCATTGAAAGAAAATAATATTGAAAAATACGTGAAAATGATAGAGTTTTTAATACCTGATAAAGCTACTTTATTAGATGTTGCAGCTATTCTTTTAAAGATGTTATTTATTTCTGAAAAAAAATGTCATGAGCAAAAAAAGGATGTATTTATGAATTTAAATAATAATTATTTTTCAGATTTAAGTAAACAAAATATGGTTAAATTATTTGTGAGTATAGGTAAAAAAGATGATGTAAGAGCTGGAGATTTTGTAGGGGCTATTACAGGTGAAACTGGTATAAATGGTAAGTTAATTGGTAACATCAAAATTTTGAATTCGTTTTCATTTGTTGAAGTTCCAGAAAAGCATGTTGCTAATGTAATTAATGCTTTGCATTCAAGTAATATTAAAGGTAAAAAAGTTTCTGTTTCACTTGCAAAAAATGATAAATAGATAAAACTTGTTTGTACGTACAATACATATGCCGTTGTTTGAGTTTGCGTGCAAAAATGTAAAATTAAGCTCGGGTGCTTATTTTTTAATAATGAGGGAGGGCACAGTGTGTTTTGTGTGTAAGAGCGATAAAATTGTGAGACAATTTTCAAATTTCATGTTAAAACATCATTATCTTTGATTTGTTATTCTATGTTGAATCGTTGTTGTCATATGTGTATAATAATGTATGAAAACTTTGACATTAAATTGTGTTTCTTGTAGAATCTACGCTGTGTATATTTTTTAATTTGTATTAAATTATTTTTTGTTAAATAGGAGAACTTGTAGCGTGATGCAAATTGTAAAAGAAGGATACGTATTCGTTATAATTCCGTTTGTTTTTGGTTTAGTGTTATTTATTGTAGGAAGATGTGGTATATTCTTAACAATTGCTGGAATTTTGTGTATTTTTATTTCCTTATTTTGTATTTATTTTTTCAGAGATCCTAAGGTAAAGGTAACAAAAGGAGATAATTTAATTCTTTCGCCTTGTAATGGAACTGTTTTGGAAATAGATGAAAATGAAAAAATTATAAGAGTTTTTTTATCTGTGTTTGATGTACATTTACAACGCTCTCCAGTAATGGGGAAAGTTGTAAGTGTTGAGCATAAACCAGGAAAGTTTTTAAAGGCTATGAAATCATATGCTCATGTAGTTAATGAACAAAATGTTATAGTTATAGAAAATAAGGATGGTAAATATATTATAAAGCAAATTGCTGGTATACTTGCAAGAAGATGTGTAACATGGGTAAAACCTGGTGATTTTTTACAATCAGGAGATAAAATAGGTATGATAAAGTTTGGTTCACAGATTAATTTACATATACCTAAAAATACTTATATTAGGATAAAACGTGGAGATAAAGTTGTATCTGGTATAACGGTTGTTGCAACTTTAAAAAAAATTGATGGATAATAAATTAAAAAAAGGTATCTATATAATACCTACTCTTTTTACATGTGGGAATATGACATGCGGATATTTATCTGTGATATCATCAATAAATGGTAATTTCACAAAAGCGGCATGGTTGATCATGCTTGCTATATCTTTTGATATGATGGATGGAAGAATTGCTAGATTAACAAAAAGTACAAGTGAGTTTGGTATTCAGGTAGATTCTTTGAGTGATTTGTTGTCGTTTGGAGTTGCACCTTCGGTTATGATGTATCAGCTTATTTTACACACAATGGGAAAGATAGGATTAGCAATTGGTGTTTTGTTTGTTTTATGTAGTGCTTTTAGGCTTGCAAAATTTAATATTAAAGTTAATAGTAACAATATGTATTATAACCCTTTTATGGGACTGCCAACTCCGGCATCGGCTGGATTATTAATATCTTTTATACTAAGTTATGAATTGTTTGTTTCTGATTCTAGTCGATATTTAACTTATAAAACAATTCCTATTTTTATGAAGAATATGCCAATATTTTTAAAAAAAATAATGCCTATTGTTATGATAATTTTGTCATTTCTTATGGTTTCAAATATTCCTTATACTTCTTTTAAAAATCTTAAGCTTTCAAAACCTAAAGTGTTGAAATTTTTAGTGCTAATAATATTAATTTTATCGCTTATAATTGTATTTCCGCAAAATGTTATTTTTGTATTGTTTAGCATGTATATTCTTTTAGGTATATTTTCTTATTTAGCAAAGTTTTGGAAGATATTAGTGAGGAAAAGGTTGAGACATGAAGATTGAAGAACTTTTAATTTTAGTTAAACCTGACGGAGTCAAAAAATTTTTAACAGGGAATATTTTAACTAAACTTTCAGAATCTAATATGATTATTATAGGTTCAAAAGTAGTTAAAGTATCGGAAAAACTTGCACAAGCACATTATTATCACCTTAGAGATAAGCCTTTTTTTAATGAACTCGTAGATTATATTCAGGGAAAGGTATACGGAGATTCTTGGAACATGGTATTGGCATTTGTATATCAAGGTGATGATGCTATATCAAAAATGAGAAGAATTGTTGGAGCAACAAATCCTGAAGAAGCAGAGTCAGTGTCAATTAGAGGGTCATATGGTAGAATAACAACAAAAGGTTTATATGAAAATGTTGTACATTGTTCTTCTAATGTATCTGAAGCCATGAGAGAAATTAAATTGTGGTTTAAACCTGAAGAAATTATTAAAAATATATATGCCACTAAAACAATTATAGTTGATAAGGAAAAGAAAATAATTTGGGCATAAATTTTTGATTAAGTTATAAAATTTTTTACTATCCCGAAGAGGTTACATTAAAATGTTGATACCAATGGAAATGTTTATAAGAAATATGCAGGAGCTCTTTCAACCTGATGAAGTGTATGTTATGAATGGGTCACAGGAGGAAACAGATAAATTAATAGATGTTGCTAGAAAATCAAAAATTGATGGTAAAGAAGTTTTAATAAAACTAAATAATGATGAATATCCTAATTCATATTATCATCGCTCTAATCCAAATGATGTCGCGCGTACAGAACATTTAACTTTTGTGTGTACTTCATCAAGAGAGCAATCTGGTCCAAATAATAATTGGATGAATCCTGAAGAAGCAAAAGTAAAAATGAGAAAGCTCTTTAAAAATGGAATGAAAGGAAGAGTTATGTACGTAATACCTTTTATTATGGGAGATCCTGAATCAAAATATGCAAAAAACTGTGTACAAGTAACAGATTCGATTTATGTTGCGTTAAGTATGAAAATTATGACTAGAGTTGGTAGTCAAGCTATTAAGAGAATAGGGAATTCTTCTGATTTTTTTAGAGGTATTCACTCAATTGGTGATCTGAATCCTGACAAAAGATTTATTATGCATTTCCCTCATGAGAATCTTGTCATGAGTCTTGGTTCAGGTTATGGTGGAAATGCTTTGCTTGGTAAAAAATGTTATGCCTTGAGAATTGCTTCTTATCTAGGGTATAAGGAAGGCTGGCTTGCTGAACATATGATTATTATTGGTGTGCAGCAACAATCCAATAATGGAAAAGTAACGTATTTTCTCGGTGCTTTTCCTTCAGCATGTGGTAAGACAAATCTTGCTCTTTTAGAATCTGCACTTAAAGGATATAAAATTTGGACTTTAGGAGATGATATTGCTTGGATAAATATAGGTAAAGATGGACGGCTTTATGCGATTAATCCTGAAACTGGATTTTTTGGAGTTGCTCCAGGAACTGGAGTAAAAACGAATCCCATAATGATGAAAACGCTTAAAAATAATAAATTTTGTCCAACGTTATTTACAAATACGGCTATTAATAATGCTGATAATACTCCTTGGTGGGAAGGTGTTTCTGATGAGATTCCATCAGATTTAATTAATTGGTGTGGACAAAAATATAATAAACATTCGGGAGAATCTGCGGCTCATCCGAACTCGAGGTTTACAGTTTCGATTTATAATTGCCCAACACTTTCTAAAGAATATAATAATCCTAATGGGGTTCCTATTTCAGGGATAATTTTTGGAGGACGTAGAAAAGATACAATTCCGCTTGTTTATGAAGCGAAAGATTGGAATAGTGGTGTATTTGCTGCATCAATCATAGGATCAGAGACTACGGCCGCAGCGAGTGGACAGATAGGTAGTGTAAGGCGTGATCCAATGGCTATGTTGCCTTTTTGTGGTTATAATATGGGAGAATATTTTCAACATTGGATTAATATAGGAAAAAAAATAAAAAGATTCCCTAAAATATTTATGGTTAACTGGTTCAGGAAAGATGAAAATGGAAAATTTATGTGGCCAGGGTTTAGAGACAATTCTAGAATTATAAAATGGATGATAGAAAGAATTGAAAATAAAACAGGTACTAAGGAGTCTGAGATAGGTTTACTTCCACAGGATAATTCTATAGATTTAAAAGGATTAAATATAACAAATGATATAATGGCAAAATTGTTAAAAGTTGATAAAGATGAATGGATACAGGAAATAAAGATGATAGATGAATTTTATGCAAAATTTGAGAATAAAATTCCTCAAGATTTAAAAAATCGTCTTATAGAACTTAAAATTAAATTTGGAATTTAGTATATAAATTTTATTATTTGTTGTGCATTGTTATCAAAACAGACAAAATAAGAAAAAGAATTTAGGAATTTTTAGAAAATATCAAAAAAAAAGATATAAAACTTCGTGTATTTGTTAGTTTTTCATAGCTTCTAATGCTATTATCCTATCTGTGATGGTTGGGTGTGTAGCAAAAAGTCCGGAGATTTTTAAGAAGAGAGAATTTTGATTTTTTTTAAGTAATGGATTTGCAATGCATATCATTGAGATGATTTTTCTATTATTTAACTGTTTAACCATAGGATTACTTGAAATTTTTTTCAGAGCATTTATAAGTCCTTGAGGGTTTTGCGTTATTATAGCAGCAGTTGCATCAGCTTGAAATTCTCTTGTACGCGATAACGCAAGTTTAATAAGAGGAGCCAATAAGTATCCGTATATGTAAAAGATAATTGCAAAAGAAAATAACAATAATTGTATTGAGTTATTTTTGGAATTTTTTGTCCTAAATGTTAAAGTACGATGTAGTAATAGTTCTGATATAATGGTTGCAAAGCCTATGCATGTGATTGTTATAAGCATGAGTTTTGTGTCTTTATTTTTTATATGTGCTATTTCGTGTGCTATTACACCTTCAAGTTCTTTTCTATCAAGTTTGTCAATAATTCCTTTTGTTAAGGCTATACAAGAGTGTTTTGGATTTCTTCCGGTAGCAAAAGCATTTAATGCACTGTCATTTATTACGTAAACTTTTGGCATTGAAAGCCCAGCTGCTACAGCTACATTTTTAACAATATGCATTATTTCAGGGGCATTTTTAGCTGTAAGTTCAAATGATTTAGTAGTTGATAAGATAAATTTTTGTCCTATAAAGTAATTTATAAAAATCCATAAAATTGATATGATTAGTGCAAATGGAAGAATTTCTATAGCTGTTTTGTTCGCAATTGAAGAATATGATTGATTACTGTCATGTATTATAATCATACTTGTTAATAGAATTGCAATGTAAGTCATTATCATTAGGCTTACAGAAAATAAAACCATAAGCCATATAGTTTTTTTAGAATTTAAATTAATAAAATCATGAACTGTCATAGTGGCCGAACCTTAATAATAAACAAGACGTTAATTTTTTTCATTCTATTTATTTTTTCAAATACATATCAGATAATGCAAGAACAGTCTTATAATATATAGTCATCAATCTATGTTCTCGAGTTTCATGTGTTTCATAAAGAGCTTTAGTCTTTGTATTATAATCAAAATACAATATTTTACCAGTTTCTATATTATATAAAACAGCTTTCTTATCTGACAAAATAAAACCCTCACTATTAAATGCTATATGTTTTTTTGTAGTATTTAACAAACTTATACCTGCTGCTATATATTTTTGTTTTGAAAGAGATAGATCATATAAAGTTGGCATTATATCAATGTGACTTGCTGCAAATTTTGTATTAATTTTTCTTTTTAAATTTTTAGGCATATATATATACATTGGTACAGCATATCTTTTGAATATATTTTCTGGAGTTGATGCATTAAATTCTCTTAGGTTATGATCGCCTGTTATTACGATAATTGTATTTTTTGCAAGCTTTGAATTTTTTACTATTTTTAAAAATTTTGCAGCTTCTCTGTTCGCAAATTGATAGCTTTCAAAAATTTTTTGATTATATTTTTTTTCATTAGGCATCATTTGCAAAATTTCTTTTGGAATTTTGAGTTTTAGAGGCTTATAATATGGAGGTGTTTTATAAGGAGGATGTGTAGCTGTTGACATTGCGTAAATAAATTTTGGAATTCCACGATTATTATTAAGTTCTCTTAAAATAAGTTCAAAAAACTGTGCATCATTTATGCCCCATTCATGTCTATATCTATTCTTTATTGATCCTTCACCATAAATTTCATCAAAACCTTGTGCTTTTAGAAATTCTTCTATACCGCGCCATGTGAGACTTCCAGCGTATATTGCTTTTGTTAAATACCCTGAATTTTTATAAGGTACTACTATAGAACTTGAAAAGTTATTAAAAGCCTTTGATGTTTGTGTGATTTGAATAGAAAAAGGTCGTTGTGGCATATTTAATACAGTAGATTCTAAGCAATGTACAGTTATTATTCCTGCAGCTAAAAAATTATAAAATACAGTATCTTCGTCGAAATGTTGTTTTAATTCTCCAAGTACGTTAAAGTCTTTACTGTTGTGTAAAATAGGAAGTTCACCAAATCCTTCTAAAATAATTAATACAACATTAGGTTTGATTTTTTCAGCTATTGGATTTTTAATTGATATTTTATTAAACATTGAAAGATTAATATCAGACTTATTAATTTTAAGTTTTTTTATAATATTGATTCTATCATTGCTCTGTTCTATTTTCATATGAATAGCATCCATAAGTGAATGAATACTTGTTATAGAAACATCATTAATGAAAGAGTTTGCTGATATTTCAGTGTAAAATTTTCCTAACGGGAACATTGATAGTGTTCCGCGTGCAAATATAAATATTGTAAAAGGGATAAATATAACTATGAATATTTTGAGAAAGATATTAAATGAAAAAGTGTTTATGAAATAGCTAATTGTTAATTTTTTTGTGGTTGATGAAACAAATCTGTATATAGTATAACTTAAAGTTATTAGAGTAAGCAAAGCTAATGGGAAACGCCAGTCTTGAATTATTGTTTTTATTAAATTGTAAACATCGTCTTTAAAAAAATCAAATAAGAGAATATTTATATGTTTATTAAAATATATGTAAAATCCGAAATCTATTATATTAATTAATGAAATAAAAGTAAAAGTGATCCAATAATAAATCTTGATAAAAAATATTGACACTTTAAATGTTTTTATATTTTTTATAAATAAAAAAATGGTAAAAATAATTATAATTGGTGCATTTATATATGCAAGTACTGAAAAATCAAATCTTGCTCCTAAAAAAAATGCTTTAATAATATAACTTTTAAAATTTTTTAATGTAGTAGCATCTATAAAATAAAAAAAGAAAAAAATTCTATAAGCAATCATTGCGATAAATGCTGAAACATTTAGTGATATTATTTTAAGTAAGCAATTAAAATATCTTTCAAAATTAAACATTTTTTATATGTCCATATAAATTATTTTATATTATATCTGTATTTTATCTTTTTCAACCTAACTAGTATCTCTCTTTCTATTATACTTATTTCATTTTTGTTTTACGATTCTTGTTAAGATAATACAAAATGTTGTAAAATATCATTATGTTATCATACTTTATATTTTATATATTATACAATAAAAAAATTGAATATTTTTAATTAGGTTTTGCTCTTTTTATTTTTCAAGAATGTTATTTTAATTTTAGAATTAGTAAAGAGGAAAAAAACAAATGAAAGAAGTAAGGGTAAGATTTGCACCATCACCTACAGGTGATTTACATATTGGAGGGGTGCATACAGCTTTATTTAATTGGTTATTTGCAAGAAATCAGAATGGAAAGTTCATTTTAAGAATCGAAGATACAGATGAAATTCGTTCTAGCAGTAAATCTGTGCAAATTATTTTAGATGCTATGAAGTGGTTAAAGTTTGATCAGGATGAGGGACCAGGTATAGAAAGTAAGTATTCTCCTTATTATCAAATGAAACGTAAAGAACAGGGTATATATCAGAAATATGCTAATGAGCTTGTTTCAAAGGGATTTGCATATCCGTGTTATTGTACTTGTCAAGAAATTGATAAAGTTAGAAAAAAATCTCAAGCTAATAAACTTCCATCTAAATATGATAAGAAGTGTAGGTATCTCACATTAGAAGATAAAAAACAAGAAAAAAATAAAGGAAAAAAAGCAGTTTTAAGATTTAAAATGCCAAACTGTGGAACTACTGTTTTTATTGATTTGATAAGAGGAAGAGTTGAGTTTGATAATTCTTTATTTGATGATTTTATAATAATGAAAGCAAATGGTGTACCTACTTATAATTTTGCATGTACTGTAGATGATTATCTTATGGAAATAACTCATGTTTTAAGAGGTGATGATCATATTTCAAATACTCCAAAACAAATACACATTTACAATGCTTTAGGTTGGCAAATTCCAGAGTTTGCGCATATGTCTATGATTTTAGGTTCTGATGGAACAAGGCTTTCAAAAAGGCATGGTCATATATCAGTTTTGGAATATAGAAACGAAGGATATCTGCAAGAAGCATTAGTAAACTATCTTGCATTGTTAGGTTGGTCTACAGAAGATGGTAGACAAATTTTTAATATAGAAGACTTGAAAAGAAGTTTTTCTATAAAAAGATGTGGTGCAAGTCCAGCAATTTTTGACATAGAAAAACTTTTATGGATTAATGGTGAAAAAATTCGATCAAAAAATTCGGAACAATTATTAAGATTGTTTATTGATTGGGTGAGATATACGAATAATGAAAAATTAATAGAAGGATGGGATATAAAACTATTGCAAAAAGCTATATTTTTAGAACAAGAAAAAATAAAATTATTAAAAGATATACCATTTCTTGTAAACTTTTTTTTTATAGAGAATATAGAATATCATGAGGAAGCAGTAAGTAAAATTTTACTTTCTAGTAAATCGAGAGACATAGCTGAATTAGTTCTAAATGAAGCTATTATGAGATTTACAAAATATCAATATGATTTTTCTGCTTTAGCGTTAGAAGAATATGCAAGAAATTTAGCTAAGGAAAAAAATATTAAAACTGGAGACGTATTCCATCCAATCAGAGTTGCAGTTTCTGGTAGAACCCATGGGCCAAGTTTGTTTCATATGATGGAACTTCTTGGAAAAGATAAAATTGTAAAAAGAATTGCTGCTACTATAAAAAAATTCTTTTAGATGATATAGAATTTGCTATTTATAATAATGTCCGATAATATATATTATGTTAAGTACAATATAATTATCGTTGAAATATAAACAATAAAGTAATTTGATAGATTTAAATAAATTTACTTTCATAAATATGAATAAAATTATCTATATTTATATTTTACTTTAATAGTTTTTGTTAAACTAAAAATATACAAATAATATTTAAAATTATAAAACAAATAAATAGATTATTTTGATAAAAGAAATTTAAAGAAAATTATTTTTTACAAGAGTTTCTGCAATTTGAACAGCATTTAATGCAGCTCCTTTTAATAAATTATCTGATACAACCCAAAAAGTTAATGCATAATTATCTGTTGAAATATCAGGGCGAATTCTTCCAACGAAGGTTATTTGATTATTTTCTGCAAACAAAGGCATAGGGTACTTATTTTTTTCAGGTTCATCTAAAAGTTGTATACCATCAGCTTTTAAAAATAATTCTTTTGCTTTAGCTTGAGAAAGTGGTTTCTCTGTTTCAATCCATATGTTTTCTGAATGTGATCGAAATACTGGAACTCTTACGCATGTTGCGCTAATCTTTATAAACTCATCATCCATGATCTTTTTTGTTTCATTAACCATTTTCATTTCTTCTGCTGTATATCCATTTTCTGTAAAAATATCTATTTGTGGTATAAGATTAAAAGCTATTTGATATTGAAATTTATTTGCAGAAGGAATTTTATATTCATTAGCCCATGCTTTTGTTTGACTAATGAGCTCGTTTATACCTTTCTGTCCTGCGCCTGAAACTGATTGATATGTTGAGACAATAATTCTTTTTATTTTTGTGAAATTATATAAAGGTTTTAAAGTAATGACCATTTGTATTGTTGAACAATTAGGATTTGCAATAAGTCTTTTATTTTTTTCTAAAGCTTGAGAATTTACCTCTGGAACAATCAATGGCACATTTTTATTCATTCTCCAAGCGCTTGAATTGTCTATAACAAAACAGCCATTATTTATGAAATGTGGTGCAAATTCTTTTGAAATTGTTGTACCTGCACTAAAGAGTGCAATATCGATGTTT
This sequence comes from Endomicrobium sp., assembly GCA_031266535.1. Lineage (GTDB taxonomy): Bacteria > Elusimicrobiota > Endomicrobiia > Endomicrobiales > Endomicrobiaceae > Endomicrobiellum. Next base: position 93,371 of record JAISAS010000004.1, on the reverse strand, counting down.
TTACTACTATTTTTTGTAAGTAATTCAACTGGGATTTCTTCTCCATAAAATTTTAATTTTTTGTTTATTGAATGTTTTGAGGCAAAAAATTTTATGTTTTTTATTGGAAAATTTCTATTTTCAAGCATTTTGATCATCTCAAGTCCTACGGCGCCAGTTGCACCTACTACAGCCACTTTATAGTCCTTCATTTTTTATCCTCCTTTATTTGATCATCATAGATTATTTTACTAATTTTTGTTCCTGGATAAAAATAGTATAAAATATCTCTATAGTTTTTACCTTTTTCAGCCATAAATTTAGCACCCCATTGGCATAAACCGACTTTATGTCCCCAGCCCTTACCTTTAAAATTAAATTTGTTATTGTAGTTTTTTATAGAGTAAAAGGAATGACTTTTTATTTGCCACGCATCTACAATAAGGCGAAATTTGTATGCGTTTAATATAAGCTTTCCATTAGAATGTAATATTTCTATTTTCTTTGCAGTACCAATATTTGTTTTATCTATAATTTTAATATTCTTAATTTTTCCTATGTTATTGTTATTTAAAAGTTTTTTTCTTATAAAACTTTCATCTAAAGTTTTTTCCCAGTTTGTATATGGAGCATTTTTACAATAGTAGCATTTTACTCCTTTTAGATATGGTGGTACAATTTTCCAATTCCATATATATTTTGGATTTTCTGTATGACCTCCGCAATTTGCGTGAAAAACTGTATTCGCAAATTTTCTATTATAAGTTAAAAATTCATGTTGTGTTAATAGAAGTGCTTTATTGCAAGTATCAGTTTCAACACCGGCTCCACCATAAACTTGACAGTGGGTTGTGGAACATAAATCGAATCCTTGAGATAAGTGTTTATTTAAATTTGAAATTGCATAAGTTCTACTTATTACAGCTTGAGCTTTTAATGCTTCTAATTCCCAATCACTACCTATTTCTTTAGGTAAAACACCCTTTATATAATCTTCAATGCTCAATACATTAATAACATTTAGCTTACTATCGTTTGATTCTTTTACTATAAAATACCCTCTATAGGGTTTGGATTCTATAAAAATAATTTCATCTAAAGATTCTATTTTTATAGGTAGTGTTAAAATATGTTCATTTACATAAGTATTTTTTTCAACACAAAAAATTCTTATTGTCCCTTGATCAAAGCTTAGTTTTTTATTTAATACATCAGTAATAAAAAAATTTTTTGAACATTCTACCATAAAAGAAGAAGTATTAATTATTATACCTATATTTATATTTTTCTCAACAAAATTAAAGGAATAAGTGTTATTACACATAAATAAAGTAATTATAATAATTACTGATACTGAAAAAATTTTATTTTTCATTTACCTACCTTATTAATTTTTACCTACTTTATTAAAATAAGAAACTAATTTGATTATTTATATAGCAAAATAAAGTTCATAACTTAATTTCCGTAAATGTTTTAATATAAAATTTATAATAATTTATCTTGAAAATTTTTTGGAGGTTGGATACCAATGTGATTATATCCAGCTTCAGTAACTATTCTACCTCTTGGTGTTCTTGCAATAAATCCTGATTGTATAAGATATGGTTCATAAACTTCTGTTATGGTATCTTGTTCTTCTGATATGGCTATTGCAATAGTTTCAACTCCTACAGGTCCACCACCAAATTTTTTAATTAATACTGTAATAATCAATCTGTCAATTTTATCTAATCCAGCACTATCAACTTCCAATGCGTCGAGTGCATCTTTTGCTGTAGTATATGTAATTTTTTTGCTTTTTACTTCAGCAAAATCTCTAACTCTTTTTAAAAGTCTATTTACTATTCTAGGAGTTCCTCTTGAACGTTTTGCAATTTCTTTCGTAGCATCTTCGTCAATTTCAATATTCATTATCATAGCAGAACGATTGATTATATGCATAAGATCTTTAATTTTATAAAAATCTAAATGTTCTATAATTCCGAACCTATCTCTTAAAGGACTTGACAAAAGTCCAGCTTTTGTTGTTGCTCCTATTAACGTAAAATTAGGTATAGGTAACTTAATTGTTTTTGCAGATGGTCCCTGTCCTATTATAATATCAAGTTCAAAGTCTTCCATAACTGGATATAAAGCTTCTTCAACAAGATAATTTATTCTATGAATTTCATCTATGAAAAGAATATCTCCTTCTAAGAGATTTGTAAGAATCGCTGCTAAATCTTTAACTTTTTCCAATACGGGTCCTGAGGTTATTTTTAGATTACCAGTCATTTCTTTTGCAATTATATGTGAAAGAGTTGTTTTTCCAAGTCCTGGTGGAGCATAAAATAAACAGTGATCTAAAGTTTCATGTCTTTTTTTTGCAGCTTCTATGAAAATTTTAAGATTATTTTTAAGTTTTTCCTGTCCTATAAAATCATCAAGGTCCTTTGGTCTTAACGACTTTTCTATTTTATTTTCATCATTAAATTTTGAAGCTTCAATAATTCTTTTTAATTCAGTCATTTAATTAAACCTTTTTATTTTTAATAATTTAATGTTAATTATTTTTAGGCACTATGTTGTAAATATTGTAACGATTTTTTTATTAAATTTTCTAAAGTGATATCATTATTATTTTTATTATAGATATTTGTTACAGCAATTATTGCTTGTTGTTCTTTGTATCCTAATGCTATGATACATTCTATAGCTTCTTCCATAATTGTGTTGTTCTTTATTTTTGTATTTGACAATTTTTTTTCTTCTTCGTGTACAATATTTACTTTTAATATTTTTTCTCTCAAAGTTGCAATAAGTTTATCAGCTGTTTTTTTCGTAAAACCAAATGTTCCATTTAAAACTAATGAATTTTTCGAGATTATAGCAGTTTTAAAATCTAAAAATGATTTAGAAACTTTATCTGTATATTCCATAGCTTTTTTTGCTCCGGTACCAGGAACTTCATTTTTTATAAGTAGATATACATTTCTTTCTTCTTTTGTTAAGAAACCACAAAAATAAATGATTCCACTGTACATCCCCACAGCTGTTTCAACAACATATATTTTTATTAAATTTCCTATCTCTGGAAGTTTTGAAAAAGTAGAGAATGGAACCAATATTGCATATCCAATGTTATTAACCTCAATGGTTAGACTATTATTAGACGATTTTGAATTAATTACTCCACGTAAATAATCTATCAATTTACAAAACCTTATAAAAATTTAATTTTAACTACTTTTATTATAATTATGTTACTTGTTGTATTAATCTTCTTACAAAGTTTTATCTAAAATTTTACTGTATTGATATGGCATATTGCCACAGCAAGTGCATCCGCAGCATCATCAGGTTTTGGTATTTCATTAAGTTTAAGAAGAGTCTTTATCATATATTGTATTTGATGTTTATTTGCTGATCCATACCCTGTTAATGCTATTTTTACAAGTTTTGGATTATATTCAAATAAGTGCACTTTATTTAACGCTATAGTTAAAACTATAGCTCCTCTCGCCTGTCCAACAGCAGCAACACTTTTTGCCGCTTTTAAAAAAAAAAGTTCTTCTATAGCAACAACCTCAGGCCTATATGTATCTATAATATATTGTAATTCTGTATTTATAATACTCAATCTTTGCACAAGTGATATATGTGATGTTGTCTTAATGCATCCATATTTAACAATATTAATCTTATTTCTTGATGAAAAAGTTTCAACAATTCCCCATCCTGTAAATGAAAGTCCAGGATCTACACCAAGTACTATCATATTTATTTAATTTTCTCCATATTTTTATTTGAAATATCAAAATTTGCATATACATCTCTAACATCAGCATATTCTTTCAATTCATTTATAAATTTTAACATAAGTACTGCATTATCATCCGTAAGAATAATTCGTGTTTGTGGTAACATTGTAATTTCAGCGAATGCAAATAATATATTTTTTTCTTCTAAACTTTTTTTTACCATTTCAAAATTTAACGGAGATGTAATAATTTCATAAACATTACTATTTATCGAACTTTTAAAATCCTCAGCACCAGCGTCTAAAACTATATTCATTATAACTTCTTCATTAGAAACAGATTTATTTACAGTTATGTACCCTTTTTTACTAAACATCCAACTTACACAACCCACTTCTCCAAGATTCCCACCATAATTTAAAAATATTTTTCTTATATTCGATGCTGTCCTATTTTTGTTGTTTGTTGTTACTTTAACAATTACTGCTACTCCTGTAGGACCATATCCTTCATAAATTATTTCTTCAGTTTTTTCTGATGTTTCTCCAGAACCTCTTTGTATGGCTTTTTTTATATTATTTTGGGGCATATTTATTTCTTTTGCATCTTCTATAGCTTTTCTTAAACGCGCATTATTTTCAATTTGTTGTCCCCCTTCTTTAGTAGCAAGGACAATTTCTTTAATAACTTTTGCAAAAACTTTTCCTTTTTTTGCATCTGTTACAGCTTTCTTATGCTTGATGCTAGACCATTTATTATGACCTGACATTTTACAACTGCTCCTAAAAATTCTATATTTTTTTTCTTTTAATTTCTAATCCTAATTTTAACCCACCTGTAGATTTTTGTAATTGTGATTCGATAATTGACATATCTATAAGTTTCTGCCTTTTATTTTTCATATTTTTTGCTAATTCTATTGCCTGTTTTATTTTTTGCTTATTTGTTTCATTAGATTGTAATGCAAACTCAGCAATTACAGTAATATTGTTTTGCGCAATTTCTATAAAACCACCACTTACTGAAATATTCTTTATGTTATTTTTTTTATATTCAGTAATTATTATTTCACCATTATTTAGTTTTGTTACAAGATTTGTATGGCCTGGAAAAACGCTAATTATACCATTTACTGTTGGAAAAGAAACGGATAATATTTTGCCATTAAAAATAACTCCATTTGGAGATAAAATTTCTATTTGAAGTTCTTTCATTTAAATACTTCCTATTCTTTTTATAAAAATAATTATAATTTATTTATATTTGGATTCATTTTTTAGATTTTTCAATTGCTTCTTCTATAGAACCAATCATGTAAAAAGCCTGTTCAGGTAAAGAATCATGTTTGCCTTCTATAATTTCTTTAAATCCTTTTATTGTATCTTCAGTTTTTACATATCTTCCACCAAGTCCTGTGAAAGTTTCCGCAACGAATAAAGGTTGAGTTAAAAATCTTTGTACTTTTCTTGCTCTTGAAACAATCAATTTATCTTCATCTGAAAGTTCATCTATACCAAGAATTGCAATAATATCTTGTAAATCTTTGTATTTTTGTAATATTTTTTTAACTGACATTGTTGTGTTGTAATGTTCATTACCTACGATATTTGGATTTAGAAGTTTTGAAGATGATGTTAATGGATTTACAGCAGGATATAGACCTTGTTCCATAATAGTTCTATCAAGAGTTAGTGTTGCATCAAGATGAGAAAAAATAGCAACAGGTGCCGGATCAGTATAATCGTCAGCAGGAACATAAACAGCCTGAACTGAAGTAACAGATCCATTATTTGTCGAAGTAATTCTCTCTTGTAAATCTCCTATATCTTTTGCTAGATTAGGTTGATATCCAACTGCAGAGGGCATTCTTCCAAGAAGAGCAGATACTTCACTTCCAGCTTGTGCAAATCTAAAGACATTATCTATAAACAATAACACATCTTCACTTTTTTTATCACGAAAGTATTCAGCCATAGTAAGAGCTGTAAGTGCAACCCTCATTCTATTTCCTGGAGGTTCGTTCATTTGTCCAAATACTAAAACAGTTTTATCCATAATTTGTGATTCAATCATTTCCATCCATAAATCAGTTCCTTCCCTTGTTCTTTCTCCGACTCCTGCAAAAACAGAATGTCCTTTATGAATTGTAGCTATATTTCTTATAAGTTCTTTCACTATAACTGTTTTTCCAACACCAGCTCCACCAAAAATACCAATTTTTCCTCCTTTTGTAAAAGGAGAAACTAAATCTATTACTTTAAGTCCTGTTTCGAGCATTTCAGGAGCTGTTTTTTGATCTGTGAAAACTGGAGCTGACTTATGAATTGAATATCTCTCAACAGAGTTATCTATTTTTTCTAAAGAATCAATTGTTTCACCTAAAACATTAAACATTCTTCCAAGAGTTTTATCTCCAACAGGTACCATAATAGGAGCAAAAGTTCTTGCAGCCTTCATCCCTCTTTTTATTCCATTTGTTGAACCCATAGCCATTGTTCTAACTTCAAAATTATCCATTTCGAACATTGTTTCGAGAACTAAATCATCTCCACTAGGCATTTTTAAGGTCAATGCTTCATAAATCTCAGGAACTTTATTGTTCTCAAACTTAAAATCCACAACCGCACCTTGAACTCTTATAACGGTTCCATGAACACTTACATCTTTCCTATTCTCCATTTTAAGTTCCTTGTTGTCCATTGGCAAGGTCTAAAATCTCATTTGTAATTTTTTCCTGTCTGGACTTATTATATATATTAACTAAAGAAGCTGAAATATCGCTCGCATTATCTTTGGCATTTTTCATTGCTATCATTCTTGCTGCCTGTTCTGATGCATAGGCATTCATAAGTGCACCGTAAAATTCAACCTCAAAGTAATAAGGTAAAAGATCTTTAAAAACTTGTTTTGAATTAGGCTCAAAAATATAATCTATTTTTTCATGATTTTGAAAATTCTTATCATATTTTATAGGAAAAATTTCATTAATAATTGCTTCTTGCGTAATTATATTTTTAAATTCTGTATATATTATACTAATTTTTGTTACTTCTTTAGAAACATAAAAATTGTTTGCTGTATTAATTAATGGATATATATCATCGTATTTTGGAAAACTTGTTCCCATATTAAAAGACGCAAGCACATTATAATAATACTTTGTGGCATTATTTGCAGCTTTTTTACCAATTGCAACAACATAATCACTTTTTTTCACATAAGAATTTACTTTTTTAAAGAGATTTACAATAAGTCCTCCACAAAGTCCTTTATCAGGAGAAATAATATAAACCAATTTATTTCCCTCATATTTCGAAGAGTTTTCTACATTATCAGCTAGATCTTTATCTACAATAATTTTTTGAACCATACATTTAATTTTTTTTGCATATGGATTGTATCTATCAACAGAACTCTGCACTTTTCGTATTTTAGATGCAGATATCATTTCCATTGCTTTTGATATTTGAGCTATACTATTGGTTGTTTTTATTCTTTTTTTAATTTGTTGTAGATTTTGCATAATTATTCATCTTTTTAAATTCTTTTATTTCCTTTTCAAGTTCTAATTTTAAAACATCATCTATTTTTTTACCTGCCAAAAGTTTTTTTACAGTTTCAGGATGCATTGTTTTTATAAATTCAGTTACTTGTTGTTCAACTATACTAATTTTATCAATATCTATGTCATCAAATAAACCAGATGTTACGGAAAAAATTGATAATATTTCTGAAAGTTCATCACATGGTTTGTATTGAGGTTGCTTTAAAATTTCTATAATCCTTCTTCCTCTTTCTAATCTTTTTAGTGTATCATCATCCAAGTCACTTCCAAATTGTGTAAATGCTTGTAATTCTCTAAATTGTGAAAGTTCGAGTCTTACAGGTCCGGATAATTGTTTCATAGATTTAGTTTGGGCTGCTCCTCCAACACGTGAGACAGAAAGCCCAACATTAATAGCAGGACGTATACCTGAATTAAATAAATCAGATTCAAGATATATTTGTCCATCAGTAATTGAAACTACGTTTGTTGGAATATATGCTGATAAATCATTACCTTGAGTTTCAATGATTGGAAGTGCTGTAATAGTCCCACCACCATTTTTATCAGATAATCTTGCAGCTCTTTCAAGAAGCCTTGAGTGCAAATAAAAAATATCTCCTGGATATGCTTCACGTCCTGCGGGTCTTTTAATTAAGAGAGAAATTTGTCTATAGGCCCAAGCATGTTTTGTTAAATCGTCATAAACGATTAAAACATCTTCTCCTTTATCCATAAAATATTCACCAATTGCACATGCTGTAAAAGGTGCAATATATTGCATTGAAACAGGATCTGATGCTGTAGCTGCTACTATAATTGTGTAATTCATTACACCTTCTTCATTTAATTTTGCTGCAATAGAAGCTAAATTAGATCTTTTTTGTCCAATGGAACAATATATACAAATAACTCTTTTTAAGTTTACGTCAATTTTTTTTTGATTTATTATAGTATCAATAGCTATTGCTGTTTTTCCTGTACCTCTATCACCAATTATGAGTTCCCTTTGACCTCTTCCTATTGGAATCATTGCGTCTATAGCTTTAATACCAGTTTTTAAAGGTCTATCTACGGAACTTCTATTAATAATTCCAGGAGCTATTTTTTCAATAGAATAATAAGATGGATTATCATGTTTCAATTCTTTACCGTCTATAGTGTGTCCTATAGCATCCAAAATTCTTCCTATTAATTTATTAGAAACTGTAACATTTAATATTTTTCCAGTAGATTTTATTTTCATTCCATGTACAATATGTCCTGAATTTTTGAGCAATACTATTGATACACAATCCTCATCAATATTTAGAACAAAACCTACAGAACCATCGTCAAATGTTACCTCTTCATAATAACCTGCATTTGAAAGACCAGATGCTTTAACAATTTCATCACCTACAGATTCAACAGTACCAAAATTTATAAGTTCCGGATTTATTTGGGAAAAACATAGCTCTTTTTCAATTTTTTGTATTATTTCTCTTGGTTTCATATACGCTCTCTTATATTATTTAAAATTTTCTTTAATATTCCTGAAATACTATAATCCAAAATAAAATCGTTATATTCAAAACGCAATCCCCCAAAAATATTTTTATCATTGCATTTGAATAAAATTTGTCTATTTGGAAACATCGCATTTATTTTTGTTTTATTTTCATCGTTTAATTTACCAGTAAAACTTACAGTAACATTATTATTTTTTATTTCTTTAAGTAATAAACATTTAAATAATTTAAGCTCTTTTCTAGAAAAATTTTCAAAGACCCATTTTAAATTTTCTTCAGAAAATTCATCATGTTTAACAATAGATTTTGTAAGTTCTTTAATTTGTAATTTTTTCATGCATTTTTTCCAGTGCACGTGATGTAAGTATTTGTTTCTCATCATCCGTAAATAAATTAGATAAAACTTTCGATATGATTTTTTCAGAAATATCCACAGATATTTTTCCCAACTGCTTATTCATATTTTCGAATTCTGCTTCCGCTTTTTGTTTTGCATCATCTATAATTTGTTCATAGCAATTTTTTGCATCAAAAATAGACTGTTCTTTCATTGCTTTAATTGAAGCTTTCGCAGTAGCTGTTAATATTTCTGAATTATCTTTAGCTTCTTGAAGTATGTCGTATTTTTTTTTATTAGCATTTTCTAAAATAATTTTTGCGTTTTCAATATCTTGTAACGATTGTTCTATCTTATACTTTCTTTCATTAAAAATTTTTTTTAGTGGACTGAATAAAAATTTTTTTAATATAAACATCATAATTAAGAAATTTATAATTTGAAACAAAAATAAAGAAGGTTGCAGGCCAAATTTATGCATAAATTCCATTTATTTCTCTTTTTTGACGAATTTAAATTTAAAATATAGAATCAGAAGGAAACAATTAAAGAATAAATTGCTATAGCTTCAGCGAATGCCATAGCTATAAGCATATTTACCATTATTTTTCCAGCTGCTTCAGGATTACGTCCTATAGCTTCTACAGCTTTTGATCCAATCATTCCAATTCCAAAAGCTGGTGCTATACCACCGATTGCAACAACAATTCCACCTGTTAAAGTTGTCATTTTAGTTATCTCCTTTCTAAAAAGCACAATTTAAATTAAATAAATATATATGCTTTTAATGTGATTTATCAGTCATTATATGCATAAACACCATGGTTAACATTGAAAAAACAACAGCCTGAACAATTGCTACCATAAGTTCTAGCATCATAAAAGGCAATGGAAATCCTATGGGCAATAACTTGTACATAGTCATCAAAACTTTTTCTCCAGCTAAAATATTTCCAAAAAGTCTAAAAGAAAATGAAATAATTTTTGTAAATTCATTTGTAAATTCCAGTATTCCTACAAATAAAAAAACCGGAAATATTTTAAATGATAGGAACCGCCTTGCATAAGCTTTTATGCCTTTATATCTTATACCTAGATAGTTTGTCACAATTATGCTAATAACTGACAGTGCTAAAGTTACGTTTAAATCACTTGTAGCTGCTCTGAAAAACGATACTTCATTCCCATCATTAAAAGTTGGTCGAAATTTTATCGTTTCAAAACCTGGAAATTGGGCAACCAAGTTCGAGATTAGTATAAAAATAAAAAACGATGTGATCCAAGGATATATAAATACCGCTCTTTCGCCAGCAATTTCTTCAGCTGTTTTATTAAAATAATCAACAACTGTTTCGATAACATTTTGTATGTTACCAGGGGCAATTGCAATTACTTTACTTAATATAACAACAATCATAATAATAATAACGTCTGTGATAATCGTAGCAACAACTGTATTCGTTATAGGAAAACCTGCCACAAAAAACAATACTTCTGGTCTTAGATGCATTTTTCAAAATTTAACCATAGCCCTTATTTAATTTGAAATTATTCATTCATTTACTCAATTAAAACTAACAAGTTATGATTATACTTATTAAAATTTATTTAATCAATGTAAGAACTGTATTGAAACCAGAACTTAAATATTCACAATTATTATCCATAACACAAATCGAATTAACAATAAATAATTTTAAAATATACCACAAAAAATATAATCGGATAATTGATAATTTTTTTTGTTAAACTTTCTGTTATGTTTCGTTTAAAATAGCCGATGGAAGGATTTGAACCTTCGACCAATTGCTTACGAAGCAATCGCTCTTGCCAGCTGAGCTACATCGGCGGAAATTTTTTACTTACTGAACATTTGAAAAACATGCTGAGGGACAGAATCGAACTGTCGACACCAGGTTTTTCAGACCTGTGCTCTACCAACTGAGCTACCTCAGCTTTTTTTATCAATTTCGAAAATACTTTACTGTATTTATCCAGCAAAAAATTTTTTGCATATTTTTATTATAGACTATGCAAGGCAAAAATTACTAAAATATTTTTGTTATTTATCATGTTACATAATATACATAACTTACCCAATATCTGAAAGAATAAAAAACAGGATTGAAGTTAAATTGAAATAAAACAAAATCATTTGATTAAACTAATCTTTGTCATCAATATTAAATGTCACCTATCATTCAAAAACATTTAACCCATAATCAATCAAAAACGCATTACCTATGACAATACATCATAATAAAAACTTAATAATATGTCAATTGTCAATGATATTTTTGTATGGAATTTGTATCAAAAAAATGATAAGAAACATAAATTAGCTTTTAGTTAGTTATCATAATGCTTATTTTTCAATTTTTTGTTATCTATAATTTTTAATTATAGTGTTAATATTTTTTTTAATTATTTTAATTGCTTTTGCTTTTGTAAGATCTGGGTTTTGAAATTGCATTTCTTTTATTTTATTTTTAATCTTTTTTATTAATTTTCCTGGTGGTATATTAAACATATTTGTTATTTCTATTCCTGTCAGAAGTTCAGATTTGACATACAGCATATTTTTCGATTTCAAGCATTTAATTCTTTTTTTAAATTCAACAAATTTTATACATGTTTTATTATTGTTCGAATAGATTTTTAAAAATTCCATTATTAGATCCAATTCATTATCACATTTTTCTACAAATTTGCGTACATCAGTATCTGTCCAACTTGAAGAATAATATATTGAAAAATATATACTGTTTTTTATAATCGATGTAATTTGTTGTATAAATTTTTTAGAATACGTAAGTCTTTTTAAAATAATTTCAATTTTTGTAGTATCTACAGATTTGTGTATTATGCTATGTTTTCCTATATTAAATAGTAAAGCTGACATTCTTAAAATTAAATTATTTGTTACTTTATCTAAAATTATCATAGTATTTGTAAATAAATCTTTAGTACGATATTCATACTGTCGCAACGAAGTATTTAGTTTTGTAATTTCAGGAAAGATTTTTGTCAGTATGTTAATTTCATTCATCATTCTAAATGCTTTTGATGGGGTATTTTCAATTAAAATTTTATTTATTTCGTTTTTTATACGTTCAGAAGAGATAATTTTTATATGCATTGCTGAAATTTTCATCGCATCATAAGTTTTATTTTCAATTGTAAAGTTAAGCTGTAAACTTTGACGTATAGCACGTAAAATTCTCAATGGGTCTTGCTTAAATATTATTTCACAATTTTTAATATCAGTTACTCTTATAGTTTTATTTTTAATATCATTAATACCATTTAATGTAAAATCTAAAATTTTCATATCACTAAGTCTTAAGAACAAAGCATTTATAGTAAAATCTCTCCGTAAAGCATCTTGTTTTAAGGAAGCAAGATATGTACGCGGATTTCTTGAGTTTTCAAAATAATATTCTCTTCTAGGCATTATAAATTCTACCTCTTTACCATCTATAAAAAGTTTTGATGTTCCAAATTTTTCAAAATTTATAGGATTACGCAATTTATATTTATTTGCTAAAAATTTAGAAAAATTTATTCCAGATAATCGTTCATTCTTGTCACATAATTTACTAGAAACCATTATATCTAAATCTTCTGATTCTCTTCCTATTAATAAATCTCTTACAAATCCCCCAACTATATACACATCGAAATTGGTTTCTTTTGCGGCATCAGAAATTTTATTAATTATTAACCTGTACTTTTGTGGAATAATTATATTTTTCATTTTTTAAGTGCTGTTAACTGTAAATTTTTCAAAATTTTGCTATAAAGCATTTTTCATTTTTTATTTTAAAGATTATAAAGACACATATACTTTACTAAAATTTGTTTGTTCACTAAAGTGATAAATTGATTCATGTTATATCAATTGACACTAAACTAAAATTTTAGATATGATACTAAACACAATGTTTTTTAATTAATACAGGCGTTCGATAAGAAAAGGATCTTAAAAATGAAAAGAACATTTCAGCCAAACAATAATAAAAGAAAAAGAAAACTAGGGTTTATGGCAAGGATGTCAACAGCTGGTGGAAGGAGAATTTTAAGTGCTCGTAGAAGAAAAGGTCGTAAGGTTCTTAGTGCATAGATAGGATATTCTACATATGAAGTGTATCTGTCAATCGATGTTTTTACTAGGGGTTTTATAAAAAAAATATTTTCGTTTAATTATTTTGAAAAGATTCATGCTAAGGAAGACTTTAATCGAGTATTTAAAAATGGGGTAAAATTTGATAGTGAATATATAAAGATTTTTATTTATAAAAGGCATGACGGATGTGATGTAAGAAGATTAGGTCTTATTACTTCAAGAAAGATAGGTGGATCTGTTGTACGAAATAAAGTAAAAAGAAAATTAAGAGAAATTTTTAGAACTAATAAATATTTGTTAAAACCTGGGTTGGATTTAATTTTTATTTCTAAAAAAAATATTGTGCATGTAAAATACTATAATCTTGAAAAACACATTTTTGATTTGATAAAAAATGTAAAAATATTTTTAAATGCAGGGTGACATATGAAACAAATTGCGCTTTTTTTAATTAAATGTTACAAATTTGCCTCCCAGACTGTTCCATCTAAGTGTCGTTTCTGGCCTACTTGTTCGTCTTATGCTTATCAAGCTATAGAGATACATGGCTTTCTAAGAGGTTTTTTTTTAATTGTGAGAAGAATTATTCGTTGTCATCCTTTTTGTTCAGGAGGTTTTGATAGTATACCTTCCTTATATAAATCCAAAGCTTTGATGTTTAAGGAGAAGTTATAATGCGAAAAAATTCTGTTTTGTTTGTGATTCTATCGGCTTTTACAATTCTTATCTGGTTTTCTTTTGCTTCATCACAAAAAAAGAATTTAAATTTTAAACAATCACAAGATATAGCTGTCATTAATCAAAACATTAATAAAGTTAAAAATTTAAGTTTGCATGATGTTGCTACAGATAATAACAATTGCGATTATGATGAGGAACATATAACAATTAAAACTGAACAATATAAGGTCATTTTAACAAATAAAGGTGCTGGAATATTAAGCTGGTCTGTTAAAGAAAAAAATGGTAAGTGGGTCGATTTAGTTATTCAAGAATCAGCTCCTGTTATGTCAAATTTTCCAGAATTAACTTATAAAATTATTACAAAATCTAATAAAAAAATAATTTTTGAACATAATTTTCCTGAAGGATGGAAAATCACGAAAACATATAATTTTTCTGATTTTTATATGCATAATTTAAATATTTCTGTTGAAAAAATTAAAAAAATTACTACTTTACCTCATATAAAACTTGAATGGGGTCCTGGTTTAGGTACTGATAGCAAAGAACTAAAAGAAAATATTTCATTAACACGAGTTTTGGCTTATAGTGATGTTAAACCAAATAAACTTAAAAAGCTAAAAAATATTTCTGAAATTGCTTCTATTTACAAATGGTCAGCTATAGATAACAGATATTTCCTTGTAGCATTTATACCAAAGAAACCTATAGATTTTGATGAGATTGTTTCATCTAAACTTGATAAAAAACATCCTTATTCCATTATTCTTACAGCAAAAATTTTACGAAACATTAGTAAAAAAAATTATTCTGTTGATTTTTATGTAGGACCTAAAGGATACACTTATTTAAAAACTTATAAACTAGGACTTGAAAAAACTGTTGATTTTGGATTTTTTGGTATATTAGGAAAAACTGCTTTTACTATTTTAACGTTTTTGCATAAAATAACTTATAATTACGGATGGGCTATCATTATACTTACAATTATCATACAAATTTTAGTTTTTCCATTAACTTTAAAAAGTTTTAAATCTATAGCTACTATGAAACGTGTACAACCTATAATAAAGGATATTCAAACTAAGTATAAAAATAACCCACAAAGACTTCAAGTAGAGATGTTAAATGTTTATAAAACACAAAAAGTTAATCCTTTATCTGGTTGTTTACCTATGCTTTTACAACTTCCAATTTTTTGGGCTTTTTTCACTATGTTAAGAAATGCTTATGAACTTAGAAACGAAAACTGGATTTTATGGATAAAAGATTTATCTGCACCTGACAAATTTATAGATATAAAACTATTCCCTTTAAATCTTCTTCCACTAATAATGGGCGTAGGTATGTTCTTTCAACAAAAAATGAACATGACAATACCAGACCCAATACAAAAAAAGATGATGTATATAATGCCAATAACATTTACATTTATGTTTTGGTCATTTCCTTCTGGGCTTGTATTATACTGGCTTACTAACAGCATTATTTCAATGGTAGAACAATATTTTGTGTTAAAAAAAATGAAGAAATAAAAATTTTATGATAGATAAATCAATTTAATCTCTTTTATTGTATTTTATTCTGTAGTCTTGTACAATTTATCATATAATGTCATCTAAAAATTTTTTTAAAAAAACCATTGCTTTGATATTTGGCATCTTTCGGAATTTCTCCCATAGATATCGCATATTCAAAGAGTGCCTTTTTCTGAATATCATTCATGTGTTTTGGTACAGAAAGATTTATTTTAACGTAAAGATCTCCTCTATTTTTTCTGCCAAGCTTTGGAAATCCTTGTTCACGTATTCTTAAAATAGTTCCGGGTTGTGTTGCAGGTGGAATTTTTATTTTTACATATTCTTCCAAAACAGGTACATTATAATCAACACCCATAGTAGCTTGTGAAAAAGATACAGTAATTTCAGTATATAAATCATCTTTTTTTCTTTTAAATCCTTCAGTTTGTATTAGATGTATAACAACATATAAATCACCTGGTGGAGATCCATTAGGACCTGCATTACCAGAAGCTGTAATTTTCAAAGATGTTCCTTCATCAACTCCTGCAGGAATTCTAATTTTAATGTTTTTTCTTTCACTTATAGTTCCATTACCTTTACATTCAGAACACGGGTTATTTATAACAGTTCCTTTTCCTCTACACTGGTGACATTCTTGGCTCATAGAAAAAAAACCCTGAGAATATTTTATTTGCCCTTTGCCTTTACACATTGTGCATTGTTTTTGAGAAACTCGATCTTTGCTACCACTTCCATGGCATACATGACAAGTTTCTTTCTTGGGTATGTTAATGGACATTTCTTTACCTTTCATTACATCAAGGTAAGAAATTTCTACATCATAACGCAAATCTTCACCATGTTCTTGTGAAGTTCTACTACGTCCACTGGAAGGATTATTAAAAATATCTCCAAAAATATCTCCAATATTTGAAAAATCTCCGCTACTATACTGTGTATAACTATTTTGATTTGTAAAAGGACTTCCTCCATTTATATTATCATGTCCAAAAGTATCATATTGTTGTTTTTTTTGTGCATCAGAAAGAATTTCATAAGCTTCATTTATTGCTTTAAATTTTTCTTCGGCTTCTTTATTATTAGGGTTTTTATCTGGATGATATTTTAAAGCAAGTTTTCTATAAGCTGACTTGATTTCATCTGCAGATGCATTTTTATTAATTCCAAGTACTTCGTAATAATCACGTTTCATTTTATTTTGTTCCTTATTATAAGACAATATACTTAATAAATTTAAAAACAAACACTTGTGTCGACAAAAACAGTAATAATTTTTGCCGACACATAAATAAATTTTATAAACATTTAATTACTCTTATCATCATCTCCATCTACAACCTCTGCATCAACAACTTTTTCATTACTATTATTTTGTTGCGTAGCACTATCATTACTACCATCATCATGATGTGCTTGAGTAGTATTTTTTTGTGTTTGAGAAGCTTTATATACAGCTTCAGCAAGCTTATGTGATGCTGTTATTAATGTTTCTTTTGTTGACTTAATTGCTATTGCATCATTTCCTTTTAACGATTCCTTTGTAGAAGCTAATGCTTGTTCTATAGAAAGTTTTTCATCTGATGAAATTTTATCTCCATGATCTTTTAAACTCTTTTCAACTGAATAAACGAGATTATCTGCTTCGTTTCTTATTTCAATTTCTTCTTTGCGTTTTGTATCTTCGGAGGCATACTGTTCTGCTTCCTTTACATATTTGTCTATATCATTTTTTGATAATTTTGTTGATGATGATATTTTTATAGACTGTTCTTTACCTGTTCCTTTATCTTTTGCTGAAACGTGTAAAATTCCATTAGCATCTATATCGAATGTAACCTCGATTTGAGGTATACCCCTTGGTGCAGAAGGTATTCCATCAAGCATAAATCTACCAAGTGATAAATTATCTTTTGCCATAGGTCTTTCACCTTGAAGTACGTTAATTTCGACGCTTGGTTGATTATCTGTTGCTGTTGAAAATATTTGAGAACGTTTTGCGGGAATTGTTGTATTTCTATCAATTAAAATAGTTCTTACTCCACCCATGGTCTCAAGTCCTAAAGTAAGAGGAGTAACATCTAAAAGAAGAATATCTTTTACATCTCCTGTTAGCACCGCTGCTTGGACTGCTGCCCCAAAACATACACATTCCATAGGATCTATTCCACGTTCTACTTTTTTTCCTATATAATCTTCAACAAATTTTTGTACAATAGGCATTCTTGTTGGTCCACCAACTAAAATTATCTTTGTAACTGTTTCAGCCGTAAGTTTTGCATCTTTTATTGCTTGATCAATTGATGCCTTACATCTCTCAACTATTGGTCTTACAAGATTTTCGAGAGTTGCTCTGGTAAATTTCATAGTAAGATGTTTTGGACCAGAAGCATCAGCTGTAATAAATGGAAGATTAATATCAGTTTCTAAAACATTAGATAGTTCTATTTTTGCTTTTTCAGAAGCTTCTTTTAAACGTTGAATCGCCATCTTATCTTTTCTCAAATCTATTCCATTTATCTTTTTAAAATCTTCAGCTATATAATTAATTAAAGCATTATCCATATCTGTTCCACCAAGTTGTGTATCACCTGAAGTTGAAAGAACTTCAAAAGTTCCTTCAGCTCCCATTTCCATAATAGTTACATCCAAAGTACCGCCACCAAGATCAAAAACTAATATTTTTTGTTCTTTTCCAACTTTATCTATTCCATAAGCAAGTGCTGCTGCTGTAGGTTCATTTACAAGTCTAATGACTTCAAGTCCTGCAATTGCACCTGCATCTTTTGTAGCTTGTCTTTGATTATCATTAAAGTATGCTGGAACGGTAATAACGGCTTTTGTTATTATTTCGCCTAAATAAGCTTCTACATCTTTTTTAATTTTCTGCAAAATAAATGCTGAAAGTTGCTGGGGAGTGAATTCTTTATCTCCTAATTTATATTTATAATCAGCTCCCATCTTTCTTTTAAAAGCACTTATTGTTCCTTCAGGATTTGTGACTGCTTGTCTTCTTGCAGGTTCACCAACTAAAAGTTGTCCATCTTTTGTAAACGCAACATATGATGGAAATGCTTTTCCTCCTAATGTTGTTCCTTCAGCTGAAGGAATAAGAGTAGTTTTTCCACCTTCCATAATAGCAGCAGCAGAATTTGATGTTCCAAGATCTATACCGATAATTTTTGTCATAGCTCCTCCCTCCGTATTTTTATTATTTGTTTTATTGTGTATTTACGAAAATATAAAAACTATATTTTATTTTTTATACTTTTTGCTACTTTAACTTTGGCTGTTCTTATAAGATTACCGTTAATTCTATAACCTTTTTGATAAGTTTCTAAAATTCTCCCCTCTTCAACTTCGTCTTCAACTTCAACTTGCTCTAACGCTTCGCATGTATTTGGATCAAACTTTTCGCATTGTATTTCTTCAACTCCTTCTTCTTTTAACATTTTTGAGAACTCTTTACCTATCATTTCAATACCAATTATTATACTTTCTAAATTATTAGTTTTTTTGGCACTTTTCAAAGCTTGCTCTAAAATATCATAAATAAAAAGTTGTTTAAGAAGAATTTTCTCTTTCCCCCATTCCAAATAATCTATTTTTTCTTTTTCAGAACGTTTTCTATAATTTTCAAAATCGGCTTTAAGTCTTAAAAGTTGGTCATAATAATCCTGTGTTTGCCTATCTTTTTCTTCAATGGATTGTTTTAAAATTTCATTCTCAGTAATTCCATCATCTTTAGCATTATTACAATTACAGTCTTGTTCCTCATTCTCAATTTTATTCTTTATGTTTTCCAAATTGACCTCCAAAATTATTTTTTTTATTTTTAAAAAATTTATTTAACATTTCAGAAGTACGATTTACAAGGGACATTACCTTTTCATATTCCATTCGTTTTGGACCAATAATTCCTAAAATACCTACAGCGCGATCATCATTTTTATAAACTGTTGTTATAATACTCAAATCCTTAAGTTCATCAAGCGTATTTTCAGAACCTATTTTCACATTTATTCCACTATTGTTAAAATTTTTGTTTATGATTTCTATAAATTTTTCTTTGTCTTCATTAAATTTTATAATTGATCTTATTGACTCAAAATTATCAAAATTCGAGATAGTAATTACATTTGATGTACCATCTATATAGATATCATCTTGTATATTATAAAAAACATAACTTATTTTTTCTGCTACTTTCGATATTTCATCTTCATTTTGCCTGAAATCCTTTATCTCTACATTAATTATGGTGTTTGCCTTTGCAACTGATACACCTCGTAATTTTTTATTTAAAAAACATTTTAATCTTTTCAACTGTTCTTTAGAAAGTGAAGATTCTATTTTTTTATGTTTTATCATACCACTTTGAGTAATGAAAACAATCAAAATTTCTTCATTTGAAATAGGCATAAGTTCAATGTTTTTTATGTTATCATACTGTGATCTAGGTGTCATGACAAAGCCAGTATATTTGGATAAATCAGATAAAATACGAGATGTTTCCAAAAGAAATAATTCTATTTCTTTATGCTTTTGATTATATTTTTTTAATTTTTCTTCTTTTTTGATGGTAAAACTTTGAAGTTTGACAAGATTATCTACATAGGCCCTATATCCTTTATCAGTAGGAATACGTCCAGCTGATGTATATGGATGCGTCAAATATCCATCTTCCTCAAGTTCTGCCATTAAATTTCTAACAGCAGCTGATGATGATGAGATATCATATTTTTCTATCAAAACATTAGAACCAACAGGTTTCCCTGTTTTGATATAGTGACACACTATAGTATTCAATATTTTAGCTTTTCTTTCTTTTAAAACTTTCAACGCTATATATCTCATTCTACCTCAAAATAATAATTTTAAAAATTAACTTATCTTGGCACTTACAATATCACAGTGCTAGCAATTGTAGCACTAACATTTATTTATGTCAAGTGTTAAAAGATATAATAGATAACAAGTTTTTGATGGAACATAGTCATAAAAACTACAAACACAGTGAATTCATTTTCGAATAACTAAAAAATGCAATTTAGTATTATAAATAATATTTTTTACTTTTTTCAGAAATTAAAGGATTTATGTATTTACATTTTATCAGGGGCAGAAACACCAATGAGATTTAATCCATTTTTAATTATAATCATAACACACTCAACAAGTTTTAATCTTGCTGATGTGAGATTTATATCGTTGCTTAAAACTCGACATTTCTCATAAAATTTGTGATATTTATCTGCAAGTTCTATTAAATACAGCGCAACATAATGAGGGCTCATAGTTTTTTCAGACATACGTAGAGTATCATAAAATGTTGTAAGTTGTTTTATTAGATTTCTTTCTTCTTCTGTATTCAGTAAATTAAAGTTTATATTTTTAATATTTTTGACTAAATTGTTTCTATTATTACTTTCTTTAATAATAGATTTACATCGAGCATTAACATATTGCACGTAAAAAACAGGATTTTTAACAGATTTTTTTTTAGCAAGTTCTAAATCAAATTCGAGTTGTGAATTTGGAGCACGTAATAAAAAGAAAAATCTGCATGTATCTTTTCCAACCTCTTTCAAAACTTCTTTTAATGTTACAAATTCTCCTGCACGTGTTGACATAGTTGAAGATTGGCTTATATGATTATTATATTTTATGAATGAAACAAGCTGATAAAGAATAATATTTAATGCTTTTTCGTCAAAGCCTAACATTTGGACACATGCTTTTATTCTAGGGATATAACCATGATGATCTGCTCCCCAAAAATTTATAAGTCTTGAGAAACCTCTTTTAAATTTATTTTTATGATATGCTACATCTGAAGCAAGATAAGTGTATCTTCCATCACTTCTTTTTAAAACTCTATCTTTTTCATCACCAAATTTAGAAGAAGCAAGCCACATAGCGCCATCTTTTTTATAAGCATTATCTTTTAAAAGTAAATATTCGCATACTTTATCAATTTCAGTTTTATCGTTTTTATCTTTAGTAGTAGCTATGTTTTTTTCTGAAAACCAATTATCAAATTTCACGTCAAAGTTTTTTAAGTCATTTTTTATTGTTTGCAGAATATATTTTACAGCTTCATGTTTAAAATCTATTTTGTTAAAATCTTTACATCCATTAATTAAATTTTTTGCAATATTAATAATATATTTTCCTTGATAATGATTTTTGGATAATTCAATTTTTTCACCTTTAAGTTGTCTGTAACGAATTTCAACAGATTTTGCCAAAATAAATATTTGATTTCCAAAATCATTTAAATAATATTCTTTTGTTACATTGTAACCTAGATATTTTAATATTCTAGCTAGAGAATCTCCTATTGCAGCTCCACGTCCATGACCTATATGTAAAGGTCCTGTAGGATTTGCAGATACGAATTCTATTATAATTTTTTCTTTATTATTTTTAGAAAATTTTCCATATTTATCTTTTTTCTTAAGAATTATTTCAAGTTCTTCATAAAATATTTGATTTTTAACAATTAAATTAATAAAACCTGGTCCCGCCATACTAGCACTTTCTATAAGTTCTGGAATATTTTTAGTAATAAGATCTATAATTTCCGTAGCAATAATTTTTGGATTTACGTTAATTTTTTTTGCTATAAGCATTGCACAATTAAAAGAAAAATCTGCATTAATATTTTTAGGTGGAGTTTCAATACAAAAACATAAATCACCTGTTATTTTTAAAGTTTTTAAATATTTAGAAATTAAGTTTTTTAAACTTTTTGTTATACGTTGTTTTATCATTTATTTCCAAATTTCGTATTTAATTTTTTCAATTTGCCAATTATTTTTTACATGTATGCTACTATCATCAGATTTTCCGATAATGACTATAGAAAAAGCTTTTATATTTTTAGGAAGCTTAAAAAGTTTCTCTATATTTTTTGATCTTTCTTTATTTGAATAAATGCCACACCAAACTGCTCCGTAACCTTTTGCTGTTGCTGCAAGAAGAATATTCTGTGTAGCTGCTGCACAATCCTGAGGTAAATATCCCTTATAAACAATATTCTGATCGCCTACAACTAAAATTGCTACTGGAGCTTCTAAAATCATTTGTGCGTATTTATGTATTTTTGCAATTTTTTTGTGCATATTTTTATTTTTTATAACTACAAATGAATAGCATTTTGTGTTTTTTGCTGTAGGCGCGGACATAGCTGCATGTAAAATATAATTTAAATCCTCTTGTTTAACATCATCTCCTGTATACTTTCGAATACTTCTTCTATCAAGCAAAATATCCATCTTTATCTCCTTAGTAAAAGTTGTTATAAACTGAAGAATAAAAAGCAAATATAAAATGCACATTATAAACAAAAAAAGAAATCACTTATTACATTAAAAACTCTGAAGCATAATTTTTTATAAATAGAGTTTTAAGTTTATAAAAAAATAAATTTATTTAAAAATTCCTCCTGTTTTTTTACACCAAAATAACATGTCTAGATGAGCCATAGGAATTTTTATGTTTTTAGCAAAATTTTGCATCTTTTTTTCTATCTCTAAATACGTTTTTACATTCAATGTTTGTGGTATTTTATTTATTATTTTATAAATATAAAGATTTTTCAATATATGTCTATCTAAAATTGCGAAATCTTTTGCTATAGATATATTCCTTAAAAAATGTCCAGCTTCTTTATATCCAATTCCTTTGATATTTTGTACAATCCAATCTCTTAAGTAATATACATTTTTAAAAGAAGTAAGTTTTTTTCTTATTTTTATGTTATCATTAATAGTAAAAAATTTTCTTGCTTCAACAACATACTTTGCTTTGTTATTTCTAAATCTTACTTTATTTATTACTTTAGCTATCTCCACATCTTTTTGACAAAATATCATATTTCTGCGTACAAGATCGATTACTGCGTTCCAGCATATCACAGATTTACTTTGTGGAGTAAAGATACAAAATACAAGTTCTGCAAATATTTCTTCTTCTGTAGCATTTTTCCATATCTCTTCGAAGTGTTGCTCTCTATGCAAAATAAGAGGTAGAATTATTTTCCAAAATTTTTTTAAATCACTAATTGTAGAAGAATTATCAGTTGGTGTTTTTAAAAAATTAATTGGTACCAAATTATTTTTCATATTTATTTTTTAACTCATATAAAAAATACCCATCATAATCAAAAACAGCTAAATCATCATTTTTATAAATTAATTAAAATTTTTTTACAATAATAGTAATTATGAAATTTTTATTTCAACATCAAATTTTTTGCTTCTTCTGCCATAATATTTTGTGCTTTTTGCCTTGCTTCTTCAAAAGCATATAATATGGTTTTTTCTATTTTGTCCTTTCTTTCATGAAGTAAACTTTCCGGAATGTTTAAGCTTAAAAATTCATTTTTAGCATTAACTTGTATTTTTACACATTTATATTCAACATTTATAATTTGTTTTTTTAATTTATTATCTATTTCATTTAATTTGCCTTTCATAGCCATTGCTTTTTTTACCATTTTGAATAATTCCACTCTACGACGACCTCCTTATTTATTTTTCTATTCATCAACTTCAACTATTTGTATACAATAAATGTAACGAACAAAACGTAAAAACGTCTTTCTGTAAGTAGTATATGATAAATACGAGTATTTATCAAAGTTTTACAATAATCTCACTGTCCCTGATGTTATACGTTCAAGTTTATTATCTGTTCTTACGATAAGCATTCCGTCTATATCAATTCCAAGATTTTTTCCTATTATTGTGTTGTATCCATCATCAACAATTATTTGCTTATTTTTATAAGCAATTTTATCATTATATTCTGTAAAAAATTGCTTAAATCCATTTTTCTGAAAATCAAAATATAAATCTTCAAATATTATTAAAAATTCAGATAAGAAATATGATCTATCTACTTTTGCATTCAAAATTTTATTTAAAGAAATTGCAGTATCAACTAAATATTCTGGTAAATTATTATTAATATTTATACCTATTCCAGCAACAATCCAATTTATAATATTTCGTTTGGTAGACATTTCTATTATTATTCCAGCAATTTTTTTTTCACGTATTAAAATATCATTTGGCCATTTTATTTCAGAATGAATTTTATATTTTTTTTCAAGAATTCTATTTAAAGCTATACTTAATATTAAAGCTAATTTTGATGATTCACTTGGGTGTATTGTAGGTCTTAAAAGCATAGAGAACCACAAACCTCCAGAATTTGAATTCCATATTTTTTCAGTTCTTCCATAACCTTTATTCTGTTCCTCTGCGACGATAATAATTCCTTCTTCAAAATTTTCATTTGCTAATTTTTTTGCAGCAATCTGAGTTGAATCCAATTCTTTATAATATTTTAAAATTTTACATATTTTAAGAGATTTTTTTGTTTTTAGTTTTATCTCACAATCATCAGAAAAATTACTATTTTCCATTATAGAATACACTCCTAATACTTTGTTTGTTATATCTCTATGCTTACATATGGATCACTATATTTTTATTGCATAAAATTTTACTGCATAAATCAAAATGATTTGTCTTTTTATTTACATCCATAAACAACCCAAATAACTTCACTATTAACTAAAGTTTTATATTCACTGAACATTAATTTAATTCTATAAAATATATAACTCAAATTCAATATTTTACTATTTTATATAAAAATATATAAAAAAACTAAAGTAAATTTTAGATTTTTGAATTGTAAATCTTAACCTTAAATAATAATAAATTATTTTTATGAATTTTTATCTATTCATACATATTTGTCATATATTAATGTACAATGTAGATAATTTGTTAGCTTTTGCCATAATATTATAAAATTAAGTATGTCATTAAAGATAAAAGCTTATTTTAAAAATAATTTAGATTTAAATATAATTAAACTCAAAGTATTTTAAAATAAAACAATTAAGATAAGAAAGGTTTTTAGAATTTTATGTGTAAAAGAGTTCTATCAGGCATGCGTCCAACAGGAAGACTTCATCTGGGGCATTATTTTGGGATTTTGTGTAATTGGGTTAAGCTTCAACATGATTATGAATGCTATTATATGTCTGCAGATTGGCATGCTTTAACTACAGATTATGCTGATACTTCTAAAATTAATGAAAATACATTGGAAATAATTGCTGATTGGATTGTTGCTGGAATAAATCCAGAGAAAAGTATATTATTTAAGCAATCTGAGATATTGCAACACAGTGAACTGTTTTTAATACTTTCTATGATAACTCCTTTAGGATGGCTTCAAAGATGTCCAACTTATAAAAAACAAATAAACGAAATTAAAAATAAAAATTTGAATAATTATGGATTTTTAGGATATCCAGTCTTACAATCTGCAGATATATTATTATATAAAGCTGACATTATACCTATAGGAGAAGATCAACTCTCGCATTTAGAATTAGCACGTAAAATAACAAAAAGGTTTAACAATTTTTATGGAACTAATTTTACTGAACCTAGAGAAATTTTCACAAAAACACCAAGAATAATGGGATTAGATGGAAGAAAAATGTCAAAATCATATAATAATTCAATTTTTCTTGGAGAAAGTAGTGATACTTTAAAATATAAAGTCAAGAATATGTTTACAGATCCTTTAAAAATAAAAAAAACTGATCCTGGTCATTTTAAAAATTGCGTAGTTTTTGAATTTCATAAAATTTTTGACAAATACTATAAAAACAAACAAAATAAATGTGAAGTTGGAATAATAGATTGCACAAAATGTAAAAATCAACTAATAGAGATGCTCATCGAGTTCATGCGTCCTTTAACTGATAAGAGAAAAAGGCTAATCTCAGATAAAGCATATTTAGAAAAAGTTTTAAAAACAGGACGTAAAAAGGCTACAGAAACTGCCAACAAAACAATGGAAGAAATTCACAAAATTTTAAAGTTTTAAAAAAAATTATTTATAAAATCTTCTGATTGGATGCCATTATGCATATTTTTTACTAAAAGTTTACCTTTTTTAAATTCATCTTTAGCAAAAATTATTACTTTTGAAGCCTTTATTTTATCAGCAAATTTTAATTGATTTGTTAAATTTTCAGTATTTTTTGGGCAAAAAACAGAAATATTTTTATCACCCTTTAACCCATTTCTTAACATTTTTATTGCAAAAGAAAAAGCTATGCTAAAAAGCTCTTGATTTGCAATAGCTATAAGTATTTTTTCAGTTTTTTTTAAATTACTGAATAATTTTTGTTTCTTAGCTACTAGTAAAACTCTTTGAGACCCCAAAGCAAATCCAACTGCAGGAGTATTTGGACCACCAAGTTCTTTGATAAGATTATCATATCTTCCACCAGCTATAAGAGTATCTTTCGATTCTAAATCGCTAGAACGAATTTCAAAAACAGTTTGTGTATAATAATCTAATCCTCTTACTAGTTTTTTATCAATATTAAAACTACAATTTACACCTTTAAGTAAAACTTGAAGCGTATCAAAATTGTCTCTACATTTTATACATAAATAGTTTAGTATTTGAGGAATATTTATAAATTTATATGAATCTATTTTACAATCAAGAAGCCTTAAAGGATTTTTTTTTAATCTTCTACAACAGTTATTACACAAATCTTTTGTAGGGCCAAAATATTCAATTAGCGCATTTCTAAAATGTGGTCTACATTTTTCACAACCTAAAGAATTTATATATATGCTTGTATTGTTTATTCCAATAGAAGAAAGTAAATCATGTGCAAGTATAATCATTTCAGCATCTGCAGATGGAGATGAATTTCCAAAAAATTCAGCACCTATTTGGTGAAATTGTCTATATCTTCCTAACTGAGGTCTTTCATAACGAAACATTTCTCCTATATAAAAAAATTTTCCTGTAGGCATTAAATTATAGATTTTATGTTCAATAAATGCTCTTACCAATGATGCTGTCCCTTCTGGTCGTAATGCCAATTTTCTTCCTTTTTTATCTTCAAAAATATACATTTCTTTTTCTACTATATCAGTATTACTTCCTATTGAACGTACAAAAAGATCTGCGTCCTCAAATATTGGAGTTCTTATTTCTTCAAATCCATATTTTTTTAAAATTTCTTTTGCTTTAAATTCTAAAAAACTTATACTCATAGCATCACCAAGAAAGATATCATGTGTTCCGCGCGGAGCTTTATAGTTCATTATTGTTTCCGAGCCATTCTGTTTTTTTGATTATTTTTGTTCATACCTATTACTCCTACAGAAATAATAAATTGAAATGCTTCTTCTACGGTATAATTTGTAAAAATTATTTCTTTTTCCTTAAATAGCATTAAAAATCCTGATGTTGGGTTCGGTACAGTAGGCATAAAAACACATAAATATTTTTCATTTTTAACTATCTGTTCCCCTGTTAAAAAAGCAACACAATAAATTTCTTTATTTGGATAAGGCACAAAAATAACTTTTCTGAATTTTTTTGAATTATCTTCACCAAATATAAAATTTACAAATTGTCTTGCAGCATAATAGACTGTTCCTAAAATAGGAAGTTTATTTATAAGGTTTTCAACTAAAAGTAAAATACTTCTTCCAAGGACCATATTTGCAAAATATCCTAAAATAACAATACTAACAAGTGAAATAAAAAAACTTAAAATTCTTGCTATAAAACATACCCAATATTTATCTGACACAAAATTACTAACAATTGGGAAAGTAAAACTACTAATCCATTTAAAAATAATAGTTGTTATAAAAAATGTTAGCCAGAGTGGTATAATTATGATTAAACCTGTGATTAAATATTTTTTTAGTAAAATCTTAATTTTTTTTAAAAACTTATTTAATTTATTTTTCATTTTTGATTTCCGTAAATAAATGCCTTCCCCTTAATTAAAAGCTTATTTAATTTTGCCTTTGAGGTGGCTTCAGCATATATTCTGACTACGGGTTCTGTACCTGAAAATCTAAAACCCATCCATGTATTATTATCAAAAATAAATTTATAACCATCAATAGTTATATTTTTTTGAACATTCATACCAGCAATATTATTTATCACTTTTGTTTTTAAAATATTTTTTAAATTTTTTATAAACTCTGGTAATAAATATAAATTAAGCTTTGAACTAAAAATTTCACCTGTAAATTTTTTAATATCTTTAAGAATATCTTTTAACGATTTTTTATTCAATATAACAGCTTCTAATGTTAAAAGACATGCTAAAATACCATCTTTTTCAGGTATATGTCCTCTTATTGTAAGTCCACCGGATTCTTCAGCCCCCATTATAAAATTATTATGATCATTTATCATAACATTTCCAATATATTTAAATCCTGTTTTTGTTTCCATAATCTCAATTCCCATTTTTCTAGCAATTTTATCCAAAAGGTTAGTTGTCATAATACTTTTTACTACAGTTCCTTTCCATCCTCTTGTTCTAACTAAGTGATATAAAAGAATAGAAATAACATAATTTGGAGATATAAATGTTCCATCTGTATCTATTATTCCAAATCTATCAGCATCACTATCCACAGAAAGACCAAGTGCATAGGATTCTTTCTTAATCATACCAGAAAGTTTATAGAGATTTTCTTCAGAAGGCTCTGGTACTTTACCATTAAACATTACATCTCTGTTTTTATTTATGATTGTATGTTGTATTCCGGCATCTTCAAGTAATCTATTTAAGTAACCGTATCCAGTTCCATGTAAAATATCAATCACAACTTTAATATTTGATTTTTTCAAAGCTTCAAAATTCACAAGTTTTTTTATTTTTTTTATATAATCTGGACGCGGATCATAAATTTCTATAATATTGTTTTTTATACATGTTTCAAATGGAACAGTTTTTATACTTTTAAATTTTATAAAAGAACAACATTTTTCTAATTTTTTTGTAATTTCTGGAAGAACAGTTCCGCCACAAGAAGAAAAATATTTTATACCATTATACCTATAAGAATTATGACTTGCTGTAAAATTAATTCCAGCAGAAAGTTTTAAATTTACAATATTGTAAGATATTACTGGAGTGGGAGTGTTCTCTCTACATAGTAACACTTTTATATTATTCCCAGCAAAAATTTCAGCAGCAAATTTTGCAAAATCTTCAGACATAAATCTTGTATCATATCCTATTATAATAGAAGCTTTATGAAAATTCTCATTAATATTTTTTGCTATAGCTTGCGAAACAACAGCAACATTAGCATAAGTAAATTCTTTTGCAATAATCCCCCGCCATCCAGATGTCCCAAATTTGATCATTTTTGCTCCGACTTTATTTAATTTTATTTACTACAATACTACACACTGTCAATTTATCATGATTATAACATAACCATTCGTTTAATTCTATATAAAAATAAAGAATCTACTGTTTTAAAGTTCTTATGTAAACAGCAGCCTCCATGGCGTCCTTGGCATACGCATCTGCACCAATTTCTTTTGCAAATTTTTCTGTCACGGCTGCACCACCTATAATGATTTTTGTTTGGATATTAATTTCATCTCTTAATTTTACAACAGTTTTCATTTCAGGCATTGTAGTTGTCATAAGAGCAGAAAGTCCAATTGCAACAGGTTTTATCTCATTAGCCTTATTTATTATTAATTGAGAATCTACATTTATTCCCATATCTATAACATCAAATCCATAACTCTCCAATACAGCTCCAACTATATTTTTACCTATATCATGCATATCACCCTTAACTGTAGCAATTATAATTTTATCTGTTGTAGATAACTGATTTTTTTTTAAAGTAGTCTTTACTATGGCAAAAGCTAGCTGTGCAGCTTGAGCTGACATAATTATTTGTGGTAAAAAATATTCTTTCAAAGCAAATTTTTCACCAACAAAATTCAGTGCTTTTAATACATTATCATTTACTATCTTAAAAAAATTAGAATTATTAGATTTAATAATGTGATCTAAAATATTTGGAATAGATTCTTTATTTCCGTTTAAAACTGCAAAATAAAGTTGTTCATCCAAAGGAAGTTTATGTTCTACAAAATTTTTTGGTACTTGTTTTTTAAAAGAACTAAAAACTTCCATGTATTTAATTGCACCCTTATCATTATTTTTAAGTAAATTTATTGCAAAAGTATCATAAATTTTCCAATTTTCATGTGGATTAATAATTGCAAAATCAAGCCCTGCATCTATAGCCATTTTTAAAAAAGTCGAATTTATTGTTTGTCTTGAAGGAAGTCCAAAAGAAATATTCGATATACCTAAAACAAGTTTACATTGTGGATATAATCTTTTTGATTTTCTCATTGCTTTTAACGTTTCTTGTGTTTGTTCAGGAGAAGAACTTACAGATAAAACAAGGTAATCAAAAATAATATTTTTTCTTTCAAATCCATGTATATCAGCAAAATTTAAAATTTTTGCAGCTATTTTTAATCTATCTTCAGATGTTTTCGGTATTCCATCATCATCTGTAGTCAAAGAAATTAGAACAGCTCCATATTTTTTTGCTATAGGTAATATCAAATTAAGTTTTTCAAGTTCACCATTTACGGAATTGATTATAGGTCTACCAGCACAATTTTTAACTGCTTGCTCTAAAGCCATTGCATTACTTGAATCTATACATAAAGGTACAGAAACTATTTCTTGTATCTGATTTACGGCATTTGTGAGAAGCTTTATCTCATCTAATCCAGCTATCCCCATATTTATATCTAAAAAATTTGCTCCTACGCTTACTTGTGAACGTGCCTCATCTTTTACAATCGATAAATTCCATTTAATTAATTCTTCTTGCAATTTTTTTCTATTTGTAGGATTTATTCTTTCACCTATTATAACAGGTTTTTTCATTTCATTTATATCAATAGCTTTTGTTCTTGTAGAAAGAAAATATTTATTTTTTTTTTCACGTATATTTGGTACTTTATTTTTCATTTCTTCAGATAATATTTTTATAAACTCTGGACTAGTTCCACAACAACCACCTAACATATTGACACCATAAGAATAAGCCTCTAAACTTGATTCAATAAATTCTTCTTTTGTTTCAGGAAAATATGTTTTATGATTAATTAATACTGGCATACCTGCATTAGGTTTAAATGATATAGGAAGATTCGTATTATCACATAGAATTTTTACAAGTTCAACCAAATCTTTAGAACCTATAGAACAGTTTAGTCCCAAAGCATCGACACCCAAACTTTCTGCTATAGTAATAAAACTTTTTAAATCTGTACCAGTAGCTGTAATACCATCTTTTGAAAAAGTCATTTGAACTATTACTGCACCTGTAAAATTTTCTTTTGCTGCTAAAATTGCTGCTTTCATTTCCTTTATTTCAGTCATTGTCTCAATAATTATAATATCCGCACCATATTTTTGAAGCAAAGACATTTGAAATGCAAAAGCATTGTAAACAACATCGAAAGATAGATTTCCCAATGGTTCTATATATTCCCCTATGGAAGAAACATCACCAGCAATTATAACATCCTTAGAAATTTTTCTTATTAAATCAATCCCAGATTTTATTATATCATCAGCTTTCGACAGAAGTCCATGATGTTTTAATCTAATAGAATTTGCTCCAAAAGTATTAGCAAGAATTATGTTAGAACCTGCATTTATATAAGAATAATATATATCAGAAATTCTTTCTGGAAATTTAATATTTAATTCTTCAGGGATTAAGACTCCTTCAAGATAGTTTTTTTTTTGTAGTTCTGTTCCAGTAGCTCCATCCATTATCAATATTTGCTTTTTTAGTATATCCAAAAATTTTTGTTTATCCATCTACACCCTCTCAGTAAACAAAATTATATAACAACACAAA
Source organism: Endomicrobium sp. (assembly GCA_031266535.1). Classification (GTDB taxonomy): domain Bacteria; phylum Elusimicrobiota; class Endomicrobiia; order Endomicrobiales; family Endomicrobiaceae; genus Endomicrobiellum. Next base: position 61,107 of record JAISAS010000004.1, on the reverse strand, counting down.
TTTATTTTAGTTAAACATAAATTTTAAAATATAAGAAAATAAACTATTTCTATTAATAACTGATCCAAATTATGCATTGTACTAATTTTGTTTTTATTTTACGAATGACTCAACGTATGATATCATTTTAGTAATAAATAATATTTATATTTGTATTGTTTATAATGCTGAACCTTTTTTCTTTTACGATCTGTAAATCTGTAAAAACTAATGAATAAATAAAAATAAAACCATGAAAATTATTTCATTTATATAAAATTGGTTAAATTGGTATATATTCAAAAATACATGTGAGTACACGTAGATAAATATGTTTAGAATAATAAAATAATTATGAATCTGAATTTTATGGTACGGTTACATTCTAAAAAAGCTAATAATAATGATATTTTAAGTAATACGAAAAATCTACAAAAAGTATGAAAAATAACAGTAAAAGAATTATATTAAAAAATATGATACAATTGACGATACACAAATAAAAAAATATGCAAGTTAAATCAGAAAATACAACGTGAATATTAGTTTATATACAGTATAGTTATCACTTATGTTACTATACAATCTTTTAAATTAATTGGAGAGAATATGATTAAAGTTGGAATTGTAGGTATTACAGGATACACAGGAGAAGAACTTTTAAAAATTCTTTCGAAACATCCAAACGTAGAAATTGTAGGACTTTATGGTAGAAAATTTAATAAAGAAAAACATTTAGCAGATGTTTATCCATATTTTAATTTGTTGAATCTAAAAATTGAACCATTAAACATAAAAAAAATAATTAACACTTGTGAGATATTGTTTCTTGCACTACCTCATTCTGTTTCTTTCGAGATTGTACCATATTTGTTTGACTATGGAGTTAGAATTATAGATTTATCTGCTGATTTTAGATTAAATAAAACTGATATTTATGAAAAATGGTATAAAGTAAATCATATGGCCAAAGAATATATAGATAAAGCAATTTATGGATTGTCTGAATTGAACGCAAATAAAATAAATAAAGCTACACTTGTAGCAAATCCTGGTTGTTACCCTACAACAGTTATTTTGGGATGTGCACCTGCCATTAAAAATGATTTTGTCGATACAGAAAAAATAATTATAGATTCAAAAAGTGGTATATCTGGTTCAGGTAGGAATGGTACAAAAGAATATTTTGATAATGAACATCCTAATTTTAAAGCTTATAAAATTGCAGGTAGTCACAGACACATTCCTGAAATAGAACAAGAACTTTCAATTTTATCAGGAAAAGACATAAGTGTAAGTTTTACTCCACATATTATTCCAATGGAGAGAGGTATGATGTCAACAATTTATATGGATATAAAAAAACAAATTTCTAAATCAGAAATATTTGAAGCATACAATGAATTTTATAAAAGAAATCATTTTATAAAAATTATTGATGATGACGTAGTTTTTGGGATTAAAGATGTTTTAAATACTAATTATTGCAAGATAATTATAAAAATTGACAAAAGAACAAACAAGCTCATCATAATTTCAGCTATAGATAATTTAATTAAAGGAGCATCTGGACAAGCTATACAAAATATGAATATCATGTTTAATTTGCCAGAAATTACAGGTTTAATATAAACAAAATTAATATGACCTTAAAAATTCTATCTAAAAGTAAAATAGCACATAAAAAAACAGCTATAATAATTAAAAATGGGGGTATTGCAATTATTCCTACAGAAACAGTTTATGGTTTTGCTGTTAACGCTTTTGACATTGAAGCAATTAAAAAAGTATATGATATTAAAAATAGAAATTGCAATAAACCTCTTATCGTAATGGCTTCAAATATTGAAAGTTTAAAAACAATTGTTAGAATTCCTCATGGAGCATTGAAAATTATTCAGAAATTTTGGCCAGGACAACTTACATTAATATTCCCCACAACTGAGATAGGACAAATTTTATCAGGAGGCAAAAAAAGTTTAGGAGTACGAATTCCAAACAATAAATTTGTGTTAAAACTATTAAAAGAACTAAACATTCCTATTTTTACAACTTCTGTTAATATATCTAATAATATAAGCGCAAAAAACTTAAAAGAAACTTCAAGATTTAATAATATAGTTGATGTTATGGTGGATGGCGGACAGTGCAAATTTTCTTTTGAATCAACAATTATAGACATGGTAAAATTTCCATACGTAATTGTACGAAAAGGATGTCTAGATATTAATAAAATATTGAAATATATCGCATATTAACAAAATTATATATAACAGAATGATTAAATAATTAAAAAGGGGAAATAAATGAAAAATGTAAAAAAAAAAGATGTTGAAATTTATAATGCATTCGTAAAAGAGCTTGAAAGACAAAAAAATACTATAGAATTAATTGCTTCTGAAAATATAACATCAGAGTCTGTTATGGAAGCTCAAGGATCGTGTTTTACAAATAAATACGCTGAAGGGTATCCTGGTAAAAGATATTATGGAGGATGCGAATTTGCAGATACAGTAGAAACTATTGCAATAGAAAGAGCAAAAAAACTTTTTAATGTAAAATTTGCAAATGTACAATCGCATTCCGGTGCTCAAGCAAATTTAGCTGTACAATTTTCTTTTTTAAATCCTGGAGATACCATACTTGGGCTTGATCTGTCACATGGCGGTCATTTGACACATGGAAGTCCTTTCAACATATCAGGTAGATGGTTTAATGCTATTTCTTATACAATTGATAAAAAAACAGGTTACATTAATTATACTGAGATAGAAAAACTTGCTTTAAAATATAAACCAAAGATGATAATTAGTGGTGGTAGTGCATACTCAAGAATTTGGGATTGGAAAAAAATAGGTGAAATTTCAAAAAAAATTTCAGCTTATCATCTTTCAGATATAGCACATTATGCAGGATTAATAGCTGCTGGTGTTTACCCATCTCCTATAAAATATGCTGATATTGTTACTACAACAACACATAAAACTCTTCGAGGTCCACGTGGAGGATTAATTCTTACAAATAATGAAAATTTTGCAAAAAAAATTAATTCTGCTGTTTTCCCTGGGATACAAGGAGGACCTTTAATACATATCATAGCTGCAAAAGCAGTTGCTTTTGGAGAAGCTCTCAGATCTGAATTTAAGAAATACCAAAAACAAGTTTTACTAAATGCTAAAAAACTTGCTGAAATTTTAAAAAAAGGAGATTTTAAAATAGTTTCTGGAGGAACAGATTCTCATGTATTTTTAGTTGATTTAAGACCTCTTAACGTTAAAGGTAAAAACGCACAAGAAGTTTTAGAAAAAGCAGGGATAACATTAAATAAAAATGGAATACCATATGATAATGAAAAAACTACAATAACTTCAGGCATCAGAATTGGATCATCAGCTGTAACAACAAGAGGTATGAAAGAATTCGAAATGATAAGAATAGCGGAATCAATAATTAAAATTATTAAAAATATTAATAATAAAAAAATAATATCAGATGTTAAATCAGATATGTTACAGTTATGTAAAGAATTTCCTATATATGAAAAACTGAAATATTAAGCCATATTTATCACTCATTTTTAGATATGCAAATATAAAAATTATGAGAAATAAACAAAATTGAAACAGAAGTTAAAAAATTTAAACAGTTGTTTTTTATATTTTTTCACAAAATTTTTTAGCTTTCATGTTTTTTAGTTCGATCATTTTATCTCTTAAAATCGCTGCAGACTCAAAATCAAAATTATCTGCCATTTTTTTCATTTGTGTTTCTATTTTTTTTATTATACTCTCTATATTTCTTGGAGTAATTTTACAATTAAATTGTTTTTCTACAATAATATGATTTATTGATTTTTCCCTTGATAAATTTTTAAATTCTTCTAATTCACAAACAGCTTTTATTATAGATTTTGGTTTGATATTATTTTTTTTGTTATATTCAATCTGTTTATCACGTCTTCGTTTCATTTCTTTCAAAGCTCTTTTCATTGATCCAGTCAAAACATCTGCATAGAATATAACTCGCCCATCAACGTTTCTAGCAGCTCTTCCACAAATTTGAATCAACGTAGATTCAGAACGCAGGAATCCTTCCTTATCAGCATCTAAAACAGCTACTAAAGATACCTCAGGCAAATCCAGTCCTTCTCGTAATAAATTTACTCCTACTAAAATATCAAATAAACCAAGGCGCAAATTTTTAAGAATTTCTATTCTTGTTAAAGTGTCTATTTCAGAATGCAAATATTCTACTTTAAACCCTTTATTTTTTAAATAAAAAGTTAAATCTTCAGACATTTTTTTTGTAAGACTAATAACTAAAGTTATTTGTTTTTTTATAATATTATGTCGTATTTCTTTTATTAAATCTTGTATTTGTCCATTTATAGGACGAATAACAACATCAGGGTCTACAAGTCCAGTAGGACGAAGAATTAAATCAACCACATGTTTTTTACTTTTTTCAATTTCATAAAGCCCAGGAGTCGCGGAAACCATCATAAATTTTTTTATAATTTTTTCAAATTCAGTAAATTTTAAAGGTCTATTATCCAAAGCAGAAGGTAATCTAAAACCAAAATTTATAAGTGTTTGTTTTCTACTCCTATCTCCTTCATACATTCCTCTTATTTGTGGAATAGATATATGAGATTCGTCAATTATAACTAGAAAATCATTATTTTTCTGTACAAAATAGTCTATAAGAGTCGTAGGCATTGCTCCTGGTAAATCTCCAGAAAGATGTCTAGAATAATTTTCAACTCCATTGCATGAACCAGTTTCTTTTAACATTTCAATATCATATTTTGTCCTCTGTTCAAGACGTTGTGCTTCAAGAACTTTATTTTCTAATTTTAGTACAGCAAGACGTTCATTTAGTTCTAATTTTATAGTTTTTAATGCTCTATTAATTCTATCATTATCGGTAACAAAAAGTTTGGCAGGATAAATATATGCTTTATGCTTTTTATTAATAATTTTACCAGTTATAGGATTAAATTCTCTTATACTTTCAATTATATTATTATAAAATTCAATTTTTAAAGCAGTTTCAAGATATGCAGGAAAAATTTCAACAGTATCTCCTTTAACTCTAAATTTTCCTCTCATAAATTCAATTTCATTTCTATCGTAATAGCTCAAAACAAGTTCAAGCAAAAATTGATTCATATTTTTTTTTTCTCCTTCAATTATCTCAATACGCATATCTTGATAATCTTTCGGAGATCCTAAATTATATATACAAGAAACAGAAGCGACAACAATAACATCTTTTCTTTCAAGAATAGATGTTATAGCTTTTAAACGCAGTCTATCTATGTGGTCATTGATAGACGCATCTTTTTCTATATATGTGTCATTGGAAGGAATATAAGCTTCCGGTTGATAATAATCATAATAAGATACAAAATACTCTACAGCATTATTTGGAAAAAAAGTTTTAAATTCTGCATACGTCTGCGCAGCAAGAATTTTATTTGGAGATATTATAAGTGTTGGTTCTTTGAGTTTTTCAATAACATTTGCCATAACAAACGTTTTACCAGAACCAGTAACTCCAAGCAAAACTTGTGTATTTTTATTATTTAAATAATTATTATACAACTCGTTAATTGCTCTTGGTTGATCACCAGAAGGCTTAAATTTTGAAATTAAATTAAATTTTTTTATCCCCATATTTCTTTTAATAAGTTACAGTTTTTATCATGATTTTTTTTCATAAAAAGAAAATTTTCGCTCTAGTTTTGCAATGGAACAATTAAAGTATCTATCCTTTACCATATCTATATCTTTATTTTATTTTGTTCCATAACATGTTTTTTCAAATACACTATTACTAGTTTATAGTAAAAATTATTTCTTTTATCAATAAATAATTTTAACATAAATATTATATAATAACCGACACTACTCTTATATCTTTGTAATAATTTATTATTCAAGCAAATAATTTTTAATTCTTTCTTTTATATTGTTTTATAGTACATATTCTATCAACAACAGCAAAACTAATATTCTATTCAAAATTAGAATATGTTATTCATAAACAAATCCGTATTTTATGTAATCAATAGAGATCCAATTCTTTATACATAAATTTTTTAAGATTCTTATAACAAAAGAAAAAATCATATTAGTGAGATAGGAGATATAACTAACTACACTCTACACATGTAATTGATAGATAACTACACAAAAGCTTTGAATTTTACAGATTTTCAATAAAATAAGTTAAAAATATTATAATTTATATATACGAAAAACTTTTATTTTTATTACAACACAAAATTTATAATTAATTTTTCAATGCTTTTTTGTAAGCAAATAAAGCTCTTGGAAAAATTTCAAGTACTCTTTCTATAACACCATGAAAAACAGATATTGCAAGACCATAATTTGTTATTGGTATTTTTGCTTCAACAGCTTCTCTAACTCTTGAAAGCATATCCTTTTTATTTAAAGTACAACCACCACAATGTATTATAATTTTATAATTTTTAAAATCTTTTAAATAATCTTGTCCTGAGACATATTTAATTTTCAAATTTTTTCCGACATATTCTTTCATCCAATTACAAAGCTTTACTCTTCCTATGTCATCTGCAGATGCATGATGAGTACATGATTCAACAATCAAAATTTCATCACTATTACAAAGATTATTAAGTGTTGCTGCACCTTTTGCCATTTCAATTATATCAGATTTATCAGCAGCATAGATTATTGAAAAAGTTGTAAGTTTAACATTCAATGGGGTTTTTAATGCTATTTGCTTGACTACTTGTGAGTCAGTTATTACGATCACAGGAAAAGTTTTTAAATTTTTAAGAGCAATTTCATACTCAGTATCTTGCATAACATACGAAGCCGCATTTAAATTTAAAATATGTCTTATAGTCTGTATCTGTGGCATTATTATTTTACCTAATGGAGCCCCTAAATCTATTGGTACAACTAAAACAACACTGTCACCTTTTTTTATTATATTTTTCAAAGTAATACTGCTATCTGTATAGTTATAGCATAAAACTTTTTTAATAATTTTTTTTAATGCATTTAAAAAATTATCTCTATCATTTTCATTCATAGTAATAGAAAATAGTAAAATATGATTTGAATATTTTTTTAATTTTTCTAAAAATTCATTATCAGGTTTTTTTAAATCAATTTTACCTATTACAATAATACAAGGAGTTTTGTTTTTTTTTGAATTTTTAATAATTTCCTTTTCAAAATTTCCAAAATTTCCAACTTCACACATTAAAAGTACAATATCTGAAGCATTAAAAGCTTTTTGAGTTTTCTCTAACCTAGATTTACCAAGTACAGATACATCGTCAATACCTGCAGTATCAAATAGAGTAATAGGTCCTAAAGAGTTAAGTTCCATTCGTTTATTAACTACGTCAGTAGTAGTTCCAGCTATTTGTGAAACTATAGATACACTTTGATTGGTAATAAAATTCATAAGAGAAGATTTACCTACATTTACTCTTCCAAATATTCCAATTTGAATTGTCAATGCTTTCATATTATTTTAGTTTATTTATTTAATAAATAAGTTTATAAAAAAAACTATATTTTATTACTCTCTGCAAAAGTAAAAGAACAATATTTTGCCATAGCCTTTGCTGCTTTTTTACCCATACCCATAGCTTTAATTACAGTATTACCACCAATAATGTCACCACCTGCAAACACTCCAGATATTGAAGTCATATAATTTTCATCAATTATAACATAACCACGACTATCTGTGCACAAATCTTTCATAAGTGAAGGTAAAACCGGATTAGGATGTAATCCCAAAGCTAAAATAACCATATCTGTTTCTATTATATAATTTGACCCATCAATTTTATGTGAATTTTTTCTTCCAGAATAATCAACCTCTTTAAGCTCCATTTTTACACATTCAACAGCTTTTACAAATTTTTTATCATTTCCTATAAATTTTATAGGATTTGTCAAAACTACAAACTCTACACCTTCTTCTTTGGCATGCACTCTTTCTTCTTTCCTAGATGGCATTTCATCCTCAGTCCTTCTATAGATAAGCTTAACACTTTCTGCTCCAAGTCTTATTGCAGTTCTTGCTGAGTCCATGGCAGTATTCCCACCTCCTATAACTACAACATTTTTACCTTTATAAATTGGAGTATCATATACAGGAAAATTATAAGAATGCATAAGATTTACTCGTACTAAAAACTCATTTGCACAGTAAATATGATTTAAATTTTCACCTGGAATATTTGGAAATATTGGAAGTCCAGCTCCAACTGCGATAAATACAGATTTATTCCCTTCGTCAAAAAGGTCTTTTAGAGTTTTTGTTCTACCAATAAGAGTATTTAAAATTATTTTAATTCCAAGTTTTTTTAAGTTATCAATTTCTATATTTAAAACTTTCTTAGGAAGCCTAAAATCAGGGATTCCATAACGCAAAACTCCTCCCGCATCATGTAAAGACTCATAGATTGTAACATCATAACCCATTTTCAATAAATCACCTCCACACGTAAGTCCTGCAGGACCGGAACCAATAATAGCAATTTTTACATCATTTTTTTTAATAAACACATTATCGATAGGACTTTCAGCCATAAAATCTGCAACATATCTTTCTAAATTTCCAATACAAATACTTTCTTTCTTTTTGGACAAGATACAAAATTTTTCGCATTGATTTTCTTGTGGACAAACTCTGCCACATACAGCAGGAAGATTATTTTTTTGTTTTAGAACTTCAAAAGCTTGTTTTGGATTCCCTTCAGTAAGAAATTTTATGAAAACAGGAATATCAATTTCTACAGGGCACCCATTACGACACATAGGCGTCACACACTGTAAACATCTTCTCGCTTCCTTAAACATCTCCTCTTGACTATAACCAAAATTTACTTGTTCAAAATCTTTATTTCTTACTTTTGGATCCCTATCATACATCTTTATTTTTTGTAACATTTGCACTCCTGTTCATGTTTAAATTTATTATAAGAAATTTTTTCAAATTCTTTAAACAACATAAGTCTTGAAATAAGCTCTTCCCAATCTACTAAGTGAGCATCAAATTCTGGTCCATCGACACAAGCAAATTTTATTTTACCATTTATACTGACTCTACATGCTCCACACATCCCTGTGCCATCAAGCATTATTGGATTTAAAGACACAAGAGTATATATGCATTTTTTTTTTGTAATTTCTGCAACAGCTTGCATCATAGGTACAGGTCCTATAACATATGTCATATCTACTTTCTCTCTATTTATAATATCTTCTAAAATATCAGTAACAAATCCTTTCGTTCCATATGTTCCATCATTTGTAGCAAAAAGTAATAAATCACTTTGCTCTTTTAATTCGTTCTCAAGTATTATTAAACCTCTAGATCTCGCTCCAACTATAGTAATAATTTTATTGCCAGCTTTTTTTAAGGCTTTTATAACAGGTAAAACTTCAGCCACTCCTACTCCTCCAGCAACAGCAACTACAGTACCATATTTTTTAATTTTAGTATAACATCCTAAGGGTCCTACAAAATCTTTTATATAATTTCCTTCTTCAAGAGAAGCAAAATGCTCAGTACTTTTTCCTGTTTCCTGAAAAATCACTCTAACCAATCCATCTCTAATATTCGTACTTACAATGGTTAAAGGAACTCTCTCTCCCTTATCATCAATTCTAAATATAACGAACTGTCCGGGTTTTGCATTTTTTGCAATTTCAGGAGCATAAATTTCATAACTTTGTATTTTTTCGCCAATTTTCTGTTTATTTACAATTTTATACATTCATTGCCTCCAAAAAAAATCCATTTTTTAATAAAAAAGTGTTCTTATTAAATAATTAAACTTCATTTTAAATAATCTTCTTAGAAAAATAACAACCTAAAAATCATAAACTCTAAAAATCTACTTTATTATATCATAATACTAATAACAATAAACTCAACAAAAATGGATCAAGCTGTAAAGACACTTCTACAAGCATAAACTATATCGTAAGTGATTATATTATCATAAAGAATCAAACTTACTCCATAAAACTAGATAAGATTTATACCTCCTTCTTCAACATCTTAATAAATTTTCTTTTACCTATTTGCAAAATAAATGAATTTTTAAATCTAACTATAAAATCTTTTTTTATTTTTTTTAAATTTATTTTTACTCCACCTTGTATTATAAGACGTTTTGCTTCACTTTTACTAAAAACCATGCCACTTTGAAACAATAAGTCAGATAATTTAATATTAACATCTACTACATAATATTTTTCAATTTTATTTGGAGCATTTTTACTTGCAAAAATTCTATTAAATTCTTCCTTTGCTTTCAAAGCAATTTCTTTTGTATAATATTTTTCCACAATTTCTAGAGCTAAAGCAGATTTTGCCTCTTTGGGATGCATATTTCTAATAATATTTAAATCTATTTGCGTAAGAAAATCATAATATCTATACATAAGTTCATCTTTAATTGACATTATCTTGCCAAATATGTTTTTAGGAGAATCACTAAGAGATATATAATTATTATACGATTTTGACATTTTTTTAACACCATCAGTTCCTTCTAGAAGTGGCATAGTAATAATAACTTGAAGATCATTAAATCCATAATCTTTTTGTATTTTTCTGCCAAGAAGTAAATTAAACTTTTGATCACTACCACCAAGCTCGATATCAGCTTTCAAAACTACAGAATCATAAGCTTGAAACAACGGATATAAAAACTCAACTATACTTATAGATCTATTATTTTTATATCTTATTTTAAAATCATCTCTTACAAGCATTTGGGCTACTGTACTTTTAGTAACAAGATTCAATAACTTATCTATTTTAAATTTTTTGAACCATTTACTATTATATGTAATTTCTGTTTTATTATGATCAAGAATTTTAAAAATTTGATTAGCAAAATTTTCTACATTTAATTTTATTTGCTCGTCGCTCATAAATTTTCGTGTTTCAGACCTACCAGAAGGATCTCCTATTTTAGCGGTAAAATCACCAATTAAAAATATCACATGATGTCCTAAATCTTGAAAAACTTTTAATTTATTTATAAGTATCGTATGTCCTAAATGCAAATTTGGCATTGTAGGATCAATTCCCATTTTTATTTTCAATTTTTTACCTGATTCAAGTTTTTTTTTAAGTTCTTCAATAGGAATAATCTCATCTGTTCCACGTTTAATTTTTTTTAGAATATCATCAATTTCATTTTTTTTCATGAATTTATCCAACTTAAAATTTCAATCACCAACTAAAATAACGACATTACTACATAATTTATGTTCAATATAAACATATTTTATTACTTAATAATCTAATATCAATTGTAATTATTACTCTTTATTGATTATTCTCGATAAAATAATCCATAATAAACAAAATATAGATAAAATAGGTATTAATTGTTTTATTACAATTTCATTTGTATTAGCTTGTTTTGCTATTGTATAAAAATAAATAATACTTAACATACAAATTATGATCATAATAAATGGCAAATACTTTTTACCATAACTAAAAAATTTGCTTTTAAATATAATAAATATTAACATAATCCAAATTATGAATGATATAACATAAACTATATTAGTACTGCTTACGTAATAGTATAAAACATAAAATGGCTCAAAAATAAATCTAAAAATAGATGAAGATTGTTTATTTCTATATAAAATTACCTTTGTTTCAGGTCTTTTTACAAGCTGTTCCTGTATATTCTTGGAAATATCACCTTTAAAAACTGTCCAAACATCAGTCATACAACCCCAACCATGCCAATCAGTAACACCGAACATTAATAAATTATTTTTTTTGGCAAAATTCATCATAGTATAACATTCATCTTTTTCAAAATTTCTATAACCACAATTATATATTTCAAAGCCATCAATTCCAATATTTTTTAATTCATTCAAAGTATGCTTATGCCATTTCCACCAGTGAGGCATAATTACAAGCATTTTATTTTTATGGGCTTTTTTTATAATATCAATTAATTTCATATTTTTATAACTTTTTTCATTAAATTTTTTTGACGATAAAATAATAACAGACACATTATCTTTAGTCTGTATTTGGATACCAGGATAAACCATCTTATATAACAATTTCTTTGGAAACATTGAGAAACCGTTTGTATTATTATGTTCTGTATTAAAAAAAGTATCAAAACCTGCCCAAGAATGAGCTTTTAAACTAGTTTTTACAGAAGCTATGTTATCATGAGAATGTATAGTATGTGAATGAACGTCAACAGAAACATAATCTTTTGGTTTTTTAAGTTTAGGTCCTGGAACAGGAAATAAAATTGAAAAAGACAAAATTGTGATAAAAATCATTAATAAATAAAACATATTATTCAAAATTTGCCAAAAATTTCTCTTAACAATTAATGAATAAACAAACACACAACATATAATCCATAAAGTCCATGAAGTTATAACAAATTTATAAAAATTTTTATTTAATGTTAAAATATAAAACGAAAAAAAATAAAATGGCTCTATAAAAAATCTTATTTTAGGCCATATTATTGAAAAATTTTTAATTGAAGTACCTGCTATCAAATCATAAAATGGTACTGAAGAATAAAAAAGCATATTTAAAATCACAATTAAACATGATAAACAAATTAAAAATAAGCACAGAAAATCTATTTTTTTTTTCAATTTATAGTCCATTATTATTATTATCTACTGCAAGGGCAAATTTTTTAACTCCTGCCATTTTAGCTTTGTCCATAAACTGTATCACGCAATCATATTTAACATTTTTATCACATTTTATAACAACAACCTTATTTTTATGTAAAGATATTAATTTACGCATTATATCTTTTATATTTGAAATATAAATTTGACTTCCATCTATAAAAATATGTTCATCTTTTGAAATAAAAACTTCAATATTCGATGTATCTTCATTATCAGAAGTTTGAGTTTTAGGAAGATTAACATTTATTCCAGGTTGCATAAGCATAGGTGTAGTTATCATAAAAATAATAAGAAGCACAAGCACAACATCTGTAAATGGAGTTATGTTTATTTCCGCTACAATACTATTTTTTTTTCTATTAAAAATCATTTATTTATCTTTTTTTTAAGAATATCATTAACTACAGAAGAACAATATTCCATATTTATACCAAATTTATCTATTAATTTTGTAAAAAAATTATATGCAATAATTGCAGGAATAGCTACAAAAAGGCCAGCTGCAGTAGCAATGAGTGCTTCTGAAACTCCACCTACAACAACAGATATTCCTCCTGATCCAATTCTTGAAATATCATGAAATGCCCTTATAATTCCTAAAACAGTTCCAAATAAACCCACATAAACTGAAACACTACCTAACGTCCCAAGAATAGCAATAAACCTTTCAAGTTTTACAGTCTGAATCATTATTTCTCTTTCCATAGTTTTCGTAATATTTCCATCATTTTTCATAAAAACAATTATACCAGATTTAACAACTGAAGCCATAGGAGAGTTAACCATATCACAAAAATTTATAGCTTCATCAAATTCATTGCTTTTAATTTTCTCAAGTAATTTAGATATAAACTGAATTCTTGTAATTTTTGATTTCATCCAAAATTCAAATAATTTAAAACAAATAATTGCTACTGAAAAAACAGATAAACAAAAAAGAATATAAAGAGCCCAACCACCCATGTTAAGCACATCTATGAAACTTTTCCCTTCAAACATAATTATACCCTCTCATTTGCACAAAGATTATGTTAATTGTATTTCATATTGTTAAATATTTCTATTTTTACTATATCTAAAAATAATTTTACAAATTTTTAATATCTTTTTGCTTCATTCTATTAAAACAGGAGACCATGACGGAGTGTAAGATGTTCCTGATATTTCAGTAAGTTTTCTTATTACCGAACAATCAATAGCCATTATGTAAATTTCACCTTTACCGAGTCTATTTGAACAAAAAACAATAAATCTCCCATCAGGAGACCATGATGGATTTTCATTGTTTTTTTGATTATTCGTAAGTTTCATAATTTTTGAAGTAGAAATATCATATATACACAAATCATAATTACCTCCTGACTGTCTCATAGTAAAAACAATTTTATCTCCACAAGGAGACCATGACGGAGAATCACAAGGACCATTTGTTATAATTCTTTTTACGTTTCCACCTTCTATGTTCATAATATAAAGTTGAGGATAACCTGGTCTATCTGAAATAAACACTACTTCACGTCCATTAGGAGCAAAAGATGGACTCGTATCAATACAGGAATTATTTGTCATTCTATGTATTATTTCGCCAGACATATTTATTAAATATAAATTAGGATATTTATCTCTCGATAATGTAAGAAGTATTTTTTTACCATCAGGAGAAAAAGAACCTGTTACATTTAATCCTTGATATTTTGAAACAATATCACATTTATTTTTTACAATATTCAACACAAATAAATCTGGATTATTGTAAATATAGCTTGTGTAAATTATTTGTTCTCCATTAGGAGACCACTTAGGAAGAATATTTATTTTTTTATTTTTTGTAAGCTTACATAAATTATATCCATCATAATCAACAATATATATTTCTTTAAACCCAGTGCTGTCATTTACAAAAGCTACTTTAGATCTTGCTATACCAATCTCACCAGTAAATTTTTTAACAATTTCGTCACTTGCTTCATGAGCCATATATCTATAATTTTCTAATTTTCTTTCATATTTATGTTTCCATATTATCTCACCAGTTATAACATCAAACATCTTTATATCAAGAATAAGATTATTGCCATTACTATCTATAACCTCTGCAGTAATAAGAGCAGAAATTCCCTTATTATTCAAAAAAACTAATTTTTCCTCAAAAGAAACAGAAAAATTTTCATAAACACTTTGTGTTATATTAAAATATTTAGAAAAAACAAGATCATCCTCTATTATCGTTTGTAAAATTTTCGTGATTTTTATTATATTATCATTCTCACTTATAGCATTAAAATTTTCTATAGCAATATTAGATCTTTTATCTGATACAGAAAGAGAAAGATAAATATCATCTTGAGCGTAAATAACTGATGATAAATATAAAACAATATAAAATAAAAACAAAATTTTTTTAATAATTTTAATTTTTGTATTTAAATTCAAAAAAAACTCCTAACGTTTGTTCTATATAATTTTCAGGTAGACTTGGAAATGGTGCTGCTCTAAATATTGTATCTAAAGCATTTTGATCATATTCACTATTTCCAGACATCTCTCTTATACAAGCATCAGATATTGTTCCATCCTTATGAATTTTAAAATAAATAAGTGTTCTCAATTTTTCATATTTTCCAACACATCTCCATTGTTGTCCAATTTTTCTTATTATTTGTCCTTCGTAGTAAGAATATTTAAAATTTTGATTATCAAAAGAAAGATTTTTACAAAAAAAATACTGCCCATTAGATTTTTCATTCGAAGATAACGAAAAATCTCCTACACCAGTATCATTATGTTGAAATTTAGCAGTTTCATCTTTTTTGTCTCTAGATCTTATTAATTGCTCTTCATTTTTTTTTATATTAGCTTTAATTTGACTTTTCGCTTTTTTCTTTTTTAAATTTTTATTACGCGTAACAGTAATATCTGATTTTATTTTCATAAAATGTTTTTGAGCGACATTAATATGTTCAGATTTAATTTCTTCATTAATAACATTATGTGAATACCCATGAGCTGTAGATTGAGAACGAAAAGAAACTTCTATGGGAGTAGACAAAGAAGCAACATTCTCTTTAACATGAAACATAAAATAAATGCTCGCTACATGTAAAAATATTGAAATTACTAAACAGTGTAAAAAATTAGTTTTTTTGAACATTATTATATGTTTCAAGTTTTTCGCTTGACATCACAGATTCTGGACTTTTTGGAAAATCTTTTAGTATTGATGAAAAAACATTCAATGCTTTATCATACTTACCAAGCAACTCATAACATAAAGCTATTTTTAATCTTGATGATGGTACCAAACACGATGTTTTACAGTATTGTTCAACCTTTTTATATTCTTCAAGAGCTTTTTCTAACATATTCTTAGAATAGAAACATTCTCCCATATAAAATTGGGCCTGAGGTACGTACTCAGAGTTAGGATATTTATCTATAAACGTTTTAAAACCATAATATGCAATATCAAATTTTCCAACTGAATAATCACTATAAGCACTTAAATAAACGAAAGGAAGAGTAGAAATTTCAATATTATTATCAGTACTTTGATTCAAAACCGAAATTCTACCCTGCCAATCTTTCATTGAAATATTCAAAGCTTCAAGCATCTCACAAGCCGAATCAACCTTTGCATACAAATCCACACAATCTTGTTTAAGTTCTTTATGTTGTATTTGTAAATGAGACAATTCATCTTTAAGATTCATAATATCACGAGACACCAAAAATTGGCATCCACTACAAGAAATAATAATAAAAAGTAGCAAAAATATAGTTTTACTCATTATATCAACGATTTTGTTTCTACTCTTCTATTTCTTGCCCACGCTAATTCATTATTACCTAAATCAACAGGTTTTTCTTTACCATAAGAAATTGCTGTTATTCTACTTGGCTCAATACCAAGTTGGACATAATATTCTTTAACTTTTAAAGCTCTGCGTTGTCCTAAAGAAAGATTATATTCAGTTGTACCTCTATCATCCGTATGACCTTCAAGAATAATCTTAATATTAGAGTTATCCGTAAGATAATCTACATTTTCTTTTAAAATTTTAAGAGAACTTGTTGTTAAATCACTTTTATCAAAACCAAAATATATTACTTTAAGGCTATTATTCTCACTAAAACTCTTCTTCAAAAGCTGTTTATTTTCGTGAATATTGGAATTTTTAGCATTGAAATAACCATCACTATATTTTGCACTATGTCTTTTACTGCAAGATCCAAAAACTAATAAACCAACTACAGTAACAAATAAAAAAAAATTTTTCATTTTACACTCTCCTTCATAATTTTTAATACAAATTCACACTCTAGCATTTATTAATCGACATAATAGATGCGATTCTATATTTTACCATACTCTTATGTCAACTGTCACATGATGATTTATTAACAACATTTCAATCTATATATTTAAAATCTTTAATATAATTGACAAAACACAATAATTTCAAATTTCAGATAAGTTCATGTTTATCAAGTTGATTATTGTTATAACTCTCATTTATTATTACAATCCATAAATTGTTATGTTATCTGCATTATTTTGTATTCATAATCACACTATACGTGATACAATAAAAATAAAATTAATATTTATTATTCCATTTAAAATTCAAATATTTCTCAGTAACAATTTTTTTCGCAAATTTAATTTCATTATTACTGAAATTTAGAGCCCTTACTTTTATTTTAAGAAATTCTGATATATTTTTTGCAAAGTTTTCAGAAAAAATATATCTATTAATAAAATCTAAATATACATGAATTGACCCCTGAATAATAAGTTTATTTGCACGTCTTCGTGAGCACGAACCTACAATTTTTTTTCCTTCAAAAAGTAAATCATTCTCATAAAGAACATGCACACAAGTACTACTTATATTCCTCACACTTTTATTTAAAATGATAGAATCAATACCGAATTTTTTCAAAGTTTTTTGTATTAATAAATGAATATTGTTATAAGTCTCATGATGATTATAAACATTCCAAAAATCTGATGATATAACAAAACTATAGGATATATCATGATGATGTTGCACCGTAAGCCCTCCAGTAAATCTTCTTACAAAATTGTGTTTACAAATGTCAGCTTTTTGAAAGTATCCTATCGTTGTATATGGACCATTCCAATAATAAATCCTCAACGTAGGTTTGCCTTTATATTTATTAAAAACGAACTCATCAAGAGCCATATTCATCGCAGCATCTCTTGGAATATCATTAATCCATCGAAGCACTTTTTTTACCATATATAAACACTTAAATTTATTTTTTACTTTTTTTATAAATACAAAAACAATTAGCTATTTTTTATTTTGTTACAACACCATAACATAAATATAAACATTCGTTAGAAACAAATCAAAATAATTTTTTGCTTTCAAACTTAATTTAATACTTCAAATTTTATAATACGTCCTAATTTTCAATTTTTTCTCTTAATTTTCTATGGTATAGTATAGCAAATCTGTGCGATTCATCTCTTATGGATTGTAAAAGCCTTAAAGCTAACGAATGTCTACTCAAAACTACGGGTTCTCTTCTATTTGCCACAAAAATTTTTTCATCTTTTTTAGCAAGTGAAATTACAGGAATTTGTACTTTAAGTTTCTTCAATGCATTCATCGCAGCATCAATCTGTCCTTTTCCACCATCTACTAAAATTAAATTTGGCATTTCTTTATTTTTTTTTGTTAAATAACAATATCTCCTAAAAACAACTTCTCGCATACTTGAGTAATCATCAATTCCGATAACAGTCTTAATTTTAAACTTTCTATAATTTTTCTTGTCGGCAATTCCATTTTGAAATCTAACCATAGAAGCCACGGCATTCGTTCCTTGCATATTTGAATTGTCAAAACCTTCTATTATTGTTGGCATATATTTCAAACCTAATACATTTTTCAATTCACTAATACTCTCAGTTTTTCTAACAAATTGATCCAATTCATCCTGTGTAATCTCAGTTATCATAACTTTTTCTGAAATATTCTGCAACGCATAAAGCCTGTCTCTTATCTCTTTAGCTTCTTCATAACACAAATTTTTACTTAAACTAAACATTCTATTTTTCCATTCGTTCTCAAGTTTTTTTAATCTACCGCTTAAAAATAATTTTACATTTTTAATCTTCTCTTTATAATCTTTTGACGTAATTTTACCAAGACATGGAGCATAACACATTTCAGTATGGTAATATAGACATGATTTATTTTTTTTCTTTGAAAGAGATTTTTCAGAAATATCCATTTCACATGAACGAATTTTAAAAAGCCTCACAATCCAACGCATGAATTTTTTTACGTAAAAAAATTTAGGATATGGGCCAAAATATAAAGCACCATCTTTAATCTTTTTTCTTGTAAAGATCAATCTAGGAAAATCTTCATTTATTAAAAATTTTACGTACAAGTAAGATTTATCATCCTTCCACATTGAATTAAAAAACGGTTTAATCTTATTTATTAACTGTCTTTCAATTATCAGTGCTTCTCTTTCAGAAATACATAAAATATAATCTACTCGTTGCATAACTGCTATAATAGCTGTAGCTTTTGAATTTATATTTGCGTTAAAATATGACATAATCCTATCTTTAAGATTTATTGCTTTGCCAATATATATAATATTTCCAATTCCATCACGCATTATATAAACACCAGGAAGTTTAGGAATCTGCCTAAGTTTATAATCTACAATGTTCATTTTATATATAACTTTTCCTTGTTAAGCATAACTAAATTTATTTAACAAAAACATATTCTTGTATATCTCTTGTATATCAACCATACCATCAATTTTGCAAAAAATAATCAATGCTTAATTTTATCTTTTCAATTAATTCTAGTCCAATATCTAATACAATACTTATCCCCACCCATATCTTGTCTCGACCATTTTTTTAATTTTTAATTTTATTTTTACTATATTTTTTATCCTTTATATAAATGCATAAACACACACACAATATAGCTATAATGTATACTTAAACTTAGTAATTTACTATAAAATAAACTTGACTAACAACACGTAAATTTTATAGAGTTCGTTTGGAGTATTGTAAAACACACATTCAAAAGGAGATTTTAGATATGGGTAGAATGTTTTTCATAATTTTGGCGTTAGTGTTTGCTTTTACTTTAAATTCTTGTAATAGCAGAAATTCTCATATTATTGCAAAAATTGGTGGAATAAGAATTACGGAAACAATATTAAACGAAAAATTAGCATCAATAGCTCCTGAATACCAAAATTATATAAACAAACCTTCATTTAGAAAGCGATTTATTGATGGAATTGTCGGTGAGTATGTTGTATTGGAATCTGCAAAAAAATCTGACATTTATAAAAAGCGTGAATATAAAAATGCTGTAAAAGAATTTATATTGAGTCAAAAGAAACAACTTGTAGAATATAAAAAGAATTTACTAATAAGTATGTATATAAAAGAAATTCGTAAAAATATTCAACCAAACGAAGAAAATATTAGAACCTATTATAACAAACATAAAGAATTATTTGACAAACCTATTGAATATACCATGAGGCACATTCTTGTTTCAGACTTAAAAACAGCTAATAGCGCTTATGAACGAATTCAAAAAGGTGAAAATTTTACGAAAGTAGCTAAAGAAATATCTAAAGATAACAACACTACTTCTAATGGAAATATCGTAGGTCCATTCAAAAAGGGAGAACTTATTCCTGAAATTGAAGAAGTTATTTTTAATCTTAAGAACAATGAAATATCAAAGATTATTGAAACACCGTACGGATATCATATAGTATTCAAAATTTCAGAAAATAGATTACAGTCCATACCTTTTGAACAAGCAAAAGAAATTATAAAAACAACACTTGAGGGTAAAAATTTTAGCATTTGGCTTACAAATGAAAAGCAGAAATTTAAAGTTAAAATAAATTATTAAGACTAAGATTATACGTATCGTATGTGCTGTTGGTATGTATACGTAATTATAGATGAGATGGTTTATATTGCAAAGAGGTAAAAAAATGGGAAAATGTTTTAAAATTTTGTTTTCAGTTATGTTCGTATTTTTCGTGATGGTTGATATTCTCATAGCATCAAAGGTTTCTGACAAAACCTTGGCTGTAGTAAATGGTACCCCTATTTTCACATCAGAATTCAATAATATTTTTTTTCCAATACTTGAACAATATAAGCAAAATGTTCCCATTTCAGAACAGACAAAAATAGAAATTAATAAATTAAAAGATGCAGTTCTAAACAAAAAAATCGAAAGCATTCTTTTAAAACAAGAAGTGCAAAAACAAAGAATTAAAGTTTTAAAAAAAGAAATAGAAGATACCATTAACAACATAAAAAGAAAATATAAAAACGATAGTGAGTTCAAAGCATCTGAACTTGAAAAAGAGAATATAACAATTATAGAATTTAAGAAAAGGCTCAATGAAGATATTAAAATTAAAAAGCTCATTAATCGATTTGTAATAACAAACTTAAAATTGCCTACGGAAAAAGAGATAAAAGATGTTTATGATAAAGCCATTCTTAATACCGTAAAATCAATAGATTCTTTATCTGGAAATGAAGATGATTTAATAATTTTCAATGTTGCAAACACATTAAAAATAGTATCAGGAGAACATGTAGAATTGAGGCAAATTTTTATAAGTTGTCCTAAAAACGCAACAGTTGCACAAATAAAATCAATACAAGAAAAAATTGTTCTTGTAAAAGAGAAACTTCGTAAAAGAAGCTTTGCGGATGTTGCTAAACAATATTCAGAAGATCCTAATTCAAAACAAAAAGGCGGTAGTATAGGAATAATTGCGAAAGGAATTTTTCCAGAAAATATAGATAATATTATTTTTACCATGAAAGTAGGAGACTACAACGAAAAACCTATAAAAACAGATTTTGGATACATTTTTTTTAGAATAGATGGAAAATTTGCAAGTAAAGATGTAACTTTTGAAGATGCTAAAAATTATATAGCTAATGTCTTATACCAAAGTAGATTAGAAAAAGCTTATCTCAAATATATTGATGATTTAAAATCAAAGTCAGACATTAGAATAAATAAAATATGATAAATTTTAATATAAGACCGTAGTTTTAACTTAAATATTTTTTAAGTATTAAATTTGTTGTTTCATCTTCCATAATATGTTTATAGTTTATACCTAAAATTTTTATATTTTTATAAAGCATAAAAATAAAAATTACATACACTTGATTTAAAAAATAAATCAAAAAATTCTTTTAGTATATTTTTTTTTTCTTTTTAAAACCTTAAAAACAGCATTTACAATATTCGTATATTTTAATCCAAATTTAGAAAGCAAACTCATAGGATCACCAGATTCTCCAAATTTGTCATTAATACCTACTATTTCAATAGGAACTGGATAATTTTTAACCAAAACCTCAGCAATTGCAGAACCAAGGCCCCCGTAAATCTGATGTTCTTCCACAGTTACAACTACACCACAATCAATTGCAGCTTTAATAATCACTTTTTCATCTATTGGTTTAATAGTATGAACATTTATAATTCTTGCTTTTATACCTTTTTTTTCTAAAATTTCAGCAGCTAGCAAAGATTCATAAACCATCGTACCACATGCCATAACAGCAACATCATTACCATCTTTCAAAATATTGGCTTTTCCTATTTTAAAAAAACTATCTTCATTAGTTAATATGGGTATATTTTCTCTTCCAAATCTTACATATACCGGACCTTCAAAATATGCGCTTGCTATTATTGCTTTCTTTGTCTCAATATAATCACAAGGACATATAACTTTCATTCTAGGAATACATCGCATTATAGAAATTTCTTCTAAAGCTTGATGAGTAGCACCATCAGGTCCTACCATAAGTCCAGCATGAGAACCACATAATTTTACATTCAAGTTAGAATAACATACGGTTGTTCTTATCTGTTCCCAGGCTCTACCAGCTAAAAAAATTCCATAAGTTGATATAAATGGTACAAATCCAAAAATAGCAAGTCCAGATGCAATACCTATCAAGTTTGTTTCTGCAATTCCAACATTAACAAATCTATCAGGAAACATTTCAGAAAAATTATTTAACATAACTGAACAAGCCGTATCTGCCCCTAAAACAAAAATCTTAGAGTTCGTTTTCCCAAGCTCTACTATAGCATCTCCAAAACCAAATCTTGTAGCTTTTTTGCCAAAAATTTCAATCATATTTTCTTTTTTAAATAAAAATTATAATCTCCATACAACAAATAATTAAATTTTGCACTATTTTTGATTATTTCTAATCGTTATAATTTCGTAATTTTTGTTTTAAGTTTTTATCAATTTCTTTTAAAGCTTTCTTTAATTCTTCACTTGATGGAACTTTACCATGCCATATCGCGAGGTTTTCCATAAATGAAACTCCTTTTCCTTTAACAGTTTTCGCTATTATTACAGTAGGCTTTTTGTATCCTTTTATAAATTGAGAATAACTTTTATCTATATCACCAATATTATGTCCATCTATTGATATAACATTCCATCCAAAAGCTTTATATTTATCAGCTAACGGTTCAATATTCATTATATCTTTTGTAGCTCCATCTATCTGCATACCATTATCATCTATAATTGCACAAAGATTATCAAGTTTATAATGTGATGCCGCCATAACTCCCTCCCAAACACTACCTTCTTGCTGTTCTCCATCACCCATAAGAACATAAACCCTATTTCTTTTTTTTGCTTGTTTTATACCAATTGCAATTCCTATTCCTATAGATAAACCATATCCTAAAGAACCTGTAGATACTTCTATCCCAGGGATTCTTTCATTTTTGGATGGATGCCCTTGAAGTCTGCTACCAATCTTTCTAAAAGTATATAATTCGCTAATACTAAAACACCCAAGTTCAGCTAAAATAGAATAAAGCACTGGACAGCTATGTCCTTTAGATAAAATAAAATAATCTCTATCAGGATCAAAAGCACTTTTAGGATTAAAATTCATATATTTAAAATATAACGTTACCAAAAGCTCTACCGCAGACAAACTACCACCTGGGTGTCCAGATCCTGAAATATTCAACATTTTGACAATATTCTTTCTAACATTTGCAGATATTGTTAATAAATTTCTAATTTCCATTAAAATATTTTTCCTCTAAACACATACAACACAATCAATTTTTTTATTAATAAAATATTAATTAACTAAAAAACATAATCCATCTACATAAATAAAGTACACAACACATAAATTAATTATAATTCGAGAATTAAACAACAATGTTATTTCCTATTTTTCCATATTCTTGTTTTTCAATATCTCTTATTTTTTTTATCCTAAATGTATGTCTTTTTTCAAAAAAACTACTAAGAAATATTTTTATCATGCAACATATTTCACTTACACTATTAATTCGAGAACCCAAACATAAGATGTTAGCATTATTATGTTGAGAAGCTAATTTTGCAATATTTTCATTCCAACAAACAGCCGCAATAATTCCCCTAATTTTATTTGCCGCAATAGACATGCCTATTCCTGTGCCACAGATAAGAATACCTTTATCCACCGTTCTATTAACAACAGCATATGCAACTTTATACGCATAGTCAGGATAATCATAATTTTTATTCTTGCACAAAATAAATTCTTCAATCTCATAATCCATTTCTTTTAAATATTTTATTATTTCATCCCTTATCCCCACAGCAGTATGATCTGTAGCAAAAGCCAGCTTTTTAATTTTATTCATAAATTTCACTTCCTTTAAATTAATATCACTAGATACTGAATATTAAACTATGTTTTAATTATGTCTAGAACCTAGAATATTTGATAATTCTTGAAAAAACTTTAGTTTCTAAGCTAGCACTACCTACCAAACCACCATCTATATTAGATTTTTTCATAAATTCTGATATATTATCTGAATTTATTGAACCACCATAAATGATTCTCACTTTCTCAGCAACATTTTTATACATTTCATCATATATTTTTCTTATAAAAAAATGAATTTCTTCAATTTGATTTGATGTTGGTGTTTTTCCAGTTCCTATAGCCCATATTGGTTCATAAGCTATAACTACAGATGACGCATCCCCTATAGCAAGACCAACTAAATTTTGTTTTATTTGTTTTTTTATAATTTTGAAAGTCATATTTTCTTTCTTTTCTCTAAGAGTTTCACCTACACAAACTATAGGTATAAGTCCAGCTAAAAGGGCTGCTTTTATTTTTTTATTAGCAGTCTTATTAGTTTCATAAAAATATTGTCTGCGCTCAGAATGTCCAATTAAAACATAAGAACATCCAACATTTTTTATCATTATTGGGGAGACTTCTCCAGTAAAAGATCCTTTCGTTTCCCAAAAAATATTCTGTGCTCCAAGGTTAATATTCGAATTTTTAATTTCATTATTTATTATATAAAGAGACGTAAAAGAAGGGCAAATTAAAATTTCAATATCCGTTACATCAGCAATTTCATTTTTTAAAGCTTTTACAGCTTTTAGAGCTTCCTGAATAGTTTTATTCATTTTCCAATTTCCAACTATTAACGATTTTCTCACAAATTATCTCCATTATATGAACATTATACGAAACATAATTGCAAAAAAATGACGATCAATACTAAACTATGTTATATCACAGTAACACACACTATATAATAATATTACTATATAATGATATAATAAATAACAGTTTTTCTCTTTAGATTTAATTTATCAATTTTTTTATTTCTGCCATAACAATTTTTGGCTTAATATTGTCTATATTTTTAAAATCACTATTATTCAAAAATGCCGAAAATTTTCCTATACCTGGAACAGTCTTATTTATATCTGAGTTTCCAAATATAAAAATAGATGGAGTTTGCAAAATTGAAGACAAATGCATAGGTCCTGTATCTGAACCTATTGAAACTTTACTTCTCATCAAAATACCAGCAAGATCCTCTATTTTTGTTTTACCACATAAATCAACAATTTTATCTGAATTTATTTTTCCAAAATCTTTCATTGTTCCTAAAATTACAACTTGTGTATCAAAATATTCTTTTTTTATCAAATCAGCAAGTTCATTATAATTAAATATACTCCAATTTTTACCTTTTCCTCTTGCAAAAGGAACAAAAGAAATAAATTTTCCAAAAACTCCGTTATCTCTTAAAATTTTATCTGAATTCATTGTATTTATTTCTATATTCACTTCCGGAAAAAATTTTTTACCAGTTAAAAAATAAACAGGTTCAAGATTACGAAATGTAGCATTCATCATTATATTTTCTGAATGTATCTCTTTTATTAAAAACCTACTTAGCTCTTTCATTCCATGAACACCAAGCTTTAATTTTGCTCTAGTGAATTTCGCGAGCAATGCGCTTCTAAAAAGTCCTTGTAAATCTACAACTAAATCGTATTCTATTTTATTAATTTTTCTTAATACATCAAAAAATCCTTTTAATCCACCTTCTCTATCCCACATTATAATTTTATCAACATCTTTACAAATTTTGATTATAGAATACCAAACATTAAATACAACCCAACTTATTTCACATCTATTATACACTTTTTTAAAAGCATTAGCACAAGGTAACGCTTGCACTATATCTCCAAATGAGCTTGGTTTAATAATTAAAATTTTCATATTTTTTTTTCACTTCTTCAAAAATTTCATGAACAGTAATATTGCGCATGCACATAATATTTTTACATTTTCTATTTCTACATGGGTGGCAAATTAATTTATGCTGTATAATTTTTGTATTAATAGTATAATACGGCCCAGTAAGATTTGCGTTCGTAGGTCCCAAAATCGCTACTACCTGAGTACCTAACACAGTAGCAATATGCATAGGTCCAGCTTCATTTCCAACAAATACTCTACACATTTTTAAGAAAGCACATAATTCTTTCAAAGTAAATTTTCCAGTCATATTAACTATTTTTACACCAGAGTCTATGATTATTTTTTCACTTAGGCCTTTTTCATCTGCACCACCTTCTTTTCCACCTATAATAACAACATCAGCATTTATTTCTGTTTTTAATCGCCTAGCAAGCATAGCAAAATTATAACTACACCACCTTCTTGAAATCCATCCAGCTCCAGGATGAATACCAACTATATTTTTTATATTTATATTTTCTTTTAATAATTTTTCTCTAACATTTTTAAAGTTTATTTCTGAAATGGAAATAGGATAATTTATTTTATCATCACAACCTAAATATTTTGCTACCTCAAAGTGTCGTTCAACGCAATGATAAGTTTTCGGAGATTTAATTTCTTTTGAAAATAACCATGAAAATTCTTTCATACCATTTGTGGAAGAAGATGCT
The DNA here is from genome assembly GCA_031266535.1 of Endomicrobium sp. GTDB lineage: Bacteria > Elusimicrobiota > Endomicrobiia > Endomicrobiales > Endomicrobiaceae > Endomicrobiellum. The sequence continues at coordinate 34,033 of JAISAS010000004.1, read as the reverse complement.
ATTTTGAATTTTGCTTGCGCAAAATTAACAAATACAGCAGATTTTGCAAGCCCGTGTAAATCTATACTTAAATCAAACCTTTGATTTTTTAATTTTTGCCTTAATTTTTTATAATATTTAAAAGAAATTTGTCTCCTGTCCCACACAATAACATTTTCTAAACAAGGATTTTCTTCTAAAATTTCACAACATCTATCATCAACTATCCAACTTATTCTAGCATTTACGTATCTTCTTTTTAAAGCTGAAATAACAGGAAGTGAGAACACTATATCACCTATTCTACTAGGCTGAATTATTAAAATTTTAGGTGCAGGATGGTACGATAAATATTGTATAATATCTTTACAATGGTAATATTTTTTTGTAAACATAAAAAGTCTATCTAAACTTTTTTCTACAATATTTACTTTTTCATCAATATTATCATTAACACTAATATGAATAGGTTTTCCATAAACTTGAATTATTTTTGAAAAGGGTAGTGGTATTATTGTTTTATCCCATGATTTGTTGAATGTAACTTTACTTTTTGGAAAACAACTTATTGGAATTAATGGTAATCCAGTTTTTTTAGCAACATATACAACACCAGATTTAAGTTTGTGATATGGTCCTCTTGGCCCATCAGCAGCAAAAGCAAGACTATACCCTTTTCTAGCATACCTTATAATTTCAATTAATGCACTTTGAGCTTTTTTACTTGAAGAACCCCTAACTGTTAAATATCCAAAATTATCTAATATTCTAGATAAAATTTCTCCATCTTTAGATAAACTTACCATAATAACTATATTTTTTTTTTGATTAAATAACATCATAGGAATCTCTTCTCCATGCCAAAAAAAATAGATTGAAGGGATTGGATAATGCAAAGTATCATTCAACGATATTTTTCTTAAAGTCTTATCAATGATATAACATACAAATGTAATAATTCTTGTTAACAAATTTTTATTAAGCATTTAAATTTTCTTTAATTTGTTTTATTGTAAAAGATACAGCTCCCTTTTGAGATGTAACAGCTTTAAAAGCCTTCAATCCAGTATTTTTAAGAAAATTTCTATCAAGAATAAATTTTTTAAGTTTATAAACCAGATCATCCATATCTTGAACAACAAATGCACCTCCATATTTTTTAAGAATCTCAGACTCAGTTTTGAAATTATTCATATTCTTACCAAATAAAACAGGTTTAGCATAAATTGCAGGTTCTATTGGATTTTGTCCACCTTTATTTACTAAAGATCCTCCAACATAACACACATCAGAAACCGCGTAAATATCTTGCAATTTTCCAAAAACATCAACTAAGACAAGCCTATTAGTGTAAAAATTGTCAGAAAATAACGAATATTTAGTATGTTTGTTTTTAAGAATTTTTATTAATTTTTTTATTCTTACAATATGCCTTGGAGCAATAAAAAATTTAATATTATTAAAATTTGAACTTATCTTGTTATACACATCTATAATAATTTTTTCTTCACCTGCTCTTATACTTCCAGCTGTAAAAATAAAATCTCTACCTTTTAAAAACAAATCTTTTTTTTTAAAACTTAATGTTAGATCTTTATCATATTTTATATTACCAGAAATAACAATTTTATTTTTTTTATTTGTCAAAAAAATAAAATTATCAGCATCTTCCTTACTTCTAGCTACAAAAACACTAATTAATCCAATAAATTTATTCCAAAAAAATTTAAATCTTCTATAAATCTTAAACGATTTTGATGATATTCTTCCATTAATCGTAATTATTTTAATTTTTTTGTTTGCAGCAATATAAAGCATAGTGGGCCAAAACTCAGTCTCAACAATCACCAACACATCTGGCTTGATAACATTAAACGCTCTTGACATGATAGGATAAATATCTAATGAAAGTAAAGCCGCAAAATTTACTGTTTTCAATTTTTTAGCATATTCTCTACCACTTTTAGTGGACGAAGTTAAAAAAATATAATATCTATCTTTAAATTTTTCCAAAATAGGTTCCACAGCACGTATTTCACCAAGTGAGGCACAATGTATCCAAAAAATTTTTTTTAGAGTTTTATTTGAGAATTTATAAATTGCAAAACGCTCAGATAATCTATACAATATTTCATTGTAACTGCCTCTAAATAGAAATACAAATACTATAAAAGGTAAAAACAAAATAAAAAATATGTTGTATAACATTAAAAAAAATAGTTTTATCATTTTTTTATTTCCATTAATAAAATCAATAAAATTAACATTAAAAAATTTTATATAATTAGTAGTGATATCAAAAAATATCAATTATTATACTTTCTACTTTACAAAAATAAGTTATTTTAAATACAAAAGAATTTTTATTTATTCTATTTTTTAATTTTTTTTTGGAATTTTTTATTATTTTTGATGAATATACAAACGAGTGTGAATTTTAAATGTTTTACTTTTTCTTATCTCATACTCATAAATTAATGATGCACAAATAAATATACTTGAAAACACACCAAGTACTGTTCCTATGATCATTATATACGAAAAAGTATGTATAGCATGACCTCCAAAAAAGAATAAAAAACAAGCTACAATAAATACTGTAATTGAAGTAACAACAGTTCTAACAAGAACTTCGTTTATACTTTTATTAATTACAGTCGCAAAATTCTCTTTAACAACAAATTTCAAATTTTCTTTTATTCTGTCAAATAAAACTATAGTATCGTTAATAGAATATCCGGCAACAACAAGAAAAGCAGCTATCGTAGTTATATTAATTTCTTTATTTACTAAAATTACAAAACCAAAAGATATAAAAACATCATGTATAATACCTATAACAGATACTACACCCATCAAAAAAGATTTAAATCTAAAAGTAACATAGGCAATTATCCCTAAAAATGCAAATACAAACGCATAAATAACCTGTTTTGAAAGGTATTTCCCAATACTTGGTCCAACGTACTCAATTTTCTCAATTTTTACAAAATTGTTACAAATTTTTGAATTTAAAGAATTTATAACCAAATTTTCAGTTTTTTCCTGAAATTCATAATTTTTTTTCATTTTTATAATAAAAAAATTATCAGATTTTTGAATTTCAAAAAAATTTATTCCACTCTCTCCAATAATTCTACGAACATCATGCAAAGCAATATTTTTTTGAAAAGAAATTTGAATGAGAGTCCCTCCAGTAAAATCAATACCATAATTTGGATTACCTCTACAAATTAAAGAAATTACTGTCATTAATAACAACAATCCAGTAATAACAAAGAATTTATATCTATTACCAATAAAATTTATATTTATAAATCTAAAGAAATACATTTTTTCCAAATTATATCTTTGTCCTTAATAACTTCCTCTTAAATAAAAAATCATATATAAGTTTCGTTATACTAACTGAAGTAAACATACTTATAATAAGGCCAATTGAAAGAGTAACTGCAAAACCTTTTATGGGACCTATACCAAACTTAAACAAAAAAACTGAAGCTATAAGAGTCGTAACATTTGCATCAAACACAGTCCAAAAAACCTTTCTATAGCCGGTATCTATCGCAATTTTAATAGTTTTTCCTGCATTGAGTTCCTCTCTTATTCTTTCTATTATAAGAACATTAGCATCAACAGACATGGCAAGCATAAGTGCGATACCAGCTATACCTGGAAGAGTAATAGTAAACTTAAAATATGTCATAACGGCCATCAGTATTATTAAATTTAAAAAAAGAGATATATCTGCTATTAATCCTGAAAAACGATAATATACAATCATAAAAACAAAAACCGCTATAACACCAACAAAAGATGCTATAAATCCTCTTTTTATTGAATCATTTCCAAGAGATGGTCCAACCATTTTTTCTTCTATCACTTTAACAGGAGCAGGAAGTGCTCCAGCTCTCAATATTGTTGCAAGTAACTTTGCATCTTTATAATTAAAATTACCTTCAATAAATGCTTTGCCATCAGGAATTTTAGAGCAAATTATTGGGACAGATTGAACAACATCGTCAAGAACTATGGCTAAATTTTTTCCTGTATTTTTCTCTGTAACATCTGCGAATATTTCTTTTCCTCTTTTATTAAATTCTATCAAAACTACAGCTTGTCTAGATCTTTCATCAAACTCAACTTTTGCATTTGTAAGAACACTACCTGTTAAAACAGTTTTATCTAAAATGTAATATGTATTTTTTTCCTTACTTTCAAAAATCGATGCCTCCTTTGGCATAATAGCTTTTATATCAGGATATAGCAATGGATTTTTTCTGTATTCCAAAGGTGTAATACCTTTATCATTAAATAATTTTAAAATTTTATTTGTTTCTTCACACCTATTTACTATTTTAAATTCAAGTAATGCCATTTTGCCTATTAAATCTTTTGCAAATTTAACATCTTGAGTACTCGGAAATTGTACTAATATCCACTTATAACTTTGTTTTACAATCATAGGTTCCATCACACCAAATTGATCAATTCTATTTCTAATAATCTCTGATATGCTATCAACTGCATCATTCGTCTTAATACCTCCATCTAAACGTGAATCATCAACCTCAAAAAGAAGATGAATTCCACCATTTAAATCTAAACCCAATCTAAGAATTTTGTTTAAAATAGGATCTTTACTCTCTTCCATTTGTTTTTTTTTAACATTGGACATCATTACCCACCTAAACGATGGCCACAAAATCCATGCAGAAACAACAAGCAATGAAATAGTAATTAATAATTTAATTTTGTTCATTAAAGTAATTTTCTATCGTTTATCACTAATTCAAAAGTACAATTTAAAAAACTAGCAGCTCGTCTACACATTAGCATCCTACGCATAAAAATCTCAAAATATTCCATAATTTTAGACATGTTTGTATCAATAGTGATTTGAAGTGATATGATTTTTTTGTCTTTAATAACTTTTAAAAATGATTTTTCTACAGCAAAATTTACCCTATCATGTATATCGTATTTTACAACATCAGAATTTCTTACTCTTGTTTTATGTACATCAGACTTATCAGCTAAAATTAAAGCTGCCGCTATAGGATTAACAGGATCACCTATTTCTTCTTCATGATTTCCTATTGCTGAAATTATTAAAGCTATTTCTTCAGGTGTAGCTCCCATATCTTTAAGTAATTTCATAGCTATAATAGCAGCAGACTGCCCATGATTTTTTCTATTTACAACATTTCCTATATCATGCATATAACCTGCTATTCCAGCAAGTTCATGAATTCTTTTAGGATAATCAAGGTATAACAAAATATTTTCTGATATGGAAGCTACTAAACTTACATGCCTTACACCATGCTCTGTGTAACCAATAGTTCCCAAATAATCATTAGCAGATTTAACAAATGCGTTAACTATAAGATTTTTTTTTACATCTTTAAGAGTTATATTTGAATATTTATTTTTACCCATTAATATAATATATCACCATCATCACTCAATCAAACGAAATTCACAAACCATAAAACTCTAACTAAATTCGATACTTAAATTATATCAACATAAAAACAAAAAATAATTCTATTTATTTTTTAATTATTTCAGGTATCTCAATAAATTTTTCAGCTTTTTTTTCCTTTGATATAACAACTGAAATGGACTGTTTTGCAACTTGTACATAAACTCCATCTGAAATTTTTACTTCAACAATATTTTCTTTGACAGAGCTCACTGTAGCATACAACCCACCAGCAGTTATAATACTATCATCTTTTTTTAAAGCGTTCAACAAACTTTGATGTTGTCTAGCTTTCTTTTGCTGTGGTCTCAATAAAAACAAATAAAAAAAAATAAATATTAATGCTAATGGCATTAATCCACCAAAAGAAGATAATCCTTCTAAAGAAGCTCGTGCAAATGCCAATGATGGCATCATAAAAATTGATACAGAAAACAAGATCAATACACTAACGAATTTTTTCATTTTTACCTCATCTTTATTTTTTATAAACCGGATTTAAAATAATTTTTTATACACCATTTTCTCAACAATTTTTCTATTTTGAACACCGATACTATCATAAAATAAGCATATTGTAAAGATACACTATGATCAATAATGCAAAATTTTTTGTAATTTTCATAAATAGGAAATATTGTTTTCACATGAATCTACAACGAACAACAAAACTTAGGTATAATACCTTTGTATCTCTTTGATTAACCTTCAAGCTATTATAACAACTATAACAACATAATATAAATTTTTAACTTGTGCTCATAAGATTTATAACATAAATATGTAAATATTTTATCACAAAAATTTATCTCCGTTAATATATAGTTCAAAACTGCAGTTCAAAACATTACTAGCTCTTTTACAATAGTTTATTCTGGACATAAATATTTCAAAATAATCCATAACAGAACATATTGAAGTATCAATTTTCATTCGTAGTTCAATGTTCATTTTTTCTTTATCTACGACAACATTAACTTTCTGACAAGCTACAACAACTCGAAGATGTTTGTCAAGATAATAAAAATTCTTAGTTCTTATTCTTTCTTGACGTACATCTGTTTTATCTCCAAGAACAAGGGCAGCAGCAATTGAAGAAACAGGATCTGTAGATTTATCTTCATGACATCCTACAGCACTTGCTATTGTAAAAAATTCATCACTACACTTATCATTATTACCTACAATGTTTAAAAATATTTTTGCACTACTTTGGTCATGCTCGTGTTTTGAAACTATATTTCCGATATCATGAACAAAAGCTGCAATTTTAACAAGCTCCTGCTCCCTTTGGCTATACTCTAAACATTTTAAAATCTGCCCAGAAACATTAGCAACATACAACGCATGCCCTTTTCCATGATCTTCATAACCTGTAAGAGCGAAAGCTCTATCAGCAAATTCAAGATATACTTGTATTTCAAAATTATTTTTTATCTTTTCAAAAGTTAATATTTCATTCACAATACGCAGTATTGTAGCAATTTATTAATTTATGAAAAACTTTAATTCTTTTTAAAAAACAATTTTTAAACACAAAAATAAATTTTACTTAACGAGTACATATCCACAACACAAATTGTCTCATAAATCTGATCTTTTAAATATTTAACAAAGTATAATCTCTAGATATAATTTTTTCCATTATTACTATTAAATAATTGTAGAACATGATTTTTAAATACAAATAATTTAGATTGTGTTATATTTGAGAAAGCTTTACATACTGCATGTTTTTGAACAACATGTAAAACATCTTTTTTAGTAATCACTGCAGGAATAATTATATTTATAGATACAATAAGCCAAACACAAACACCAACTATTACACCAAGAACTCTATCTAACGTACTCAAATAAAAAAAATTTATAAATCTCAATACAAAATTACATAACATTGTAATAAACAGGCATATCACCACAAACACTAAATAAAAATTTAAGCTTTGCTGACACGAACATTTATTCGCAATAAAGATCGCTAAGAATCCAATAAAAACTGTAAAAAAAATCTTCATAAAACCTATAGACCAACTAATCAACGCTACAACAAGTATGCTCATGATTAAAAAAACATTTATCAAAATCATCATAATATTTATATAATATTACCCCCCCCACATTTTTAAAATTAAACGCATAAAATCTCATGCCAACATATGGCTTACAAACACCAAAGTCATTGTATTCACTTCATAAACAATAATAATTCCCAAAAAAATTTTATACGACAATCGTTTGCAATTTTTTAATCTTTAATAAATTTTTGTTTATTTTTGATATTTTATAAAAAATTAATATATAAAATTATACAAAAAATAAGAAATTTTGCTATAATTTTTTGAAATTGATAATTGATTATTTATAATTTTCAATTTAAAAAATTGTAAAGGTTGAAATGGAAAAAACATATAACTTTAAAGAAATTGAAATAAAATGGGCTGAATATTGGATAAATGATAAAACATTCTCTGCAAAACCTGATAAAGATAAAATTCCATTCACCATAATTATTCCTCCACCAAATATAACTGGACACTTACATATGGGACATGCTTTAGATAATGTTCTTCAAGATATAATAATAAGATTTAAAAAAATACAAGGATATAATACTTTATGGCTACCAGGAACAGATCATGGTGGAATTGCTACACAAAGTGTTGTTGAAAAATTTTTAAAAAAAGAAGGTAAAACAAGGTACGATTTAGGGCGTAAAAAATTTTTAGAGGAAATATGGCAATGGAAATCTCTCACTGAAAGTGCAATATTAAATCAACTAAAAAAACTTGGTTGTGGATTAGATTGGGATAGAACGGCTTTTACAATGGACAAAAATCGCTCAAAAGCTGTTGAAAAATCTTTTGTATATCTCTTTAATAAAGGACTTATCTATAGAGGAAAGAGACTCATAAATTGGTGCGCACGATGTTCTACAGCATTATCTGATATAGAAGTTGAATATGATAATGAAAAAAGTAATTTATGGTATGTAAAATATTCTTTAAAAAATTCTGAAGAATATATCGTCGTTGCAACAACAAGGCCGGAAACTATATTTGGCGATACAGGCGTAGCAGTAAATCCAAATGATAAACGATACACAAAATTTATAGGAAAAACAATAATACTTCCTTTAATAAACAGAGAAATTAAAATAGTTGCAGATCGTACTGTAGATAAGTCTTTTGGCACTGGAGCAGTTAAAATTACACCTGCCCATAATGTAATTGACAACGATATAGCAAAAAGAAATCAATTGGATATTGTAGAAATAATAGATATCAAAGGCACAATGATAAATGTTCCATTAGAGTATTGCGGATTAAGTGTTGAAGTAGCAAGAAAAAAAATTGTTAAAGAACTAGATACAATGGGCTTGCTTGTAAAAACACAAGATCATGTCCATTCAATAGCTAAATGTTACAGATGTTACACAAAAATAGAATTTTTAATGTCGGAACAGTGGTTTTTAAATATAACAAAAATGTCAAAAAAAGCAATTGATGTAGTAAATAATAATGTAATATCATTTTATCCAGAATCATGGAAAAAATCTTATATTTTATGGCTTAAAAATCTGAAAGATTGGTGTATAAGTCGTCAAATTTGGTGGGGACATAGAATACCAATTTATTATTGCATTGATAAAAATAAAAATAAAAAAAATTGTAAACCAATAGCTTCTCTTAGCAAACCTAAGGAGTGTTCCTACTGTAAAGGTAAAAATTTTGTCAGAGATGAAGATGTTTTAGATACTTGGTTTTCTTCAGCTTTATGGCCAATAAGCGTATTTAATTGGGGACAGAATGATAACAATGAAGATTTAAAATATTTTTATCCTACATCAGTTCTAGTTACAGGACATGATATTCTATATTTATGGGTTGCAAGGATGATACAGTTCGGACTAGAATTTATGAAAAATATTCCATTTGCCAACGTATTCATTCATGGAATAGTAAGAGATAAACAAGGCAAAAAAATGTCAAAATCTTTAGGAAATATTGTTGATCCTATAATGATCATAAATCAATACGGTGCGGATGCGTTAAGATTTACAATAGCGCAAAATGCAGCTCCAGGAAAAGATATACAAATATCAAATGATTCATTTTTATCAGCAAGAAATTTTGTAAATAAAATATGGAATGCATCGAGATTTGTAATATTGAACTCTGAAAATATTGGTAAATTCGATATAAACATTAAACCATCTGAACTCGCTGATAGTTGGATTCTAGCAGAGCTTACAAATACTGTTTTAAAGGTTAAAACAAGATATGAATCTTACAACATTGATGCTGCTGCAAGAGAAATTTATGATTTTTTTTGGACAAAGTACTGCAACTGGTATATAGAATTTTCAAAGATACGTATATCGTCAACTGATTTAGATGCAAAAAAACAAGTCCTGTCAATACTTATATATATACTAAAATTTATTCTACAATTAATATCACCAATAATGCCATTTATATCAGAAGAAATATGGAGTATATTAAACAAAAACACAGATGATACAAAAATAATAAGTAAAAGTACTTTATTCGAAATTAAAAACAATAACATAGAATCGATTAATAAAATGAAAATTATACAAGATATAATTATAGCTATAAGAACTTTAAGAAGTGAAATGAATATTTCACCATCTGTAAAGATTGAAGCTTTTTTCAATATTCTAAGGAACAGTAAGGAAACAACAGTTATAGAAAACGAAAATTATATAAAACAATTAGCTAAAATAAACACAATACAATTTTGTAAGAATATGAGAAAATCTAAAGATTATGTAACTACTGTTATAGGAAATTTTGAAATATTCTTACCTTTGAACAAATCAATTGACATCGAAAAAGAAAAAACAAAACTTACAAAAAAAGTTGCTTTATCAAAAAAAGAAATTGAAATAGCAATTTTAAAGTTAAATAATAAAAATTTTATAAAAAATGCTAAATACACTGAAATAAAAAAAATTAAAATAAATCTTGATGAAGCAAAATTGAAAGTAAAAAAAATTAATGAGGCTTTAAAGTTTCTAAAATAAATTTTATCCTATATAGTGTTTCTTAATCTTTAGGAAACAAAAATGTATAATGATAAATAATAATTTGTAAAACTTAATTCGACTTTTTAAGTTATGGTTTTTAGTTTAAACCAATATATAACACTAGTTTCGTGTATATTAAAATTGTTTTTTTGTATTTTGTGTATTTATTTTAACATGATTAGAATGTAGGTTTAAACATAATCGGGAAGTAGCGTAATTGGCTATCGCGCCTGCTTTGGGAGCAGGAGGCTGTGGGTTCAAGTCCCACCTTCCCGATAGAATATTTGTTGGTTTTGATTTATAAATTATGGATAATTCTAAAACTAAACTATTAGGCAATATAATAATCATTTCCGCACCCTCTGGAGCAGGTAAATCCAGTATATGTAAAGCTGTTATTAATAGCAATCAAAATATACTTTATTCAGTATCATATACAACAAGGTTGCCTAGAAATGGTGAAAAAAATGGCAAAGAATATTTTTTTATTAACAAATCAACATTTGAAAAAATGATTAAAGAAAAAAAATTTGCTGAATGGGCAATAGTACATAGCCATTATTATGGAACTCCAAAAGTGCCATTGGAAACATTAGGAATTAATAAAAATATACTCCTAGAAATTGATGTTCAAGGTGCTATGAATATAAAGAAACAATATTCTAATGCTTGTATGATTTTCATAATGACACCAGATTTAAAAACTCTCAAAAATAGACTTGTTTCAAGAAATAAAGAATGTAATGAAATAATAAACTTACGTCTTAAAAATGTAAAAAAAGAATTAAAATACATTTATAAATACGAATATCTTGTCATAAATAAAAAGTTAAGTAGTGCTATACATGCAGTAAAAATAATTATAGAATCATTACACTATAAAATTCAAAAAACTAAGAATACTTCATATCAACGGAGGATAAAAAATGACACCAAGTAAAATGTATTTAGACTCAGAAACATCAATATTGCATCTCGAGAAATACGATATAGTAAGGCTTGCATTAAAATGGATTGAAATAATAAAATACGAAGAAGATTATAAAAAACTTACACAAGCTGAGCTTATAAATAAAGCACTGATTGATATCGAAAGAAACGTAGCTACATACGAAAAAATTGAAGAGATACAACGAGAAAAGAATAAATCTGAAGCATTAAAATAAATTAAAGTTTATGTATTTTATTCAATTAAAATTTTAGTATAGTTATTAATAAACAGTTTATTAAGTTAACATAAATTTAAGAAACATATTAAATGAAATTATCAAAATATTTAACGATACTAAAATTTATAAAAAAATCTCTTGAAGAATACATCAACTGGGGAGAAGATGAAATTTATAAAATACCTGTGACGAATATTGAGTCTTATAGGATTTCTAAATCTAAAGAAAAACTTGAATTACTTAAAAAAAAAGTTAATACCTGTAGAAACTGTTTTTTAGGAAAAAGTCGTTTGAAGACAGTTTTTGGAACAGGATCCCCAAACGCAAACATAATGTTTATAGGTGAAGGACCTGGATACGATGAAGATCATAAAGGTGAGCCATTCGTTGGTAGAGCAGGACAACTGTTAACAAAAATCATTGAAGCAATGGGTCAAACAAGAAAAACAGTATACATATCAAATATAGTAAAATGTCACCCTATGATTGATCCACATAATCCAGAAAAACGATCAAACGATCGCCCTCCTTCTTTTGAAGAAATAAAAGCATGCATGCCATATTTAAACACACAAATTGAAATTATTATGCCTAAAATTATTGTAACTTTAGGAGCATATTCTACAAAAAGTATCCTAAATTTAAATATTGAAGAACCTATGAGAAAAATTAGAGGTAATTTCAATGAATACAACGGTATAAAACTTATGCCCACATATCATCCTTCAGCTCTTTTGAGAAATCCAACATTAAAAAAATTTGTTTGGGAAGATATGAAAAAAGTTATACGTTATTTAGATACAGACAAAATATGATAGTTCTAGAAGTAGTTATTCCAATTCCTTTAAACAAAAATTTTTACTATATTCCACCTAAAGGTGTTGACCCAAAAAATATAGTTGGGAAGAGAATTAAAGTCCAATTTGGAAATAAAATTTTGACATCTTACGCAATTTCTTATAAGAATATTAAAGATGAAAATACGTTAAAATTAAAACAAATTATTGAAATTGTAGATAAAGATTTTGTTATAACCAAAGAAATAATAGAACTTGCAAATTATATTTCAAAAAATTATATATGCTCTCTAGGAGAAGCACTTGCATCAATTGTTCCAGTAACAATGAAACCTACAAAAAGAACTATAAAAAACAAAATCATAGATAAAAAAGATATATATCAGAAACATGTATTAAATGTAGATCAAATTAATGCTATCAATCTAATAAATACAAGTTTGGGAAAAAATTCTTTTGTAAATTTTCTTCTTCACGGAGTAACTGCATCTGGTAAAACAGAAGTATATATAAATACGATAGAATATGCTCTTGAAAAAAATAAAAACATCATAATACTTGTTCCTGAAATTTCTCTTACTATCCAGTTTGCAGATATTATGACAAAAAAATTTGGAACAAATATTGGCTTATGGCATAGTAATATAAATAACACTGAAAAATATAATTTATTTTTAAAAATGAAAAATGAAAAAATAAATATAATTATGGGAGCTAGATCAGCAATATTTGCTCCATTTAAAAACATAGGTCTAATAATTATTGATGAAGAACATGAGCAAACATATAAACAAGAACAAAAACCATGTTATGATACTAGAGAAATTGCCAAATGGCGTGGAAAATATCATAATGCCGTTATAGTTTTTGGCTCTGCTACACCATCACTTGAGAGTTATAAAGATGCATTAGAAAAAAAATTAGTTCTTATAGAATTAAATAAACGCATAAATAAAAAAAAATTACCAGAAGTAAAAATTTTATCTCTAAAAAATAAACAGTTTAAATCTGAATTATTTGCTCCTGAAACTATAGAAATAATGTCAAAAACTTTGCTGAAAGGAGAACAAATAATCGTTTTTTTAAATCGTAGAGGATATTCTCAAACGATTATGTGTAGAAAATGTTCAAATATTTATCAATGTCAAAAATGCTCTATTTCTATGGTTTTTCATAAAAATCCTAACTTACTAAAATGTCATTATTGCGGTGAAACAAAAAATTTTCCTATAACATGTCCCATATGTAACAGCAAAAATATGCTAATTTTTGGTACAGGCACTCAAAAAGTTGAAGCTGAATTGATAAAACTTTTAAAAAATGCTAGAATTTTCAGACTTGATGGAGATACAGCATCTTCAAAAAATAACTATGAAAAAGCCTATATAGGTATGAAAAACGAAAAATATAATATATTGCTTGGTACACAGATGATAGCAAAGGGGTTTGATTTTCCAAAAGTAAGTTTAGTATGTGTCGCAGATGCTGATACACTGTTATATATTCCAAATTTTAAATCTGTTGAGAGAACATTTCAACTTATCACACAAGTCTCTGGTAGAAGCGGTAGAGGCACTACAAATGGTACAGTCATAATTCAAACTAATCATCCACAGCATTATGCAATAAAATGCGCAAAAAATCACGATTTTTTATCTTTTTACAAAATTGAAATAGAACAAAGAAAGAAATTATTCTATCCACCATATTGTAGTATAGTAAAAATTTCGATAAAAAATAAAAACGAAAAAAAAGCAGATAAAATATCTGAAAGATTTTTTTCTATACTTACAATTTTAGTTGAAAAATATAAGTTAGCATTAAAACTCTTAGGACCATCAACAGCATATATCCCAAAGATAAATAATATTTATAGGAAACATATAATAATTAAGGGTTGCAAAGAAAATATAATAAAACTTATAGAATTATTAGAAAATTCAAAACAATTACCAAAAACTTTTATAAAGATTGAAATTATGCCTTCAGATTTGATATAAAACTGCTTTTATTTTTTATAATAATTTTCTTATGTAAATTTATTATTCTAACATACTAATATTCAGTGTTACATTAATGTAAAGAATTTTTCAATTTAAAAAAATAAATAAATTAGATATAATAATATATACAAACTAAATATAATTAAAGGAGTTAATTTAAAAGTGACTGATACTGGAATTATTTGTACTATGGGACCATCTATACGTTCTATTAATGTTCTAAAAAAAATGGTTGATGCTGGTATGACAATAGTAAGATTTAATTTTTCACATGGGACTTATGAACTTTATAAAAAAGATTTCGATTTAATAAAAATCTTAAATAAGAAATATGGGACAAATGTAAAAATTCTTGCAGATCTTGAGGGACATAGAATAAGAGTAGGTGCTATCGAAAGTGGTGAAATAAAACTTAAAAGTAAGCAGAAGCTTATTCTTACAAACAAAAAAATTGTAGGTAATAATGAAAAGATACCGATAGATTATGCTAATACACTTACAGATATAGAAAATGGAATTTGTATATTTATAGATGATGGAAATCTTGTACTTAAAGTTCTATCTTCTAAAAAAGAAGAACTTATAACTGAAGTTCAAAATAATTATATTTTAAAAATGAACAAAGGTATAAATATTCCAGAAGCTAAATTAAATTTCCCTCTTTTAGAAGAAAAAGATAGAGATCATATGATGTTTGCATTAAAATATGGTGTAGATTTTATAGCAAATTCTTTTGTTAGAAACGCTGATGATATGAAACCTTTGATTGACATTTTAAAAACAAGAAATAATACAACATGCAAACTTATTGCAAAAATTGAAGATAAAGCAGGAATTGATAATCTTATGGATATTATTAAAAAATGCAGTGGTATAATGGTTGCAAGAGGTGATTTAGGAATTTCAATTCCACTTTGGACACTCCCTATGGTACAGAAATATATAATAGCACAGTGTAAAGCCCATAATATATTTACAATAACAGCAACTCAAATGCTTGAAAGTATGATTAAAAATCCTATCCCTACAAGAGCCGAGGTAAATGATATTGCAAATGCTGTTTTAGATGGAACTTCTTATGTTATGCTTTCAGCTGAAACATCAATTGGAGCATATCCAGATAAAGCCGTAAAAATAATGAAAAATGTTATAGAATTCACTGAGAAAAACAGCTGTGAACTAAATTGGAATAAAATGGCAACGCAAATTTATACGTAGTGTAAATTTTTTTATGATTTTTTAAATAATTCTTATTTTTTGACTTATTATTAAACATAAAATTATTTATTTTTTACTTTGGTTTTTGTTGCTAAAATTTATACAACCTGAATGTATTTTTTGTATTATTATAAAGATTTAAATACTGTGTTGTATAGATTAATTTTTATATAAATATTAATCAAAAAGAAGGGAAAATGGTAATCATTTATTCGCTCATAGCTGCAAGCGCAGCAATGATAGGTACTGTTATAATATTAACATTTCATAAATGGTCCGAGAAAAATTCTTTTTTTATAATAAATTTTGCAGCTGGTGTAATGCTTACACTAACTTTTACACATCTAATACCAGAAGGCTTAAAATTTAATCTAAACAACTATGAAATAATGATGTATGTTCTTTTAGGTTTTTTAATTATGTTTTTTCTACAGTTCGTTCTTTTATTTCATCCATGCCATGACAATAAATGTATTAAACACACAGGAATAATGTCCGTTACAGGACTGTCACTACATTCTATAATTGATGGATTTATGATCGCAGCAAGCTTTAAAGCAAACATAGGAATTCTCACAACACTAGCAATATTACTACACAAACTTCCTGATGGAATAACAATTTCAGGGATTTTAATGCACAAAGGTATCTCTAAAAAAAAAATTTTTAATTTTTCACTCCTTACAGCTGGATTTACACCAATAGGTACAATTTTAGGAATATTTTTACTTAAAAATATATCTAATTCTACTCAAGGAAATTTACTCGGAATAACAGCAGGATCTTTTATTTTTCTTTCAGCTTCTGATTTGATTCCAGAAACACATAAATGTAAGAATAGATTTATCCCTTTGATGCTATTTATCGGTACAATTTTTATTTTTATCGTAGAATATTTTATTGATTGACCAAAAAAGCATAAAAAATATATAAAATTTATATATCTCTTCAAATTTTTATTTTATTGCATAGTTATTATATAGATAATTTAAAAATAATATACCCTTATCCTTAACTTAAAAATTTAATATTTATGGTATATTATTAAATATATATGTCTTTATGTTTCCAAAGAAACCAACTTACATAAGATCATTTTTAATTCATAAATTATTTTTTAAAAGTTTTCTATTTGCATATCTGTATGTAAAAAATTATTATTTATCTGATTTACAAATATAAAACACAATCTTTTCTAATGCTAATATTGCACAACCATTATTTGTTTTAATATTAATATCCGCTTCTAATATTTTTTTCAAGCCAACTCTTAACGTACACATATTATGTTTCTTTAAATTTATAAAAAAATTTTCTATGTAAAAATTATGTATTTTAAGCGTTAGAGCAATTTCTGAAATAGACATAAGTTGTTCTTCTAATAAACTCTTAGCAACAAGCATTTTTCTTATTGTAAAAAAAATTACATATAATATTGCGATTGCTTCTTCACCTTCATTCAATAACTTTTCTAAAACAAATATAGATTTCTTTAAATTTTTTTCTTCGATCAAAAAAGATAAAGTATGTATGTTTATTTCCTTTGTATACCCTTTTATTTTTTCAAAAGTTTTTATAGTAACATTTTTTTCATTTTTGCCAATAAATAACAAAAACTTCTCTATTTCGCTTAAAATATTTAACAAATCAGTACCATTTTGTTCAATAATCTTTAAAATTACATCATCTGAAATTACTTTCTTTTCCAAAATAAATTTATTTTTTATAAACTCTATCGTTTCTCTATAATGTAATTTCATACAATCTACAAATGTACAATATTTTGAAGAAATACACTTATTTACTAGTTCTTTTCTTTTTGCAATCATATCCTTTTTATAATTACCAAAATATAAAAGTACAAGACATGAAGATTCTATTATATTTGACAAGTAGCCTATAAGTTTTTCAGCATCAGATGATTTAATTTTATCAAGATCTTTAATGACAACAACTTTTCTTTTATTCATAAAATGAAAAGTTTGAAGAGAACTTAATATATCCTTTGTTGAAGATTCTAAAGAATAAAAAACTTCTTTATTGAAATCATCTACAACAAAAAGATTTTCAATTTTATTCAAACATTTATCTAAAAAATAATGTTCATCACCTGCAAACAGATAAATTGGAGATATTTCATTAGATGACATAAAGTTGTTAAAACTATGAATTTTCAACATATCTACTTTTATTACCTAGAGTTATTAATTTATTAAAAAAATCTTTATTCAATTTTACAAACACAATTTTTACATTGCAATACAAGTAAAATATATTCAGCTTTTTATCAAATACAAAATTAAATTTTTTATGATTTTTTTAGTATCATTTTTCTAATTATATTTCTTGATAATCTTTCCCATACAAATTCTCTTGCTTTCGCTTCACTTATACTATCATCTACTAAATTATTCGTTAAATCATTTTTAAATTTTTTTGTAAAAATCTGCATACATTTCATAGTTTCATGCCATAAAATTGTATCACTATCTTTATCAATAAATAAAACATCAATTACAACCCAAAGTCTATAAAACTCATCATCACTAATAAGTAATTCAAGGACATATTTTTCTACTTTAACAACTAAAATAACATCAGCTTCTTCTTCAACATTTACAAGAGAAAAACGTCCATCATTTAATAATTCATTTATAAAGATATTTGTAAATTTGACTTCAAGTCCAAACTGCTTAACATTATTTATAAAAGGCTTAACATAAATTTTTTTACTAAATTTAGATGAAGTATTTAAAACAGAATCTCTAAACGAAACACATGACGATAATCCAATATAGAATAAAAAAAATAGAAATAAATTCAATATAAATTTTTTCATAACATTCAAAATACTATCACTTATTATATATATTTCACTATTCTTTCACATAATACCTAATCTTTTAATTTTAGAGAACATAAAATCGCTTCTAATTAGCAACAATGCTAATAATTTTATTTTTAATATATATAAACTTTGTTATATGTTTATTTTTTAAATACAGCATTATTTTTTCGTTTGCATTTATCACTTTTTTAACTTCGTACTCATCATATTTCATAGATACAGTTATTTTCCCTTTTAATTTGCCATTTATTTGGACTGGAAGTTCAACATAATATTTTTTTAAAACGTTTTCATTATAATTTGGCCACATATGTGTAGATATATATTCATTATAACCCAACATTTCCCATATCTCTTCGCAAACATGAGGTGTAAACGGAGTCATTAAAAGTATTACGGTTTTATACACTATCATAGAGACTCCATTATCATTTAAATGATGTTTATATCTATATAAAGCATTAACAAGCTCCATAATAGAAGAAATAGCTGTGTTAAATCGAGCTGTTTTTCCAACATTTATGGTAACTTTTTTTATCGTTTGATGCATTATTTTCAAAATATCTGATTTATCCTTTTCAGATGCTTTAATTTCAGCTTTTTTATTAACCATGTCAAAAAGAAGCCATATCCTATTTATAAATTTCCAACATCCCTCAATTCCTTTTTCAGACCAATCAAGCTGTTTTTGTGGTGGACCAGAAAAAAGAATAAAAAGTCTTGCAGTATCTACACCATATTTTTTAATTATTTTATCAGGATTTACAATATTTCCCTTTGATTTAGACATAACATTCCCATTTAATGTTACCATTCCTTGAGTTAAAAGATTAACAAAAGGTTCATCATGTTTTACAAAATTTAAATCCCTCATAACTTTATACCAAAACCTTGAGTATATTAAGTGCATACATGCATGTTCTATACCCCCAATATATTGATCTACAGGCATCCAATAATTTACCTTTGCAGTATCAAAAGCAACATTCATATTACGAGCATCACAATATCTTAAATAATACCACGAAGAATCTATAAAAGTATCCATAGTATCTGTCTCCCTCGTAGCATCCATATTACACTGAGGACACTTCACACTTAAAAAAACTTTATTAGATTTTAATGGAGATTCGCTTTTTCCAGTAAAATTAATATTTTTTGGTAATATTACCGGTAAATCTTTATCTAATACAGGAACTACACCACATATTTTACAATGAATCATAGGTATTGGAGTACCCCAATATCTTTGTCTTGATATAAGCCAATCTTTAAGCTTAAAATTTGTTGTTTTTTTTCCAAAATTCTGTTTTTCAATCCATTCCGAAACTATATTAGAAGCTTCTATAGATCTTATTCCATCAAATTGTTTTGAATTTATAAGAATACCTTCACCTTCGTAGGCACATTTATCTACTGAAGAATTATCTTCATTTGCTATAATTTTTATGATAGGAATACCTTTTTTTTTTGCAAATTCCCAATCTCTTTGATCATGAGCAGGTACAGCCATAATTGCTCCAGTAGCATATGTAGATAAAACATAATCAGCTGTAAAAACAGGAATTCTTTTTTTAGTTGCAGGATTTATGGCCATAATTCCTTCGAGTTTTATACCAGTTTTTTGTCTACATGAAACTCTATCTATATTTGATTTTTCCTTGCTCATATTTATATATTCTAAAACTTTATCATAATTTTTAATTCTAGTACTTATTTCATTTATAATTTCATTTTCAGGTGCTACAACTATAAAAGTTACGCCAAAAAGTGTTTCTGGCTTGGTAGTAAATACTTTTAATTTTTTATCAGATCCACTTAATGTAAAATTTATCTCAACACCAAAAGATTTTCCTATCCAATCCTTCTGCATCACTATAACTTGTTTTGGCCATCCAATTAAATATTTATGTCCACTCAAAAGTTCATCAGCATAATTTGTAATCTTTATAAACCATTGTTCTAAATTTATATGTTCTGTACGATTACTACATCTCCAACATATACCATTCAAAACTTGTTCATTTGCAAGAACAGTATTACATGATGAACACCAGTTGACATTTGCGTTCTTTCTAAAAATTAACCCTTTTTGCCACATTTTTATAAATAACCATTGACTCCATTTATAGTATCTCGGATCACAAGTTGTAATCTCCCTACTCCAATCATAAGAAATACCAAAAGATTTAAGTTGTTTTCTCATACAGTTAATATTTCGTTTCGTCCATTTGAAAGGATGAATATTGTTCTTTATAGCTGCATTTTCAGCAGGAAGTCCAAAAGCATCCCACCCTACAGGATGCAAAATATTTTTTCCTTTCATTTTATAAAAACGTGCAAGTACATCACCTATACTATAGTTTCTGAAATGCCCCATATGCAAGTTACCTGATGGATAAGAGAACATAGAAAGACAGTAATATTTTTCTTTTCCCTGGACTTCTTTACTTTCAAAAATTTTACTCTCTATCCATTTTTTTTGCCATTTTTTCTCAATCTTAGTATAATCATAACTCAACACAATCTTCTCACCTCTACTGAAATATTTATTTTTATACTTATCTAAAATTTTACAATTAAATTACTTTTGTAATAGTATAAAATGTTCTAAATTTCCCTTTCTACCCTTAATTGCAGAATCTGTTTCAGAAATAATTGTAAATTTTAAGTATAAAGCAATTTGCTTAACTTTAAGTATAGCTTTTTGTCTTAACTTTTCATCCCTAACAACACCTTTTTTTATCTCATATAATTCAAGTTCAAATTGAGGTTTTACCATAATTAAAACAAAACAATTATTTGAAATAACTTTGTATACCACAGGTAAAATTTTATTAAGAGATATAAATGAAACATCTACAGTCACAAAATTTACATTTTCTTTTAGTAAAAAATTATCAAAATATCTAAAATTTACATTTTCAATATTTATTACGCGCTTATCACGCCTTAGTTTATAGTGTAACTGACCTTTCCCAACATCTACTGCATAAATTTTTATTGCACCTCTCTGTAACATACAATCCGTAAATCCACCTGTTGACGCTCCTATATCTAAACAAATACATCCTATTAAATCAATGTTAAGAATATCTAAAGCTGAGGCTAATTTTAAACCGCCACGGGAAACATATGGATTTATGTTTTTAAGTTCAATAATTTCTTCTCCACACAATAAAGTACAAGGTTTATATTGAACTTTTCCATTTACATAAACACTCCCACTCATTATAAAAGCCTGAGCACTTGTTCGAGTCTGCACAAAACCTTTTTCAAAAAGAAAAACATCTAAACGTTTTTTGTTTTTTTTATTTTTTAATAATATATCTTTCATATATCTATAAAAACACTATTCACCAAACTATAAACTAAAAATTAATATAGTATTTTTAATTTATATAACTAGAATAAAGATAAACAAATAATACTTAAAGTATTGTCAACGCTTTTTCTACTATACCCCTTGGAGTAAGTCCATATTTTTCTCTTAACAATCCAATATTACCATGATCTATAAATTCATCAGGAAGTCCTACACATTCAACGATAGCTTCGCTATTACACAAAAAAGATTTTATACTTTCACCAATACCACCAACTAGAACATTTTCTTCGATTGTAATAAATTTTTTCGTTTTTTTTAAAATTTCCATTATAATATGAACATCAAGGGGCTTTAAAAATCTCATATTTACAACAGAAGCTTCGATATTTTTCTCAGCAAGTAAATTTGCAGCCTGCAGACTTGTCCAAACATGATCACCGACTGCAAGAAAACAAATATCACTTCCACTTTTTAAAATTGTAGCTACTCCCATTTGAAGCACATGTGGTACTTCATCTAAAACAACACTTGTACATAAACTCTTTTTAGGATACCTTATAACACATGGTTTATTAGAATTTAAAGCAGTTTTAAGCATATGTTGCAACTCATTTCCATCAGATGGGATCATAATAATAACATTTGGAATATATTTTAAATACGACAAATCAAAAATTCCATGATGTGTACTTCCATCTTCTCCAACTAAACCTGCCCTGTCTAAAACGAAAACAACAGGAAGATTTTGTAAAGCAACATCATGTATAATATTGTCGATAGCTCTTTGCATAAAAGTTGAATATATAGCACATACTGGGCGCATACCATTAGCTGCCATTGCCGCAGCAAAAGTTACTGCATGCCCTTCGGCAATACCTACATCAAAATACCTGTTTTTGAAGTATTTCGCGAACTTGTCAAGACCTGTTCCTTCAGGCATAGCAGCTGTAACTGCAATTATTTTTTTATCATTTTGAGCCAATTTTATAAGCGTATCAGAAAAAATATTTGTATAAGTAATTTCCTTTTTTTGTACTATTTTACCTGTTGTAATATCAAATTTTTCAACCCCATGAAATTTTGTAGGATTTTCTTCAGCATGTATATATCCCTTACCTTTTTTTGTAATAACATGTAATAATACTGGACCCTTCATATCCTTTAGATTTTCAAACATAATTATGAGATTGTTTATATTATGCCCTTGAACAGGACCTATATATGTAAAACCCATTTCTTCAAATAACATCCCTGGAAAAAGCATAACCTTTACTCTTTTTATCAATTTACCAAATGGCGAACCAAAACTACGAAACCTACTTACAGTTTGCATTACTTTTTCTTCAAATTTTCTTGCCATACCAGCAGTTAACAATCTTGCAAAATATCCAGCTACAGCCCCTACTTTTTGTGAAATAAACATCTCGTTATCGTTTAAAATAACAAACATATTTTTTTTTAAATGTCCAGCATTCTGTAAACCTTCAAAAGCAAGTCCACCTGTCATAGCTCCATCTCCTATAATGGCTATTACTTTATGATCTTCATTTTTTAAGTCTCTTGCTACAGCAAACCCTAAAGCAACAGAAATTGAAGTTGAAGCATGTCCAGTACCAAAAGAATCATATTCTGATTCTAGTCTTTTAGGAAAACCACTTAATCCATTATAAATTCTTAACGTACTAAATTTATTCTTCCTTTCTGTAAGAATTTTATGTGCATATGACTGATGTCCCACATCCCAAATTATTTTATCATAAGGAGCGTTAAATACATAGTGAATTGCAACAGTCAAATCAACAACTCCGAGACTTGATGCTAAATGTCCACCATTACGAGAAGTTATATTTATTATTTTATTCCTTATTTCTGCGGCAAGTATATTAAGATCCTCTTTTTTTATTTTTTTTAAATCTTGAGGATTATTTATACTATTTAATATATTACACACAAAACACCTCTTAAAAATCGGACAAATAATTAACTATAATTTCACATAAACATTCTAAAAACACTATCATCATTTATATTTGTATTATTATAAAATTTAGATACATAAACTTTTTTACATTTTGTTATAACATTATAAATGTAATCTATACATTATATAATCAGCTACATGCATAAGCATTGTAGATTTATCTCCAAAAATTATTAATGCCTTTTTCGCTTTATCAATATATTCATTTGCTTTTATTTCAGCTTTTTTTTCTCCATATACAGAAACAGCTGTAAGTTTTTCGTTTTTGACATCACTGCCATTCTTACCTAATAACCTATTGTTAGTAGCATATAAATCTAAAATATCATCTACTATTTGGAAAGCTATACCTATGTTTGTCCCATAAACTTCAAGAGCTTTTAAACTTTTTTTATCAGCATCTGATAAAATCGCACCTATTTTTAAACTACCAACTATTAAAGCCGCTGTTTTCCTTATTTCTATAAATTTTAATTTTGTCATCATTGTATTTCTTTTCTTTTTATTCCATTTACCAGATTCAATAACATCTTCAATTTGCCCAAAAATCATACCTTTATATCCACCACAATTAGCAAGAATTCTTATTGCTAAATTAATATTTTTCTCGCTACTTCTTACTTTTGTTATAAGATTAAAAGATTCAGTCAATAACGCATCTCCACACAAAATAGCTACTGCTTCCCCAAATTTTTTATGATTTGTAGGTATTCCTCTACGAAAATCATCATTATCCATTGCTGGTAAGTCGTCATGTATTAAAGAGTAAGTATGAAAATATTCCACGGCACAAGCTGCCGGAATTATATCATCAAATTTTCCACCAAATAATTCAGCTGCAAAAATGAGTAGAACAGAACGTAATCTTTTACCTCCTGCTAAAACACTATAACGCATACTTTTAGAAATAGTAGAATTATCTTTAGGTAGAAATTTTCTTAAAGCAAAATTTACATACTCAATTTTTTGAGAAAAATATTTTTCCCAACTAGTTTTTCTTTTCAAAAATTTAATCCTTAAAAACCTTTGTTTTACCAGATGAAGTTATAATCTCAACTTTTTTCTTTGTTTCGTTTAATTTCAATGAACAAAATCTTATAAGTTCAGTCCCTTCTGAAAATAAAGCAAGAGCTTTATCTAAACCATGATCAACATTTTCCATTTCAGAAACTATTTCCTCAAGCCTTTTTAAAGATTCTTCAAAATTTAATTGTTTTTTAACCATAACATCTCCAAAACAATTTTTAACAAAAATTAAATTTGTTAAAATGTGATCTAACAAATATACACAATACATGCAATAAAAATTTCTAAAATTTTACGATTCTATGCTTAAAAAATATAAATTTTAAATTTAAAAAAAACAATCAAAATGAACTACAAAATTAATAATTAATCTAAATGCTAAGTAGAAAATGCACACGACTATTTTTATAATTCAACAATTTTTTAGAACTTACATATAATTAATCTCTGCTTTCATGAAAATATTCTGCCCGACCTGGATTCGAACCAGGAAACTTCCGCTCCAGAGGCAGACGTGTTCCCAATTACACTATCGGGCAATTTAATAATTACAGAAGAATTATATCAAAATATTTCATCTTTTAACAATATATAAAATCAAAATTATGAAATTATTTTTGTATATCAAAAAATTAGTAAAAAAAACAAATTACCTTTTATGTATTGAATAAATTTTATAACTAGAAATAAAATTAAGTAAAACTCTCTATGAAAAAAAATATCATAATGCTATAATGATGTTTTATGCTGCCATCGTCTAGAGGTTTAGGATATCGCTCTCTCAAGGCGAAGATCACGGGTTCAAGTCCCGTTGGCAGCATTATTTAATTTTATACATACTTATTAATTTAATATACAAACTAAATTTATTGTATAATATAATGAAAAATATAAATAACACTTAATTAAAATGCGCCCATAGCTTAAATGGAAAGAGCATTTGACTACGAATCAAAAGGCTGGAGGTTCAACTCCTCTTGGGCGCGTTTGATTTTGATTTAATAGCAAGATTAAAGTACAACCGTTTAAATTGTTTCATTTTAAAAATATTATTGTAAAATTGTAAAAAAAAAATTATTTTTGTACAATCTTTTGCTCTTGTATTGTTTTAAAATAAATTAGTGGAGGGGTCGCATAGTTTGGTCTAGTGCGCTGGTTTGCTAAACCGGTGTATGGACTCGTGTCCGTACCGAGAGTTCAAATCTCTCCCCCTCCGTATTTTGTTTTTTATAAACATCAAATTTCTATCTTATATAAAAGTATGCTCAAGTTATCTACAGCACTAAACTTAACTAACAACAATTTGTTTGCTATTGCAAAAAATTAGCAAGTTTTTATAACACAAAATTATTTTTCAGCATATTAATTTTTTTTATTTAACAAACGAAATGTTTATAAGCAAAAACTTAAAAATATATTTCCCCAATGGAATTTCAAAAATCTAATACTCAACAATAGAAAATTTATATATTAATTATTTTCATTTTATTTTTATTAAACAAACAAAATATCCTTTAATAACAGAATCTATCTGGTTATAATATTAAAAAAATATCGAAACGGAGAGATAGGGATTTGAACCCTAGTTACCTTATTATATAAGTAAACAGTCTTTCCAGGACTGCGCCTTAAACCACTCGGCCATCTCTCCTTTTTTTTATTGAAATATAAAGATAAATTTTAAGTAAGATAGTACTCTAAAAACTTTCATGAATTACTATTTTATAAATCCAACTTAAAAATTTTTCACAATGCACATAGTACAGATAAAAATATCATATATCAACGGTATTATAAATTTTTTATCTTTAATTGATCATCTGTATAATCTATCATTCTCTTATTAGGTCTATTTACAATTTTACGTAAAAAACACCTAAACTTATCCATATACTCATATATTGCTGGAACAACTACTAAAGTAAGAATCGTCGAGCTTATTATACCACCTATTATAACAATTCCCATGCCTTGCCTAAATTTCCCTACTTCACTAAAACCTAAAGCAGTCGGTAGCATTCCAGCAATAATAGCAACAGAAGTCATAAGAATAGGACGTAATCTTACAACACATGCTTTTATTATAGAATCATTTGTACTTAACCCATTACGTACTTGTTGTTGAATATAGTCAACTAAAAGAATCGAATTTTTTGCAACAATACCAAGTAACATTATGAAACCTATCATAGTAAACATATCAATAGGTTTATGTGAAACTAATAAAGCTATAATACCACCTATAATTGCAAGCGGAAGTGCTGTCATAATTGTAAAAGGAGTTATGATTGATTCATATAAACTGGCAAGAATCATAAATATAAATATTATTGAGAGTCCTCCTGCAACAGCAATATTTTTAAACATATTCATCATTTCTTCAGAATTTCCAGAAAATTGAAAGTTTATATTACTCCATTCTTTTATATGATTCATTTTTTCCTTATTCAAAATTTTTGACACTTGCCCTCGAATTTCATTTATAGTAGCACCTTCAGCAACATTTCCCTCTATAGTAACATAACGAGACCTATCCTTTCTATACATTTTTGTAGAAGCAAAATCTTTTTTTGCAAAGGCAACATTTTTAAGTTTTACAAGTTTGTTATTGATATTATTCACATATATGTTATCAAAATTTTTCATTATATCTTTCTGATTATCTTGCAATTTAACCTTTATATCATATTCAAGATCATCTTCTCTATATTTACCAGCTGATGCACCACTAATCATAGCGCTTACTTCACCTCCTACAGTAGAAGAATTAACCCCAAAATCTTTCATCTTTTTTAAATCAGTTTGTATACATATTTCTGGTTTACCAGGTACATAATTTGAATGTATATCAACAAAATACGGAATTGTTTTAAATTTTTCAATAAGATGCTTAGCAACACCATATAAAACATCTACGTTATCACCAGAAAGTTCAAGAATAAATTCACTTTCATTATCTCCTGAACTTCTTGACCTACTTTTAATTGAAAATTCAAGATCATCTTTAAATTTTTCTTTTAATATATTTCTTAAATAATCTTTCATTTCAGATGTTGTACGTGTTCTTTCCATAATATTTAATCTATTTTTCTTTTTCACAAAAAATCTTTTAACAGTTTTAAATAAAGATTTATTTGGGATCATTTTAACGTACATATTTATTTCATTAGAAAATGCTGCAATCATATCCCCACCAAAACCTATACTAGAAGAAACCAGTTCTGTATTTGAATCATTCATAATTATTTCTTCAATTTTTTTTGAACACTTATCTAATTCATCTAAAGAAATTTCAGGTTTTGCCATAGCTTTAATGTTAATCTCACCCCATTCTGAAGTTGGCATATACGTTATTTTAAGATGTTGAGCAGATATTAAAATTGTCACTAGAAACATAGACACAGAAATAATTAATGTCATAAATTTCCAGCTCACGATAAAACGTTTTTTTACAGTAATTTGAATATTTACAAAATTTTCTTTAACTATAAAAGAAACTAATCTTTTATACAATTTTTCAATAAAATTTAAAACATGTTTAAACCATTCAACACTAATAGATCTAAAAATATTAATTACATATCCAAACACTTTCCAAATCCTACCAGATTTCTCTATAACATTTTTATTGTGTTCAGGTATAATATAGGCAGAAAGCATAGGAGCTATCGTTAAAGCATCTATAGTGGATATAATCATAGCAAAAACTATGGTTAATCCAAACTCTTTAAAAAATTGTCCTATAATTCCATTTATAAAGGCAACAGGCAAAAATACAGCTATTACAGTACTCGTGGTAGCTATAATAGCAAGAGTAACTTCATTTGTACCATTAACTGCAGCTTTTACTGGATCTGATCCTTCCTCATAATGTCTAAAAATATTTTCACGCACAACAACAGCATCATCTATCAAAAGTCCTATCGCAAGAGATAAAGACATGAGTGAAATAACATTTAAACTAAAACCAGAAAGATACATAAAAATAAAAGAACCAATCAAACTATTCGGTAATGCCAATGACGTAATAAAGGTCGAACGCCAATTTCCTAAAAAAAGATATACCACTACAATAGCAAGAAAAATACCTTCAAGTATAGTGGATTTTACATTTTCAATATTAACTCTTGCTCCTCTTGCTGAGTCTGAAATTTCAATAAGCTCAGGTTTACCATGACATTTTCTATAATTCTTGTTTAGCTGTACTATTCTTTTTTTTATATTATCAGAAATAACAACATCATTACCCTTAACTTGTTTATAAACTTGAACCAAAATAGACGGACAATAAATTATTTTTCCATCTTTTTTTGTATCAAGTCTAGCTCTTGAAAATTCATCAGCAACACCATCTTCAACTTTTGCTACATCTTTTACAGTAATGGATTTATCATTTCCTATAAAATTTATAACAACATTCTCTATGTTTTTTATAGATTTAAATTCACCTATAGTTTTAAATGATACTTCATATTCACCTCTATTAACTTTTCCTGCAGAAAAATTTAAAGTATTTGATCTAATTTTATTAGCAATATCTGTAAGAGTAAATTCGTAGTTTTTAAGTTTTTCTTTGTCAACATTAACATGTATTTCTCTTTTAGTACCACCTATAATACTTACATAAGAAACACCTGAAACTTGTGATAGATCTTTATATACAGTATTGTACGCAAAATCATATAACTTTTTAGAATCCATATCCATAGATTTCAAGCTTAAAGTAATAAGTGGCATACTGTTTATATCAGCTTTCATTACGACAGAATCTTTTACTCCACTTGGAAAATTACCTCTTATTCTTCCAATTTTGTCTTTAATTTCTTGAGATGCAACATCTAAATTTTTTGAAAGCTCAAATTCGCCATATACTACAGAAAAATGATCTTGATTTATTGACATAACATGTTTAAGACCTGAAATTTCGCTTAAAGCATCCTCTATTGGCTTCGTGACAAGCTGCTCAATTCCGCCAACATCACCATCAGAATAAGTAGTCATAACAAGCACGTACGGAATATCAACATCAGGTAACATTCTAACACTAAGCTTACTTAAAGAAATAGCACCTAAAATAAATACAGTTATTAATAACACTACAACAAAAGTCGGACGTTTAATCGAAAGTTTTGCCAAATTCATATATTTTTCCTTATAGTAACAATTTCAAAAATTTTAATTTAATCATGACGTAAACTAAACTATATCAAAACCGACACTTATTAATTTTATAATTGCAAAGTTACAAAAAACAAACAAATAAAATTTGTTAAGATTTACCAGTATTATTGTTAGTTAATTGTTATAAATAATTTCTGCTTGTTCATATATTTTTATAAGCTCAAAAATATTTTTTGAAACATCCAATTTAGCATCATCTAACGCTTGTTCTTCTCGCAAAATTTGTGTTGTAGTAATTCTACCTTTGATAAATAAATTTTTATCTTCTTCATATTTTTGTCGTTGTATATTCTCAATTTCAATAACAGTATTAAGTTTTTTTTTAATATTGCTCCAGTCATACATAAGCTGGAACCAATCATTATTTTCTTGAATTAATGCATATTCTGCAGATTTTTGTGCTGCAATTTTTATAAATTTATATCCCTGATTTATTTTTTTTTGAAGTTTAAAATTTAATGGCAATATGTATCTTAATTCTAAAGAATAAAAAAATTTATTACTATTTTCTATATCCTTCATCACATCATTGATAGTTTGTCCAGCACCAACAAGCATATATTGTCCCTTAAAAATCAAATCTGATTTTAAATTTTTTTCTGTAGAAATTTGATCATAGAGAGCTATTGAAACAGACTCAAGAACAGAAAGTACATCTTTTCTTGTACCTTTTTTATTAAGCGTTTTATCAATTTTAAAATTATTACTTTTAGTTTCAAAATTTTCAATTTTATATTCGCTATCTATATTATTAACGTTCAAAAATTGATTAAATTGTCTATTCATTTTCTTTTCTTCTTCATAAGCAAAACATAAATTTAGTTCTTTCTTTTTTAAAGCAGCTTGTACTTCAAGTAAATTAGATTTTAAAATTAAATCCATGTCATATTTTTTTTGGCTCCAAGTCAAAATCTTCTCTGTTCTATTTAAGGATAATTTCTTAAAATTTATAATCATTCTAGAATAAGCTAAATTCCAATACGCAAGCCTTGCATTAAGTAAAATATTTTGTTTATCATATTCTAATTTATATAAAGTAGATTTTGTACTTGCTCTAACTTTTTCTATTTCAGCTTTTGTATGTACTCCACCCATATTCTTTAATAATGACTGTTCTAACTCTATAGAAGGCCTTATATTATAATTAGTATTTCTATTATAAAGATTATTTAAACTCAAAGTAATCTTTGTTCCCGTTGCAAATTGTTTATCAATTTTTGTGTCATATTTTACATTTTTATTAGACTCGTCATTATTTGAATAAAATTCTTTTTTATAATCCTCACTATAATTTACACCTGTACTTAAATAATAAAAATATATCTTCTCAGTCTCAGCAAGTTTTCCTTCTAAAGCATCAATCTTTAATTGTATAGATTTAAGTTCACTATTATTTTCTAAAACCATATCCATATATTTATCTATGGTTAATACGCCCATAGCATGAACATTTGTTAAAATTAACATAAGAATAAATACACTTGAAAATAACAATTTTACCCCATTCATAAACAATTTCTCCATTCCTATCGTATAATGCTGTACAAATACTACAACATTACACACGCAGTTTATAATTATATATTTGTCATTTTATATCATATATTCAAACACAATAGCGATATTATCTCAACGTGATATGTTTGTGGAAACATATCAACTGGCCTAATATCCTTAACATTGTACTTACCACTTTCAAGAATTAATTTTATGTCCCTTGCTAACGTTGACGGATTACAAGAAACATAAACTATCTTCTCAGCATTTGAATTTATTAAAAATTTTATGATATTTTTAGTTATACCACTACGAGGAGGATCGATTATTATAATACTAAAATTATTTTTATCCATCTTTTTAATCCAGTCCTGTACATTCAAACTATAAAATTCTATATTATTAACACCATTTATTATGGCATTTTCCTTGGCATTATGAATAGCTTGCTCAAAATAATCTATACATACAATTTTTTTTATATTTTGCGCCATTGGAATAGAAATCGTTCCAGTACCACAATATAAATCTAACATAGTATCTTTTTTTGATGGGTTTAATAATTTAAAAATCTCGCTGTATAAAATTTCTGCACATTTTGAATTTACTTGAAAAAATGAAAATGGTGAAATATTAAAAAAATAATCTTTATTACATATATTAAGTTTTTCAGTTACAAAAGATTTTCCACTTATAAGTTTTAAGTTAACAGACGAAACTATATTAAAATTTGCATTATTATCGTTATTAAACGTTAAATAAATACTATCAGAAAACTTCCTTAATTCATTTGTAAGTGATTTTAAAAACAACATCTCATACCCAATGACATTCGTAATCATGTTAATGAGAAACTGACCACTATTTATAAATTTACGCAAGATTAAACGTCTTAAAAATCCTTCATGAGTTTTATTATTATATACTGAAAAATTATTATCATTTACAAATTTTCTTATTATTTCAATAATTCTTGCAAAATTCTCATTGGCTATAAAACAGGAATGAACGGAAACACAATTATCAAAACTACCTTTGCAATGAAGCCCTAAATCGACAACCCCATTATTATTAAAAAAACTAAATTCCATTTTATTTCTGTAGTTCCAAATTAATGAACTTTTCAACATACTTGAAATTTTTACTCCAGTAAAATCTAAAAGTTCTGTTATATATTCTTGTTTATACTTAATTTGATCTTCATAAGGAATATTCTGAAAAGAACATCCTCCACATAAATTAAACGATGAACACAACGGATCTATCCTTTCATAAGATCTAGAAGTAACATTTATGAGCCTCCCTTCCCTAAATGTTTTTTTATCTTTTGTCACTAAAACCATTGCAGATTCACCAGGAAGAAGTCCATCAGTAAATAAAACGATTCCATCAGAACATCTACAAAGAGAACGACCTGGAAAAACAAACTTTTCTGATTTAACACTAATAACATTATTTTTTAAACACATGTTATTAAAATTCTCCATATAAAAAACACCTAACATACACCAGTATATGTACTAATTATAACACATGACATATGTTCAAGTGTATTTGCGAATTAACATTCATTTTATCTATAATTTACGAATTGTAAAGGCAATGAAAAAGGTCTTTGCTTTAGATAAGTTATTATTTTCTGCAAATCATCTTTTTTAGCAGAAACAACTTTTATTTTCACGCCATCTATACTAACTTGAACCTTTATTCTTGAATCTTTTATAATTTTTAATAATTCTTTTATTTTATCAGAAGAAAGTCCAGAAACAATTTCGACAATTTGTCTTATATAACCCTCAAAAGCTTTTTCTTGAGATTTATATCTCAAAATCTTTACTGAAACAAATCTTTTTGCTAAACGCCCTTCTAAGATATCTCTTAAAGCTTTCATCTTATATTCATCATCTGCAATTAATATTATCTTTTTTTCATTTTTATCTAACTCTATTGAAGATTTACTGTTCTTGAAATCAAATCTATTTAAAAGCTCTTTCTTTGATTGATTAACAGCATTATCTACTTCCATCATATTTACTTCTGAAACAATATCAAAAGAAAACTTTTCAGACATAATTTTTTATATCTCCTCTCACCAAAACCTTACTTTATCATAATATTAAATTTATAAATAAACTAACTTTTCTCTTTATATATCTTTTTACTACATTTCTTAGCATTTTTCATAATAATAATATACACAAAAAAAATAACGAATGATACCATAAAAATGTACACAGGCCAATCTGAAACAAAATTCATTATGACGCCTCCAATATAACATTTTGTACGTTAATATTCTATAATATTTTTGATATAAATTCAAAATTTTACAAGAAAAATTATTTTTTATTGTACTAAAAGATTTAAAGTTGAATACGAGTAAAATGAAATGAAAATATTATATACCATAAACCACGCTATATTATATCATTTATATGATTATGTTATTGTCATATATATAGAAA
>JAISAS010000005.1 GCA_031266535.1 Endomicrobium sp. | reverse complement strand
GTTTTGTCTTATCTACGTATAGTGCGTTATTATTTCGTAGCTTTTCGAATGCTTGTATTCCTATCGGTAGTATCTTCATCTGTTTTCCTTTTTGTGACTTATATAAATTTTTTTATTTTCCAAGCATTCCTCTCCGCTATTATAGTCCACAACTAAACAAGATTTACTGTATGTCATTTTCTCTGTAAACACAAATATTAAAAAATACACCAGAATAGTTCGATATTTATTACTCAATACAACACCATTTATTATATCACAACAATTTACAATAAATTAAAATAAACAATCAACATTTATTATTACTTAAAATTACGAATTTTCATTGCGTTTTATATTATTATATTCCACATTTTTATTAAAACATATACATCATTAAAACAACATTAATTCCTATAAACATAAATTTACAAAATAAATAAAAATTTGTTTTAAAAAGTTTTTAAAATATCTTAAGATTTCACATTTTGAATTTTATTTTTTGTTTATTTATTTTTTATCGTTTTTCAAGGTTACATATATTCTTTTTGACAAAACAACTTAATACTTATTAACAAAAATTTCATAATTTTTATCTTATAATTTTATGTACAATTAAATCCAATCACATACATCTTCAACTATTCATTATAAAAAACATATTTTATGCAAATTTTCAATATTTAGTTTTCCTAAATATTACAACTTATTTTTCAAGTAAAACAATCTAAAAAAAACAAATATCAAATATTATATACAACTAAAACTTTACAAATTGATAATTAATTCCATAAATATCTAAAATTCAAACATTCTGAAAAATTTCGTTTTAATACGTGTAACAAATTTCAACTATATAAATTAAAAAATGAATGATAATTTATCCATTCTTATAGCAATTTCTAATAATTTAAACAATTTTTTATAATACAAATTTCAATTTTATTTTTTAATAAATTTTAACGAACATTTGTTCTTATAATTTAGTTTTTTTTTACAATGGCAATAATTACATCTATTATTTATTAAACGTTTCACAATAAATATACAAATAATAATTACAATCATAAATATTATTATATTTTGAATTATCATATTATGATCCTTATTTTATTTAAAATAAAACATATTATTTACATGCCAATTTTTAATAATTTGCCAAATTGAAAAACTATACAAGATGCTAACCATGCAAAAATTGTATTTCCTAAAATAAGTATAATAAGCCACTTATAACTTGAACCTGCTTCTTTAAAAAAAACTATAACAGATGCTATACATGGTACGTATATCAAACAAAAAATAAGAAAAGTTATTCCTTTAAGTGGAGACCAACTCTTATCTAAAGATATTTTATTTTTTAAAGACTGTACATTTTTAGAATCAACATTTTCTATAGAATAAATTGTACCTAAAGTACTTATAATCAATTCTTTTGCTGCAAATCCAGCTATTAAAGCAATTGCCCTATTACCATCCATTCCTATAGGTTTAAACAAAGGATCAACAATTTTTCCAATCCGCCCAGCAATACTATACTGCATTTGCAGTGATATATTTTCAATCTTACTAAGATTTTCATTCATAGAAATTTTAGGATAGCCAAACAATACCCATATCAAAATAGATATAAAAACAATTATAGTTCCACATTTTTTCACATAAAGCCAACCTCTTTCCCAAGTTTTAAAAAATAAACCTTTAAGTGTCGGAATATGATAATGAGGAAGTTCCATAACAAAATGGGATTCTTCTTCAGTTAAAACTGTTACACTTAATAATTTTGCAACACTTAAAGCAATAACAATACTTAAAATATACATAAAAAACATTATGGCTACTTGATATTTTACAGGGAAAAAAGCACTTATAATTAAAGCAAATACAGGAAGTTTAGCCCCACATATCATAAATGATACTACGAACATAGTTATAAGTCTGTCTCGTTTTGAATCCAATGTTCTAGTTGCAAGAATACCAGGTACTGCACATCCATTCGTCGAAAGCATCAAAGGCAAAAACGATTTACCATGTAAACCAAATCTATTCATAATTTTATTCATAACAAAAGCTGCTCTCGGCATATATCCAGAATCCTCAAAAAATGCAATTGCAAAAAACATAAATAGTATAAGGGGGAAAAATCCCAACACACCACAAACCCCACCAAATATTCCATCAACAATTAAAGATTGTACCGGACCATTTGGAATAATGTTAGAAACTATACTGCCAAACCATTCAAAAATCTTTCCTAAAAAATTTACAACTGGATTTGAAAAAATAAACGTAAATTTAAAAATTATGTACATTACTACCACAAAAATTGGAAATCCAAAATATTTATTTAGCACAAAATTGTCTATAATCTCAGTTACATCAAATTTTTTTTGTCCATTTTTTTTTATAACTATTTTTACAACATCATTTATAAAACTGTAACGCTTATCAATCATTACGGTTTCAGCATTTTCATGAAAACATCTTTTAATATAATCTTTACTTTTCTTTAATTGACATAAAATTTCAACTTTGTTATATGCATTAGAAACTAATTCTAATATGGAAGGTTCATTTTCTAAAAGTCTTAATGTCAACCAACTCTTTGAGAATTTTGATAGTTTGCAATTTTTCGACACAAGAACTTCAAGTTTATAAATTTCATTTTCTATAATCTCTCCATAATTTACCTTAGCTTTTACTTGTTTTTTAGATCCTTTATTCTCATAAATATCTAAGATTGAACATAAAATGTCACAAATACCTGTTCCCTTATTTGCAACTGTAGCAACCACTGAAACTCCCAATAACTTCGACATTTCTTTTTGATTAATACTTTCTCCATGCAAAAACAGAATATCAATCATGTTTAAAACTATTATAACAGGTATTTTTAATTCAATAATTTGAGTAAACAAATATAAATTTCTTTCCATATTAGAGGCATCAATTACATCAATTATAACATCAGGTTCATCGCTTAATAAAAAATCTCTTGCTACAATTTCTTCATCAGAATATGCCGAAAGACTATATGTTCCAGGTAAATCAATGAAACTTATGCTATACCCTTTATAATTTTTTAAACCTTCTTTTTTCTCTACTGTAATCCCAGGATAATTACCAACACGCTGAGTAGAACCTGTCAAAGCATTAAAAATCGTAGATTTTCCACAATTTGGATTACCTGCAAGAGCAACAACAATATTATCTTTAACTATATCTACCATGTCACTCCTTTTTTAAAATAATTTTTTCAGCGATCTTATTACTCAAAACAATTTTTGCTCCTTTTACAATGATGATTATACCTCTCGTATTTGTTGATATAACACTTAACTTTTTACCAAGAATAAACCCCATTTCAAAAAGCCTATGACATAATTTTTTATCGCAATTAATTGCAACAAATTTATAAACACCTGGAATAGCATTACTTAATGTGGTCATACCATGATGGTAAGTAAGACATTTGCTAAATAATTTAAATTGTTTAGAACGAGTTTTAACACAACATCTATGTAAATGTCTATAAATATGTTCCATAATTTTTCTGTTCATATTTCATCTTCCTAAATATTTTTTTAGATTAATAATATCTTCTTTATTTTTAAAAAAATATTTTTTTAGTAACATGTGTAATCTTTTAAATTTATGTGTAGTAGTCATACTAATAACATGTTCTATTTCACAAGCTTCCTTGATAGCAGTTTTACTATCTATGAATAATAGTTTGTTTAAAAAATTACTTAATATATCATGTTTTTTTTGAACTTTAGAAGCTATTTTTTCTCCTTCATAAGTTAAATCAACATGCCCATATTTTTCATGTATTACTAAACCTTTTTTTGCTAAAAAATTAATTGCAACATTAACACTCGAACTTTTAACATTTAAAAATCTAGCAATATCTCTTACTCTTGCATATTTCTTCTTTTTTTTTAGCATTGCAATAGTTTCAAGATAATTTTCGAGAGACGTACTTAAATTATTTATATTTTTCACTTTTTTTTAATTTTCTCACTATATTATCCAAAATATAAAAGTTAGATCAATATAACTTTTATTAATATTTTTGTCAACACACTATAATAATTACATAACATAAAATCATCCATAAATAAAAATAATTTTGTTATAGATATAAACAAAATTAACTAAATTTATAAATGATAAATAAATCAATATTTTTGAAGTGATAATAAAATATTTTTTACAAAAATTATAAGATTATCTAACAATAAAATAAATATATTAAAAAAGAAGTTGAAAAATACGAATATAAAACATATAAATTTTCATATGATATCACCAAGTAATGAATTTATTTTTACTGCTTTTATGATTACATTAAAAGTATTACCAATATGATTCTTATTCCCTTTAAAAAAAACTTTGCGTCCTCCTACTGTTTTTGATTCTACAATTCCATCATTTATTTTTTCAGCTAAAACTCGTTGAACACTTCCTATCATCTTAGAAACAATCTCAACAGAAATTTTATTTGATTCATTAAGTATAATTAAATGTCGTCTTTTTTTTTCTTCTAAAGTTACAATATCAGGAATTTTATAAGCAATTGTATTAGGTCGTGGAGAATATTTAAAAACGTATAATCCATCAAATCTTATTTTTTTTACTGCATTCAACGTATCATTAAAATCTTTTTCAGTTTCTCCTGGAAACCCTACAATAATATCACTTGTTATGCTTACATTAGGTATAACTGTCCTTAATTTAGTTACTAAATTAAGATAATCTTCATAAGTATATTTTCTATTCATAACTTCAAGTATTCTATTAGAAGCAGATTGCATAGGAAGATGAATATGATGACAAATTTTTTGTTCCGAAGCCACAACATTTATAAGCTCATCGTCTAAATCTTTAGGATGATTCGTCATAAATCTTATTCTGCTAAGATTTTTTATTGAAGCAATTTTTTTAAGCAACAAAGAAAAATTTATACCTTTATAACGATACGAATTTACATTTTGACCCAAAAGTGTTATCTCTCTTACTCCATTTTCAACCATAAAATAACATTTATCTATCAATAACTGATATTCGATACTTTTTTCAATTCCTCTTACAAAAGGCACAACACAATAAGAACAATAGTTATTACATCCTCTAATGATTATCATATACCTACTAATGACACTAGACTTCGAATCAAATATTTTTTTTACACTATTATCATCATCACTCGTAGAACATAAATTAATAATTTTTAAAGCTATATTGTTGATATCGTTTAAACCCATAACCAAATCAACACTACTAAAACGTTTCTTGATTTTATAACCAAGTCTTTCTGCCATACACCCTATAACAATTATTTTAAAATTAGAATTTAATCGTTTAAATTTTTCTATTCTTCCAATATAAGAAAAAGCTTTTTGTTCAGACTGGGTTCTTACAGAACAGGTATTAAGTATCACAACATCTGCATCTAACAAATTATACACTCTTAACGCTCCATAAGTCAAAAGAATAGAACTGAGCGTATCAGAATCACATGCATTCATTTGACAGCCTAAAGTTTCAATAAAATAATTCAATTCTTTTACCCATAATTTAAAGAAAATGTTAAAATATTAAAAAACAACATTAATGCAATTATAAATAAGTACATTTAATTAGAAATATTTAAGAAAAAAACTAAGCAATATGTGTTAAATGCCTAATTAACAACATCATGATGTATATTATAATCATTTGATTGCATTTAAAATAGCCTTACCAAAAGCTTCTGCAACTGCAGGTCCATTTGCAGTTATAATGTTTCCATCAATTTCTAGTGGAATTTCAGTATATAAAGCTCCTTTTTCTATTAAAGTTCCTTTCTCACTAATAAAAACGGTTGCTTTCTTTCCTTTTAGAATACCTGAATTTGCAAGAATTACACCTGCTATACATATTGAAGCTACAGGTTTGCCACACTTAAAAAAATCATCAGCTAGTTTTAAAGCATAAAAATTATTAAAAAATATACTAGATCCACTCCCACCAATATATGCTATTGCATCAAAATTATCAACATCAATATTTTGCATTGAAATTGTGCTTATTGTTTTATATCCAAATCTTCCTATAAGCTCACCAGTTTCTACACTTGCAGTTACTACTTTAATATCAGCATATTCGAGAATCATTTTTGGTTTATAATATTCTTCATCTCTGAACATACTTGGAGCTGTTACAAAGACAACTTTCTTCATTTTACCATCCTTAGATAAATAATTATTATGTATAAGTTACGAATAAATCAATTAAGTGACAAAAGTATTAGAAATTTTAATAATATTAAATCTATTTAACGACAATTTCTTTATTTAATAGCAAAGAACAAAACTCTAGTTATATTATTTTCTCTAATTTCCAAGAAAGATATGCATTTATAAAACCATCAATCTCACCATTCATGACCGAATTTATATGAGATATCTCAAAATCCGTCCTATGATCTTTTACAAGCTGATAAGGCATAAAAATATAGGAACGTATTTGATTCCCCCACTCTATTGCACCTTTTTCATTATAACGTTTTTCATAAGAAGCACGTTGATTTTCTTTCTCAAGTTTATAGAGTTTTGCCTTTAAAAGCTTCATTGCAATAGCCCTATTTCTTATTTGAGAACGATCATTTTGAGATTGTACTATTATTCCTGTAGATAAATGAGTAATTCTTACAGCTGAATCAGTTTTATTTATATGTTGCCCTCCAGCGCCAGAAGCCCTGTAAGTATCTATTCTTATATCTTTATCTTCAACAATTACATTAATATTATCCTCTAACTCAGGGATAACATCAACTGAACTAAAAGATGTATGTCGTCTTTTATTTGCATCAAATGGAGAAATTCTAACCAATCTATGAACACCTATTTCAGATTGTAAAAATCCATAAGCATACTCTCCTTTTATTATAATTGTTATACTTTTTATCCCTGCTTCATCACCATATAAAACATCAACAATTTCTACTTCAAATCCATTACTTTCAGCCCATCTTAAGTACATTCTTACTAGCATATGTGCCCAATCACAAGATTCTGTTCCACCTGCTCCAGCATGAATAGACATAATTGCATTATTCTTATCATATTCACAATTAAATTTTATTTTAGTTTCAAAAATCAAAAGTTCTTTTTCTAGCCTTCTACTATCTTCCTCAATATCTTTTAAAAGATATTCATCATTTTCTACTACAGCAAGATCCTTTAAATCAATTAAATTTTTAATTCGTTCACTCATACTACACCATAATTTACATATATTATTTAAATCGTCTAATTTTGCCATAATTTTTCTAGCTTCATTTTGATTATTCCAAAAATCTGAACTGGATACTTTAGTCTCAAATATTTTAATCTGATTGATCTTCGAATCTATGTCAAAGAAACCTTCTTAGAGCATTTATTCTATTTCTTTGATATTTAAGCACTTTTTTAAACTCTCTTTTTTATATCAAAATAAAAAATTTACAATTTTAATAAACATATTTTTTATCATTTATGATACGATATTTCTGTTAATTTATTTTACAACCACTTTAATTCCACAACATTTCTTATACTTTCTTCCACTTTGACAAGGACAAGGGTCATTCCTTTTTACTTTGTTTAAATTCTTAAAATTAATTTGTTGGTTTTTATTTTCTTTAAAATCTGGTATCATGTTAATATTCTCACGTGGATCTGTATAAATTTGAATCTTAAATATATATTCTATAGTATTATCTCTTATTCGTTTCATCATAGATTCAAACAAAGCAAAAGATTCTTTTTGATATTCAATTTTTGGGTCTTTCTGAGCATAAGCTCTAAATCCTATACCACGTTTTAATTGATCAAGTTCGTATAAATGATCTTTCCAAGAAGAGTCTATCATATGTAAAAACACTATTCTTTGCATATGAGGAATTAATTTTGTAGCAAACTGCTCTTTTCTTTCTTCATACACATTAAAAATTCTATTAACAATGTTCAATTGTACAGATTCTTTTGTAATATTATCATCGATATTTTTAACTTTATATTCAATTCCAAAAATTCTAAATAACCACGTTTCTACTTCTGTCCAATTCCATTCATAGACATACTTTTTATTAACACTTAAAACTGCAATCTTTTCCTCTACAGATTCATTTATCATGTTTTTAATCGTATTTGTTATATCTTCTTCTTCTAGTATTTCATTTCTTAACCTATAAACGGCATCTCTTTGTTTGTTCATAACATTATCAAAATCTATAAGTTGCTTCCTTATATCAAAATTCATTCCCTCAATTTTCTTTTGTGCACTTTCTAAAGCTTTTGATAACCATGGATGCTGTATATCTTCCCCTTCTTTTAAGCCAAATTTTTGCATCACAATAGACATTCTGTTAGAACCAAAAAGACGCATAAGTTCATCTTCCATAGAAAGAAAAAATTTAGATACTCCTACGTCACCTTGTCTTCCTGCACGTCCTCTTAATTGATTATCTATTCTTCTAGATTCATGCCTTTCAGTTCCTATCACATATAATCCTCCACATTTTTTAACCTCTTCATTCTGAATAACATTACCAGCACCAAGAACAATGTCAGTTCCTCGTCCAGCCATATTTGTAGCTATTGTAACAGCACTTTTTTTACCTGCTTCTGCAATTATCTTTGCTTCAAATTCATGAAATTTGGCATTTAAAACTTTATGTGGAATATTTTTTTTTCTAAGCATTTCAGAAATTCTTTCAGATTTCTCTATCGATCTTGTACCTACAAGTACAGGTTGTCCATTTTTCCAAGATAATTCAATCTCATTCACTACTGCGTTATATTTTTCTTTTTCAGTTCTATATATAACATCAGTATAGTCTTTTCTCATTACAATATTATTAGTCGGAATTTCAACAACTTCAAGCTTGTAAATTTCCCAAAATTCTTCACATTCAGTAGCGGCTGTTCCAGTCATACCAGAAATTTTTTTATATATTCTAAAAAGATTTTGAAATGTTATAGTAGCCAACGTTTGATTTTCTTTTGCAATTCTTAGATTTTCTTTTGCTTCAACAGCCTGATGCAGCCCATCAGACCATCTTCTACCTGGCATAAGCCTCCCAGTGAATTCATCAACTATAATAACTTCACCATTTTCTACAACATATTCAACATCTCTGTGATATAAATTATGAGCTTTTATAGCTTGAGTTATATGATGTACCCACTCTGATTGCAGGTTATCATAAATATTTTTAATTCCT
The DNA here is from genome assembly GCA_031266535.1 of Endomicrobium sp. GTDB lineage: Bacteria > Elusimicrobiota > Endomicrobiia > Endomicrobiales > Endomicrobiaceae > Endomicrobiellum. The sequence goes on along the minus strand of JAISAS010000005.1, from coordinate 48,071 downwards.
AATATTTCTTCAGCTTTTTGTATACCCTGTTCAGTTAAAATTACAAAATGATTTTTTTCATCAACAGTATAATCATAACCATTTGCCAGGTCAACACCATCATACTTTGCTTTTATCTCTTCATTCTCTGTAATTTTTCTACCTTTAAGCATTGGAATTATTTTATTTGAAATGTAGTACTTATCAGTTGACTGTTCTTCAGATCCAGAAATAATCAAAGGAGTTCTTGCTTCATCTATTAAAATTGAATCTACTTCATCTATTATCGCATAGTTTAAAGAACGTAAAACTCTATCCTCTTTCTTAACAACCATATTATCTTTCAAATAATCAAATCCAAGTTCATTATTCGTAACATAAGTTATATCACAGTCATAGGCCATTCGTCTCTCTTTGTTACTAGCTTCGTGCCATATATTACCTACTGTAAGTCCTAATTTTTCATAAATTGCGCTCATCCATTTTTTATCTCTCCTTGCAAGATAATCATTTACTGTTACTATGTGAACCCCTTTTCCAGGTAAAGCGTTAAGATAAGCAGCAAGAGTGGCAACTAAAGTTTTACCCTCACCAGTTTTCATTTCAGCAATTTTCCCTTTATGCAAAACATACCCACCTATAAGTTGTACATCAAAATGTCTCAAACCTATAGTTCTTAAAGAAGCTTCTCTAACACATGCAAATGCTTCAGGTAGGATATCATCAAGAGTCTCTTTCTTTAATAAAAGGCGTTCTTTAAATTCAATTGTTTTACTTTTTAATGCATTATCTGTAAGCTTTTTTATGTAAGGTTCAAAAATATTTACTTTCTCAACTATAGACTTTATTGCTTTTATATCTCTTTCCCTTTGAGAACTAAAAATAGCATTTAAGATGTTCTTTAACATTTTTTAATCTAATTATCCAATTTATATAATATAGTTTTTTTCAATAAAATATATATATATTATTTACTAAATTTTACAACATTTTAACAACCTCATAACAAAAAAATAACACACCCTTTATAATATCCTTACTAATTAATTTAAAAATTGAGAAATAATATAATTTGATACAAAAACATATTTTTCAACAAGTACTATTCTTTTATTTCGTTTTTTTAAAGTTTTATTATTTAAACATTTCAAAAGAGTAGCATTATGTTTAGGATTATTAAAACAATTGATATTTAATCCTTCATTTAAAAGCCTTAAACCAAGCATAATAGTCTCTGTTTTATAAAGATGTTTATCTATATACTCATTTTCTACTTCCAAAGGAAATATCTTATTATGTACTAATCTATTTTTTGTTTCTTGCGATGACAAAAGTAAATTAATATATTCTTCTACACTTTGAATATTTTTATACCTCACTCTATTAAAATACCCAGATGCCCCAGCACCAAGTCCTATATACTCAAAATTACGCCAATAATTTGTATTATGAAGAGATCTTTTATATTTTTTAGCCCAATTTGAAATTTCATAATGATCATATTTTTTGTTCAGCATTTTCACAGTCACATCGTACATATTTCTTTGAATATCATTATTTACAGTAATATTATTTTTATAAAAAAATGTATCATTTTCAATAGATAATGGATAGAGAGATAAATGATCACTATCAAGAATCAAAACTTTTTCTAACACTTCCTTCCAATCTTTAACTGCTTGATTTGGTAAACCATATATTAAATCAATATTGATATTATCAAAACCTTCTTTTCTTGCCACATCATAAATATCATAAAAAGCTTTAAAATTATGCACTCTTCCTAAAAATTTAAGTAATCTATCTTCTGTAGATTGAAGTCCTATACTCAATCTATTAACACCAAGCTTTTTAAGTAGATCTAATTTTTCTGTCGAAGACGATTCAGGATTTAATTCAAATGTAAATTCCTGCAACTTTGACATATCTAAAACACTATTTAATGATTCTATTAATTTTTGTATTTGTTTTATAGATAACACAGAAGGCGTGCCGCCACCTATATATATCGAACGTATTTTCTCGTTACTGAATCGTTTTGCATGCTCTATTAAAGCACAAACATATCGATCCGCTAGAACAAGATCATATTTCACAGAGAAAAAACCACAATAAAAACATCTCTGCCTACAAAATGGAATATGCACATACAAGCCCATCATTTTTATTAATATAATAAATCAATAAAATCTTTTTTGCAACAGACATAAATAATTTATTTTTTTATTTATTAGTTTTTACACACATAGAGCTATCCTCACTATCAGATTTATTACCTTTAAACAATTCAACCATACCTCCTATTGAGGAAATAATACTGGAAGTTTCTAATGGTAAGAAAATTTTTGTTGCTTTACCATCAGCAACATTCTCAAGTGTTTCAAGATATTTAATAGCAATAAGATCATTTGTCGGTTTTCCTTCATGAATAGCATTATAAATTATTTCAATTTTATATTTTTCAGCTTCAGCAACTTTTCTTATTGCTTCAGCTTCTCCAGTAGCTTCTAAAACTTGTTTTTCTTTCACGGCTTGTGCATCAAGAATTACAGATTGCTTTGCACCCTCAGCTTTAAGAATCGCTGCCTGTCTTAATCCTTCAGCTTCTAAAATACTTGCTCTTTTTTCTCTTTCTGCTTTCATTTGTTTCGACATTGCATTTGTAATGTCTATAGGTGGATCAATCTTTTGTATTTCAACTCTTGTTACTTTTACTCCCCATTTATCAGTAGCTTCATCCATCACAACTCTTAATTGAGTATTAATTTTTTCTCTTGAAGTAAGAGTGCTATCTAATTCCATATCTCCAATCACATTTCTTAAATTTGTTTGGGCAAGTTTTAAAGCAGCAAGAGCGAAATTTTCTATATTATAAACAACTTTAACAGGATCAGTAATTTGAAAATAAATAATGGCATCTACAACAACTGAAACATTATCTTTTGTGATAACACTCTGTGGAGGAACATCAATAACACGTTCTCGCATATCAACTCTTAACATTTTTTGAAATATTGGAATAATTACATTTGCTCCAGAATCTTTTGTACCCGTATACTTACCTAATGTTTCAACAAGTCCTTTCTCATATTGCCTTATTATTTTAACAGAACTCGCTATAAAAATGAATACAAACGCAACAACAACTAAAACAAGCATTGATATACCACTGTCAATAAACATTTATTATTCTCCTTTTTCAACTATAAGGGTTGTCCCACTTATATTTCTTATTTTAACTACTTCACCAATTTCAATGTCAACATTAGATTTAGCTCTCCATATTTCATTTAAAATTTTTACAAATCCTGTTCTTAAAGAAGTTATTTTTTCAACAACTATAGCCTTATTATCAATAAGAATATCAACATTTGATTTCACAGTTTTAGATTTGGAAATAAACTTTTTAAATATAGGCCTTATAAAACATAATGATAATATTGAAACAATTATAAAAACAAGCAATTCAGAACTATACAAGATATCAAAATAAGAAGCTATAGCCACAAATAAAGAACCTACAGAAAAACAAATAAAAGAAAAAGCAGAAGGCATCAACATCTCAAAAATTACGAACACAACTGCAATTATAATCCAATCAATCCAAATCATATTATCCTCCAACGATATAATGGCCAATATATTAATAATGCCTTACCTTTTACGTATTTATCTGGCAAAGGCCCCCAAAAACGCGAATCAAAAGAATAGTCTCTATTATCACCCATCATCATATAATGACCTTCTGGAATATTAACTGGACCAAAATTATCTCTAACATCATAGTTAAGAACAAATTTACCTTCTTCCCAATCTTTTTGATATTCTTGCCTATTCCTAGTAGATAGATTGGTTTTAATAACATTAGCATCATTAAAAATTGCATATTTATCAACAACACTAATTCCATTAACAAAAAGTTTTTTATTTCTTACTTCAACTATATCACCTGCAAAAGCCACACATCTTTTAATAAAATTTTTCCTAACTTTTATTTCTCTCTCGTAAATTGTCAAAGCTTTAGGAGGACATTGAAAAACTACTATGTCCCCACGACTTATATTTTTAAAAGGTAGATATCTTTTGCCACAACTTGTGAAAGGAACACTAAATCCATAAATAAATTTATTTACAAACAAATGATCTCCCTCTAAAAAAGTATTCCTCATACTACCAGATGGAATTTTAAACGCCTGGACAAAAAAGAACATGATAAAGGATGCTAGAATAAGAGAAGTCCATAACGAATCAATTAAAGAATAAATATTTTTAAAAAACCTTTGAGAAGAAGAAATTTTAAAACATTTCCTTATGACTAACATAATCACAGCCATTATGAAAAGAATACATCCTGTAATAAAAAGTTTAAGCTCCATAAATAAATCACACCTATATAAAATAAAATTAATTACCAATTTTAAGAAATGCCATAAAAGCTTCAGAAGGAACTTCAACTGTACCAAATCGTCTCATTTTACGTTTACCTTCTTTCTGTTTTTCTAAAAGCTTACGCTTTCTTGTTATATCACCACCATAGCATTTTGCAAGAACATCCTTACGCATTGCCGATATAGTTTCTCTTGCTATTATTTTATTACTTACTTTTGCTTGTATAGATATTTCAAACATATGTCTCGGAATAATATTTCTTAATTTTTCAGAAAGACAACGTGCCATGTACTGTACCTTGCTTTTATGAACTATAACAGTAAACGCATCAACGACCCTGGAGTTTATCATAATTTCAAGTTTTACTAAATCAGCAATACAAAAATCAACATGTTCATAATCAAAAGAAGCATATCCACTTGAAGCAGATTTCAGATCATCATAGAAATTTACAATAGTTTCCGCAAGAGGCATATGATATTCCAATATAACAGTTTTAGTATCCATATACTTCATAGATACTTGTTTTCCTCTCCGTTTTTGACACAATTCAAACACAGCCCCTAAATAATTGGCAGGACACACTATGGTTGCTTTAATATAAGGTTCAAAGATTTCTTCAATATCAACATTATTTGGAAACTTTGATGGATTATCTACCATAACAAATTTACCATTAAACTTTATGTTGTATGCAACATTTGGAGCTGTTACTAAAAGATTTAAACCAAATTCTCTTTCTAATCTCTCCTTAATTATTTCCAAATGTAAAGATCCTAAAAAACCACATCTAAACCCAAACCCTAAAACAATAGAAATTTCATGAAAATAAATAAAAGATGAATCCGAAAGTTTTAATTTTGCTAAAGCCATTTTTAAATTATTATACTCAGACGTACTATTAGGATACAAACCAGCAAAAACGAAAGGATTTATTTTTTTATATCCATAACAAGAATATTTTATCGGATTTATACACCCTGTAACTGTATCTCCAACTTTTACATCATCTACATTTTTTATTCCACAAATCACATAACCAACTTCTCCCGATGAAAGTTCATCAGATTTAATCATTTTCATCTTCATATATCCAACTTCAATAACTTCATATTCTGCTCCAGATGCCATAAATTTAACTTTCATACCTTCTTTAATTTTTCCACAAAAAATCCTTACAATTATTATAATACCACGATAAGAATTATAAAACGAATCAAAAATCAAAGCTGATAACGAATTCTTGTAAATTATATTTACTAAAGGTGAAGGAATATTCATTACTATAGAATCGATTATTTTTTTTATTCCTATTCCTTCCTTTGCACTTGCAAGAATAGGGCCAACATCAATTTTAAGATATTCTTTTATTTGTTTATAAACGTCGTTTATATTAGCAGTCGGCAAATCTATTTTATTTATAACAGGAATAATTTTAAGTTTTGCATTTTTTGCAAGTACGGTATTTGCTAACGTCTGAGCTTCTATTCCTTGCGTAGCATCAATCACAAGAATTGCACCTTCACATGCAGCAAGTGATCTTGAAACTTCATAAGTAAAATCTACATGTCCAGGTGTGTCAATCAAATTAAGCACATATTCATTACTATTCTCATCTACGTAATTTATTCTTATGGTTTTAGCTTTTATAGTAATTCCTCTTTTTCTCTCAAGATACATACTATCTAAAATCTGATTTTTCATTTCTCTATGAGCAACCGTACCCGTATACTCAAGCAATCTATCTGCAAGAGTACTCTTTCCGTGGTCTATATGAGCTATAATACAAAAATTTCTTATATTAAACATCATTACCTTTCATATCTTTACGATTATAACCTTTTATTTAAAATTTAAATCATAAGCAAAAGTAGTAAGTAAGAAAATTTTTAACCTATTGTATTTGAATATTATTGACAATCTCTAAAATCTCATCTCTATTTGAACATTTTATAACCTCTTCCGCAATACTTTCAACATCAGAAAAAAAAAATACCTCTTATAATTTTCTTGATTTTCAAAATTTTCTTAGATGATACACTAAATTCATCAAGCCCAAAACCTAAAAGAATGGGCGCACACAATAGATCACAAATCATCTCACCACACATATAACTTTTAGTCCAGCTTATGACCTTCATCTATAATCATTCTAACATCATAAAGATTTAGCCACGTTCTCATTTTACCATTATCAACAGCAAAAACACATTATATCAAATCATTTATTCATATTGAAATAAATCAACTTCTTTAGAAATAGAATCTACTAACATTGCAACAGATAGCACTTCTATCATAATTTCTGTCTCTGGACTTTCATCAAAGTTCATATGTATTTTTCCTTATCACAAAGTTCATTAACCAAGATATCGTGGGGCTTAACTTTTCAAAAAGCTAGATACTTTTAATAATGCCAACTGATTTATAAAAATACCATGATGTTTTAAACATAATCTTATGGCCATTAACTCTAAATAAGGATCTTCTCGTATCCTAAATCAGAAAAACTCATGTCCTTATAGTTGTAGGATACAGTAACATTTTTTTACAATTTCAAAATATCTATAATAAGTTTCTTTTCTTTTATAAATTGTATAATTACATTGTTTTTTTATACTTCACTATAATCTATAAGCCTGGATTCAAAATAACTCCACCTTTATTACATCATCTAAACGTTTTTTCTCAGGTTCTGCTACATTTTTGGGTTTCTCTATAAGTAATACAATTAATCATTATTTTTGAAAATAAAAATTTTATCTATAGTATATTTCCATGTGAAACTGCAATTCCTTCAAAAACAATATTAAACATTTTCTCTCATAAATTTAATTAACATCATAACACTAAATAATAACTCAATCTAAAGTTATAACACCCATAATACTTTTTGCATCAATTTCAAAATTGTCTTTTAAAATTTTTGTCCTTGATTTATAACCAGTTACAATTTAAATAAGCATAGCAACAGGTCCTTCATGCAAACCTGTTTTATCTGAAAATAATACTTTTTCTTTCATTATTTCTCTAAATTAATCACTGTTTTTATTGGATAATAATATAAAATTGTTTTTATTTTAAAAAATTAATTTTATCATGTAAAATATCTCTATGGTTAAGCTTCACTTTATATTTTTTACTTTTCAAAAACTTTACAAGTCGTTCAGCAGTAAAAACAGATCTGTGACGTCCTCCAGTACAACCTAAAGCTATAGTAAGATAACTTCTACCTTCATTGATATATCCGATAAGTGTAGTATTTATAAGTTTTGAAAATAAATTAAAAAAAGATATAAATTCTTTTTGTTTTTCTATATACTCCACAACATCGGTATCTTTACCTGTCTTAAATTTTAAGTTATGTACATAATTTGGGTTCATTATAAAACGCATATCATAGACTATATCAGCATCATTAGGTAACCCATATTTATATCCGAAAGAAATAACAGAAATATTCAGATACTGTTTTTCACCACTCTGATAAGTCCCTGTAAATCTTGAAATTAATTTCTTTAATTCACCAACAGTTAAATTTGAAGTATCTATAACTTCATTTGCAATCATAAAAATCTTATTCATAATTTTTCTTTCAAGTTTTATTCCTATATATACCGATTTTCCTAAAGGATGTCGACGACGAGTTTCAGAATAACGTCTAGAAAGTACTGCATCAGAAGCATTGAAAAAAAGAATTTTATAATTTATTTCTTTATTTCTCAATACTATAAGCAAGCCTATAAAAGATTCTAAAGATTTACCCGCACGAGAATCAACACTTATTGCTACATGTTCGTATTTATCTTGGTTCTTAATACATATATCAGCAAAATCAGCAACCATTTTAATAGGCATATTATCAACACATATAAAACCAAAATCTTCAAAAATTTTAAGAGCTTGACTTTTTCCAGCTCCAGACATTCCAGAAATTATATATAAATTTACCATATACTTTTTTGTTTTTTTTCAATAATTCATTATTTTAAATTTTTTGCCATAAAGTCATTATTCTTAAGTTTTTGATTTAAACTTACAGCTTAAACAAGTACTACAAGATTTCTATTGGAACCTAAGAAATTTTTATTTTTAAGATTTTTTTTAATAAAATCCACACTTTCCACACTAATTCTTCAAATTTTATTATAAGTTTCACATAAGTTTTATCTAGAACATTATCCTCATTCTAGAAATATCTTCAACATTAATATACCTCTATTTCTATAAAATTTTTTATTCCCTAAACTACTTTTTACTAAATCATTAAAAATACTTAGTAATTCTTACAACATCAGCTATAAATTTATACTTTTTATCCTCATTATAAGTTCAATGCATTTCAGTAAACGCAAGTTCTGAATTTTTATATTTTAATCTATAACATAATTTTTCTATTAAGTACTGCTAAAAATTAAAATTTAAAATTCTTACTATTTTTCTTCAAAGAGACTATTTTATATCTATAGCATCAATAAGAATCCTCTTGTTGTATTATTTTTATAATTTCTTCCACAGTAACAGCATTTTTTATGGTCTGTCTCAAAAATTTATCTTTAAAAAGTCTTGAAATCCTAGATAAAGCTTTTAAATGTTGTTCAACTATTTCCACTGGACCAATCAATAAAAAAATTATATGAACAAGTTCTCCATCTAAAGAATTAAATTCTATACCTTTCCGAGAAATTCCCAATACTCCTGTTTGTTTATGAACAATATTAGTTTTTCCATGCGGTATCGCAACACCTTGTCCAATTCCTGTAGATCCAAGTTTTTCTCGCTTTAAAACAACATCTATAATCTCATCAATTTTTTTTATTTCTTTTTCATTTCTTAAAACTTCCACAAGTTCAATTATTGCTGATTTTTTATCTATTGATTTCAAATCTATCAAAATAGAATCTTGATTTAAAAAATCCATAATTTGCATTTTACTTTTTCTCCTATTATTTACATTCAAATCGAGTAACTATAACTCATTTTACAATGCTAAAAAAATTAAAATTTATATTATTTTAAACAAATATCACTCAATAAATAGATTAGATTACATTTTGAAATTACTTCCCAAATATACTTTCCTGGCTTGATTATTTTCAAGTAATTTTTTTGCACTTCCTTCAAATAAAACCTTACCTTCATAAATTATGTACGCTCTATCAATAATTTCAAGAGTTTCTCTCACATTATGATCTGTTATAAGAATACCAAGTCCTCTTTCCTTTAATTTTTTAATAACTTTTTGTATATCATCAACTGTTATTGGATCAATACCTACAAAGGGTTCATCTAGAAGTAAAAACTTCGGATCTGTCACAAGTGATCTTGCTATTTCTAATCTTCTTTTTTCTCCTCCAGACAAAGTAATACTCAACTGTTTATGTAATTTCATAAGACCAAAATCACTAAGGAGTAAACAAATTTTTCTTTTCTGTTCAACTTTAGAAATAGGTAACATTTGAGCTATAGCCATAAGATTATCTTCAACACTAAGTCCTCTAAATATTGAAGGTTCTTGCGAAAGATATCCAATTCCGGCCCTAGCTCTACGATACATAGGCCAATTTGTTACTTCAACGTTATCAAGGTAAATACTACCACTAAAAGGTTTTACCAATCCTACTGTCATATAAAAAGTTGTTGTTTTTCCAGCACCATTTGGTCCAAGCAATCCAACAATCTCACCTTCTCTTACATTAATATTTATTCCATCTACAACCATTCTATATTTATATTTTTTAAATAAATTTTCAGTTTTAAGTATCATCTTATATTACCTTACTTCATCTTTTATTTCTATTTTTCCCACGACAGAACCATTCATAATTATTTTTCTATTATTATCAGAATTATAAAAAATCATTTCATCTGCTACATAAGTCCCTTCTTGATCATTATAAAAAATATCGACTGAAGGTCTTTTAACATCTTTTTTAAAAATTACTTTTAGCATTTTTTTATAAAATACAGCATTATCTGAATAAATTTTTCCATATGGAGTTATAACTTCAACATCACTGTAAGCACCTAAAATTTCATATTTTCCATCAATATAAACTTCTTTAGCATTCAAAATAATTGGCAATTTTGATGATTTTATGAAACATTCAGTCATGACATTACATCCATAAAATTTATACTTTCCACCATTTTCAATTTTCATAATATCTCCACTTACAACAGTTTTTTTAGGAACAATATTAGAAAAAGAAAAAATCGTAAATAAACAAATAATAAACAATGTGTTAAATAATTTAATCAAATTACAACCTTATAATTTTTAACAATTATTCTATCGAATTCTTGATCAGTTTTAAAACTTGTCCCATACACAGTTTCTCCGCACCTAGTAATCTTAACATTGTTATCACTATATATTAACTTTTTTTCTGCATTATACATCAAATCACTAGTATACAAATGTTCATTTCGTTTAGTATCTATAATACATTTACCAACGGCCTTAATATTATGTGTATCCATATATACATAAACATCCTCAGCAGTAAAAGTTAGAATATATTCACCATTTATATCATAAAATTTTATTTCAGGTAATTTTATATAAACAAGTCTGTTTTTATAATCAGTAATAGCAGATTTGGCCTTCATAATCATTTTAGACTTTCCATTATACATTTCAGTTGCGATAAATTCTTCTATAAAATTTTCAGTTTTTATTACAGACATTTCAATAATATTATTCGTAGTGCAACCTAATATAAAAAGAAAAAATACTATTGTAATTAAGCACAACAATATACTACATCTAGATTTTATACATAACTTCATATATTGTACTCTCTTACACATCCCTATTCATTAGATCTTGTTTCATATTTTTCATAAGATCAAATTAAATCTATACCACTATGAATATTGTTCAAACACGTTCTTCTAATACAGTGAATTTTTTGAGTAAATTTAAAATATTCCTCACAAAAACTATCTAATTTAATTGAACACTAATATACAAAACATCTACTTCAAATTTCAAAGCTAAAACTGCAAACTCGAAATGTACTACTATGTTCTTTTTCTAAAAAAAATTAACAAATATAACACTAAGAACTTTTTATATTTTAACCTATAAAAATTTCCACTCTAATACATGTTTTTTTTAACAACAATATTTTACAAAAACACAAAGCATTAGTATCTATTACGAAGTTATCTACTAATCAACAGGTATGAGTACTATGGAATAGTACTTCTTTTTCTTTCTACAATTTTTCTTTGAATAAGCTAAGCATTCTTTCCTATATAAAACTTATAAATTCAAAAAACTTCTTTTTTAGTTTAAAAATATTTTTTTAGATTATTTAGAAAAACATTTTGTTAAATTTTTATAGAAATGTTATACTGTTGCGTGCGATATCGCACAATATACATTTTTTGAATTAAATTTCTTGACATAATAATTGTTTTTTACTAATACTATCTATAACTTTTGCACATTCAAGTAATCGTTCAAAAGATTTTAAACTAATACTATTTGCACCATCAGAAAGGGCTTTATCAGGATTATCATGAACTTCAAGAAACAATGCAGCAACTCCTACAGCCACAGCTGCTTTCGAAAGAGGCAAAACAAATTCTCTATTTCCACCACTAAAAGTACTACAATTACCTGGAAGTTGAATACTATGTGTAGCATCAAAAACTACTGGATATCCCATTTGTTTCATGATTTCCAATCCTCTAAAATCTACAACTAAATTATGATACCCAAAAGAAACTCCTCTTTCTGTAATAGATAATCCTTTACTACCAAAATTTTCAGCCTTCTTAATAACATTTGATATATCTTCAGGAGCTAAAAATTGTCCCTTTTTTATATTAACTGGTTTACCAGTAAAAGCACAAGCTTTGATCAAATCTGTTTGTCTAGATAAAAATGCTGGAATCTGCAAAAAATCGACAATTTTAGCAGCTTTCATTGCTTGAGCTTCTGTGTGAACATCTGTAATGATAGCTAAATTTAATCTTTTTTTTACTTTAGCAAGAATTTTTAATCCTTCTTCAATACCAGGTCCCCTATAAGAAAAAATTGATGAACGATTAGCTTTATCGTAAGATGCTTTAAAAATAAAAGGTATTTCAAATTTGGAAGTTAATTTTTTTAAATTTTCAGCTAAAGTTAATATATGTTTTTCACTTTCTATCACACACGGCCCAGCTATAACAACAAAAGGCCTATTATTAGCTAGAATAATATTCTTGTTGATTTTTATTTGTTTATTTTTATTTTTTTGTTGCCTTAAAATTTTCACCATAAAAATCCTTACTACTTTATTTATAAAGAGAATTTATCACAAAACATTTAAATTACGTATAACTATAAATATTTTTCAACTTTTATAATATCTTCAGGAACATCAACTCCAATAGAATCATGTTTTGAAATAATAATTTTAATTTTTTCACCATTTTCCAAAATTCTTAATTGTTCAAGATTTTCAGCTTTCTCCAAACATGATATTTTAAATTTTGTAAGTCTTAATAAGAATTCCCTCTTATATCCATATACACCAATATGCTTATAATATTTAGTCTTTATATTATCCCTGTTATATGGTATAGCATATCTTGAAAAATACAGAGCATACCCATATTTATCGAAAACAACTTTAACAACATTTGGATTTTTTATGATATTTTCTTCATTCGTACCAAAAGCTGCCGTTATACATCCAAATGATCTATTGTTTTTAAGCATAACGGATAGTTCATCTACAAGTTTCGAATCTATCAAAGGTTCATCTCCCTGGACATTGATGAATATATCGTAATTTTTAAAAAATTTTACAGCTGTAAAAGCAATTCTATCAGTACCACTTCTACAATTTTTAGGTGTCATAAAAACTTTAAATTTCAATTCTTTCACAAAATTATAAATCAACTCATTATCAGTTGCAACCGCTATAGAATCAATTTTTTCACATTTTTCAATTTTTTCCAGTGTATGTTGAATAAGAGGTTTTCCTTTTATTGACACTAAAGGTTTTCCAGAAAATCTACTCGAATTATATCTTGCTGGTATAACTACAATTGTTTTCATTTTTTATAAAAATCTTTTATTATTCTTTCAAGTTCTTGTAAATTTATTGTAGAAGTTCCAAGCTTACCAACAACCATACCAGCAGCAAAATTCGCAATTTCTGCTGCACTCACAAAATCCGCTTTAGCAGCTAATGCTAAAGTCATTACAGAAATAACAGTATCTCCAGCACCTGTAACGTCATAAACTTCTTTTGCTCTTGCTGGTATATTTACAATTTTGCCATCAGGTAGAACAAGTGTCATTCCTTTCTCACCTCGCGTAATAAGAACAGCAGATGAATTTAAAATCTTAAGAATTTTTCTACCAAGAATAGCAATACTGCCTTCTTCATCTATTTCTATATTTCTTGCATTCATTCCTTCAAGCGCTTCTTTTTCATTTGGCGTTATTAATGTAACGTTTTTATATTTTTTAAAATGCTTAATTTTAGGATCTACTGTAATAGGTATACAATATTTTTTAGCTAAGTAAATTATTCTTTTCAAAATTTTTGGAGTTATAACTCCTTTACCATAATCAGAAATTATTACAGCATTTACAAAAGGAATAATTTTTTCTATATTTTTTGCAATTTTGAGCTCAATTTTATGTTCAAAAATACCTTCTATTTCCTTATCTACTCTTACAACTTGTTGGCTTACTGCTATAATTCTAGTTTTTACGATTGTTGGTTTATTATAATCATAAATTAAGTAATCAGAATTTATTTTTTTTTCCTTAAGCATTCTTATTACAGAATCACCATAAGTATCTTTTCCTATTACACTTACAATAAATGATTTGCCACCTAAATCAGTTATATTATTTGCAACATTTGCAGCTCCACCAAGTGTGGATGTTTCTTTTGTAACTTTTATTACTGGCACAGGTGCCTCTGGAGAAATTCTTTTTACCTTCCCCCACACAAATTGATCTACCATAACATCACCAATAATCAAAATATTTTGTTTTTTGAATGAACGTATAAGTTTTAGAAATTGTCCCATGATAATTATAACAAGCTTTATATGTAAGATTTATTTTTTAAATAACAACAATAATCTTTAATTGAATCTTCAAGTTGCATAAAAGGTTTATTATATCCGACAGTTTTTAGATTATCTATATTTGCTTCTGTAAAATATTGATATTTTGATTTTAAAAAATCCGGCATTTCTATATACATTATATTTTTTTGTTTACCAACAGCTGAAAATATAGATTTTGCTACATCATTCCATGTTCTTGCTTTTCCAGTTCCAATATTAAATATTCCAGTTTTTGACGGATTTTTTAACAAAAAATACATTACATCAACAACATCTTTCACATAAATAAAATCTCTAAACTGATCACCATTCTTATAATTGCTATTATACGATTTAAATAGTTTAATTAACCCTTCACCATAAACACCATCATAATTTTTACACAACACGCTTCTCATGTCACCCTTATGATATTCATTCGGGCCAAAAACATTAAAAAATTTCATACCAATAGCCTTACCAAAATAGTCATTATTGAGAAGCCACAAATCAAACATATGTTTTGTAAAAGCATATAAGTTTAATGGCAACAAGCTCTTTATATTTGATATATCGTCATTATAACCATGCTCTCCATTTCCATACGTAGAAGCAGATGAAGCATAAATAAAAGGAACTCCCAATTCAAATGCCCATAAAGCAAGAATCTTGGAATATTCATAATTATTTTTTATATAGTAATTTGCATCGTTAGATATTGTAGAAGTACATGCACCAAGGTGTACAATAACTTGAGGTTTTACTAATATCTGTCTATTTATCACAATATTCAAAAAATCATCTTTTTGTACATAATCATAATATTGCTTTCCTATCAAATTTTTCCACTTTTCACTACTATCAAGATGATCAACAACCAGAATATCTTTCAAACCCTCATTATTTAATTTCCATAGAAAACAACTACCTATAAAACCAGCTCCACCAGTTAATACTATCATTTGGACTCTCTTAACATTTAATATACAACACAAATGTATTATGGTCAATGCAAAACTGCTATTCTTATCTATCAATTTATCTTATTAAAAATAAAAACAACATTTACTGAAAAACACCTAAAATTTTTCGAACATAATTACACATTAAATTCGTACAATTAAAATTTGAAAAAAACTATCATTTAAAAATTAGTAAGTAATTCTTCCATATAAGCTTTAGAATGTAAACAAGCCGGACATTTTTCTAAAGCTTCTCTATTTTCATATATATAACCGCAGTTACGACACTTCCATCTAACAACAATATTTTTTTTAAAAATCTCATTATTTTCTAAATTATAAATAAGCTCTAAATATCTTGTTTCATGATATTTTTCAGCTATAGAAATTTTTCTAAAACATTCAGCTATCATAGAAAAACCTTCTTCATCTGAAACTTTTGCCATTTCAGGATAAAGTTTTAAATATTCTTCATTTTCACCTGCAGCTGAAAGTTTCAAGTTGTTAATAGTATTGCTAATACTTCCAGCAGGAAATATTCCATTAATTTCAAGAATTCCTCCTTCTAAAAATCTAAAAAATCTTTTTGCATGTTCTTCTTCATTACCAGCAGTTTCCAAAAAAATTGCAGAAATCTGCTCAAACCCTTCTTTTTTAGCTTGTGAAGCAAAATATATATATCTCATTCTTGCTTGAGACTCACCTGCAAATGACTTCAACAAGTTTCTTTCTGTTTTTGTTCCCTTAATCGATTTTTCCATAATTTTCTCCTTAGAACACATTAATCATAATAAATATACACATACTAATTTCATACTTAACAAAAAATTAGTTTAAATCAGGAAGAGCTGCAATTCCAGGAAGCTCTTTACCCTTAAGAAATTCTAAAAATGCTCCACCACCAGTAGAAATATAACTTATTTTTTTATCTACACCAGCTTTTTTAACAGAAGAAATAGAATCTCCTCCACCAACAACTGATATGGATCCATTATCAGTTGCTTCAGCTATAAACTCTGCGATTTCAAACGTACCTTTGGAAAATTCACTTATTTCAAATATGCCAAGAGCACCATTCCAAATTATGGCCTTTGCAGACTTAATAACTTCAGAAAATTTTTCTATTGTTCTTGGCCCTATATCAACCCCCATAAATTCTTCAGGTATCGCTTCATCAACAGTCGTCTTTATATCAGATTTAAATCTTACCACACATTTATTCATAAAATCTATCTTATTAGTAACTATATGATCAATAGGAAATAATAAATCAACTTTTCTTTCTTTGGCTTTTTTAATAAGTTCTAAAGCTAAATCAAGCTTATCATCTTCAACAAAAGAAGTACCTATACTTATACCCTGTGATTTTAGAAAAGTATACGCCATTGCACCACCAATTATTACAAAATCAACTTTATTTAAAAGATTTTCTATAATATCCATTTTATCTGATATCTTTGATCCTCCAAGAACCGCTACAATCGGGCTTGGCAAATTTTTAAATACTCTGTAAAAAAAATTTAATTCTTTTTCAACAAGAAAACCCATAGCAGCATCATGAACATATTTTACAATACCCGTAGTTGAAGCATGAGATCTATGTAATGTACCAAAAGCATCTTGGACAAAAATATCCCCCATTGATGCAAGTTGCCTCGAAAATATATCCGTCACGATATCTTTTTCACCTGAAACACCCTTGCCTTCTTCTCCTGGATGAAATCTAAGATTTTCTAATAGAAATATTTCTCCAGGTTTTAGATTTACAGCAATTTTTTTTGACTCAAAACCTATACAATCACTTCTAATAAATTTAACTGACATATTAAGTAATTCACTTAGACGTTTAGAAACAGGTTCAAGACTCATTCTTTTTACAACTTTTCCATTAGGTCTACCTAGATGAGACATAAGAATTATTGCCGCATCATTTTTTAAAAGGTACTCTATAGTAGGTAAAGTTTCAACTATCCTCTTATCACTTGTAATTTTAAGATTTATATCAAGAGGAACATTAAAGTCTACACGGACTAAAATCTTCTTATTTTCTACATTAATATCCTTAAGTGTTTTTTTCATTTTATACTCCACAAAAGACATCATACCTCATCACAAAAACTATAATTAATAATAATTACTGTTATTAATTATTTTAATCTTACAATTTGTAGATTTTTTCTATCCATTTATTTTTTTCATATAAGAAATAAGTTCTAAAATCTTACAAGAATATCCCCACTCATTGTCATACCATGAAACAATTTTAATAAACCTATCTGTTAAAGCGATTCCTGCTTTTGCATCAAATACAGATATACGCGAATCACCAATAAAATCTGACGACACAACATCATCTTCAGTATAACCTAAAATTCCTTTAAGTTCATTTTTTGAAGCTAATTTCATAGCAATTTTAACTTCATCATAAGAAACAGACGTTAGTAAATTTACCGTTAAATCAACAACTGAAACATCAAGTGCAGGAACACGAAATGACATACCTGTTAATTTCCCACTTAATTGAGGAATTACTTTGCCTACAGCCTTTGCAGCACCTGTTGAAGAAGGAATAATATTTCCAAAAACAGCCCTACCACCTCTCCAATCTTTAAACGACAAACCATCAACTGTTTTTTGCGTAGCTGTAACAGCATGAACAGTAGTCATTAGTCCATTAAGTATCCCAAACTTATCATTTAATACTTTAGCTATAGGAGCTAAGCAATTTGTAGTACAAGATGCATTAGAAACAAATTGTGTTCCTTTTTCATATAAATTCAAATTTACCCCACAAACAAACATCGGAGTATCATCTTTTGAAGGAGCTGACATGATAACATATCTGGCACCAGCATCTATATGCGCCCGTACCTTATCCTTAGAAAGGAACAATCCTGTTGATTCCACAATATACTCAGCCTCTACATCATTCCACTTCAAATATGCTGGATCTCTTTCTGAAGTTACACGCACAATATCACCATTAATAACTAAATTTCCATTTTTAACTTCAACAGTTCCATTAAAATTTCCATGAACAGAATCGTACTTCAACATATAAGCCATATAATCAACATCAATCAAATCATTTATTGCAACTACTTGAATATCTCTCATACTATGCGCGACACGAAATACCAAACGACCAATACGCCCAAAACCATTAATTCCCACTTTAATCGCCACTTTTTGTGTCCTCCTTCTTAAATCAAATCTAACAAAAAAACAAAACAACTATCGTAGGATATAAAATTGCATTATCTTTGTCAAATTTTCACGAAAAAACTAGAAAAGAAAATTGTACATAAATAATCTAAAAATTTAAATTTCTATTTTTTAAAATTAAGTTTAACGAATTTCAAATTATATTTTTACTTTATAAGTGCAATTATTTTTTAAATCTTACTATTCTCTTCAAAATATTTAAAATAAATATTAATTTGCAAGTATTTTTTAAGTTGATACTACATTAAATTTTCTACAGTTTATAAATTTTCCCATTTTTTATTTCAACATATAAATTGGTTCTTCTTACAATGTACATTCTTTTGTTATAAATTTTTTGATTTAACAGTAATTTTTTTAGAATTACTTCTGGATTTATAGTTTTACCTACATTAGTGCGTAATTTTAACCTTAAAATATTACTTTCACTTTTAAAAAATATTATTAAAGGTTTAATATCTATCTTGATAATTTTATCTTTTTTTATTTTTTCTACTAGAATTATTTTTTGCAATAAAAATTTGTTAATTATTTCTTGAGAAATATTTATATTTTTTATCTCATATTCTGAAACATTTGACAAAACGTCTATTGTTGGAAAATTTAACGGAACTTTTTTTATATCTATTAATTTAAACCCTTTTGGTAGCACGTTTAAAAATTTAAGTTTTACATTTTCGATACTTACTCTATGTGTAAAATAAAGTTCCATATATTCACTTAAACTTTCCTGACCTACTGGAAGTGGCGGACCATAAGATGATTTAACTTTAGGGCTAAAACCCTTTGTAAATGCTATTGGAAGTCCAGAACGTCTGGCTGCCCTTCTAAATACCTCTATTTGTTGTAAATGAGATATGAATCTAACTATTCCTTTTTTTGAAAAACAGAGTCTTAAACGCATTATTGGCAAAACACTTAGATCTTCTACTTTTGCATTAGAATCTTTGCATTTAATTAGCAAATTTTGTTGATTACAAAACTGGTCGGTATAAAAAACCCTATTAAAATTCTCAACACAAGATACATTTTTAGATATATTACCAACTGTAAAATTATTACTACTATGCGTTTTACTGTTGAAAGATGATTCATTCATGGCTTTAATATACTCAGCATATAACACCTCTTTCGTTAACCCAAAATTCAAGTGTTCCCAAGGTAATACCTCATCATATTTCACATTTCTATGTATATAAAAATTCAAATCAACTTTACATTCACTAATAGCATCATCCCATATATTACTATGAAATTTATCATTCCACTGATCAAATCTTGCACCTTTTTGCCACGCTCTATAAATCAATGATGAAATCTTTCTATCACCTTTTGCAATTAAAGCTTCTAAAACACTAGACCTACAATTATGCGCCTTAATTTTTATCGGTAATAATTTATTATTCAATAATAAGATTTTTTCTTCTAATTTACAAATATCTTCCATACGAACCCATTGAAATGGAGTATGCGCTTTCGGAACAAAAGGTGAAATTGTAATATTAAAATTCAAATCTTTTGATTTTTTTTTCACAAACTTCACAAGATGTTCTATTCCAGATATATCCTCATTTGTCTCAGTTGGAAGACCTATCATAAAATAAAGCTTTATGGCTTTCCAACCCATAGCATTAGCAGAAAGTAATGTTTTAACTATTTGGTCTTCAGTAATATACTTTCCTATTACACAACGCAATTTATCTGTACCTGCTTCAGGAGCAAAAGTAAGTGTGGGTTTTTTTATTTTATTTATATATCGAAGTATCTTAAGAGATTTATCCTCACATCTTAGAGAAGGAAGTGAAATATCAATACCAGTTTTACTATACAACTTATTTGTTTCGATTAATAATTTGTCCAAATGTTTGTAATCACTACATGAAAGAGACGAAAAAGCGATTTCTTCAAAACCAGTAGAATTTATACCTTTCTTTACAAGATCAATTAATTTATCAGCAGATTTTTGCCTCCATGGATAATAATATTTTGCTGCTTGACAAAAACGACATCGTCCTGGACATCCTCTTGCAACTTCAATATTTAATCGATTATGAATAGTTTCTACAAATGGAACTATTTTTTTATCAGGAAAATATGCAACATCAAGATTTGAAATTCTTTTTCTGACAACAGTTTTTACATATTTAAACAATGGAACTACAGATTTTATAGTATTATCAGAATTGTACTCAACATTATAAAACGACGGTATATATACTCCACACACCTTAGATAAATTTTTCAACGCTTCAAATCTTGAAAGTTTATTTTTTTTAGACTTCTTGTGTATTTTTATTATTTCTTCTATTACCTCTTCACCATCTCCTAAAACAAACAAATCAAAAAAATCAGAAAAAGGCTCTGGATTAGTCAACGCAGGACCTCCAGCAATTACTAAAGGCTCATCATTTTTTCTATCTTTTGAAAATATAGAAATATCAGATAAATTCAATATATTTACAATATTAGTTGCAACAAGTTCACATTGAATTGTAAAACCTAAAATATCAAAACTTTTTAATTCACTATTAGATTCTAAAGAAAATAAATTAATTTTTTTCTTTCTAAGAAGCAACTCCATATCATCGTCAGGAGCAAATACTCTTTCACAACGAGCAAGATTTTTTTCATTAATCAAATGATAAAGAATTTCAAGGCCAAGATTAGAAGCACCTATCTCATACAAATCTGGAAAACATAAAACTATAGAAAAATCTGCAAACATATTAGCGGAGTATGAATTTAATTCACTGTTTATATATCTTGCAGGTTTTCGTACCAAATTTAGTATTCTATTAATTTTATTATTAGATAATTTATTAATATTAACATTATTCACAAATTACCCACCATTATATAGCTCAAGTAGCTTCAAGTAGCTTAATTATCTACATGTATAAAAATATCTACAATTTTTACAATCAGTTTTATCATCTTTAGCAAATTCAAAATTTTCATCATTGTTTATTTCATCGAGAATTATTCTAATTATGTTTACACATTTATCATATATTTCTTGTTTCTGTGAAAATTTAATAATTCTAGTTTTTTTTATATCATAAACTCCACATTCAGAAACATTATATCCTGTTTTTTTTTCAAATATATATTTATATAATGGTAATTGAAGAGAATTTATTCCTTTTTTTATATCCTTTCTATTAAAATCGTTGCTAATTAATTCAAAATACTTTTTTGAAACAACACTATCCGCAACAACTCCTGTTTTATAATCTAATATCACATAATTTTCATTATATATATCTATCCTATCTATTCTACAATCTAAATTATATATTTTTCCTGATAAAGTTTTAATATTCGAAGTATATTCTCTCTCACAAGCATAAATATTCTTATACATTCTCATTCTCTCATAGCTTAATATTTTTTTCATTCTATATACTAAAACTTCTTTTATTATAAAAGAATCTTCTCTAAATTTAAAATATGGCGAATTATCAAATTTATTATTAAGTTTTTTAAAATACTCCTTTTCAAATTCAAATGTACATAATTTTTCAAAATTGAGATTTTCATATAATACATCTTTCAAAAAATTATGTATAAAACTTCCTATATCACTATTAGAAGATTCATATCCAATTCTTATTTCTTTATCAAATGAAAGAACATATTTAAAGTAAAATTTTAATTTACAATTTAAATAAGTATCGATTTTACTATAAGTATAGAACATATTACTAAGATATTCTTTAATTTCTTTTGTTTTTTTATATTTTCTTCGCTCTGAAGAATCCTCTATTGAAAATTTTGGCAAAATAAATTTATTTATTTTTACAATATTCATATTTTTATTCTTCAGTTGTTTATTCCATATAAGTGATTCTATAAATCTACTCCTTTCATTCTTTTCGTTTTCAGAATATATAAGATTTAAATTTTTTGCTCTAGAAATAAGCCTTTGAAAATGATATTTCTGTATCTCAAATTCTTTTTTTGCCATTTCTAAACCTAGAGCATACATTATATCCTTAGGGATAACAGAATACACTTTTTTCACAGCTGGTATAGCAGAGTCTGTCATACCAACTACAAAAACATTATCAAAAGAAATATTTCTTGATTCTAATAATCCTAAAACTTGCAATCCCTCAAGAGGAGAACCTTGTAAAGGAATTCTTTTATTTTTAAGTAATTTTTTAAAAATATTGAAAATATCTTCATTTTGAAATTTTACCTTTGATACACTTCCAAATTTAAAATCATTTAATAAAGATAACAATAATTCTATAGCTTCAATATTTAATGTATCAACTGAGCTTAAAGAATATATTTTTAACAAAAATGTGTGCAAAACATTCGCCAAATTTTTAAAAGTGATTATATCTTCCCATAATATAAAAAAATTATTAAAAATTTCTTCTAATATTTCTATAATTTTTTTAGCAGAAATATATTCACATATTTTTGTTAAAGTAATAACTATACTTTCAATAAGCCACTTCTCATTAATAATTTCTTCAAAAGAAATAAATACCTTGCCACTTAAACAGCTTGCTGAATTTTGATTTAAGGATTCTTCAATTTTATGAATAATAATTTCTGATATATAACTCTCTCCAAAAAATTTAAAATTTTTTAACAATGGATTAGTTAGAACTCTCATAACATCCATTGAATAATAATATTTCCCTTTTCTTGAAAATTGCGCTTCCACAACAGCATTCAGCAAAGAAAAAACTGCTGTCTTTTGAGCTGGATATCCTGCTGAGACATTATATTTATTAGATATAATTGAAATTTCAGATAATACGGATTGTAACATTGTTAAATTAGGTACAACAACAACAGTTTTATCCCTATCAGAATCAGAATAATTACTTATAAGGTTCCTAAGTAATGCTCCTTGTGATTGATCATCAAACGCTGAATATATATTTAAAATATAACTATCTTCCTTATTTTTTATATTAGGAAAAGGTTGACAAAATTCATAATATATACGTGCTAAAATATCATATTCTTTAGGATCTCCTTGAATAAATACAGTAAGTTTTTCATTTTTATAAATTTTTTTAAAAATTTCAATTTCAGTTTTATAAAGATAAAAAGGCGCCATAAGTATCACCTCATCAAAATCTTTAATTAATAGATTTGATTCCATTAGCATAGTTTTTAAAAAACTATATCCTTTTGTAATTTTTGATGCTCGCTCCAAATTATTATGAAAACTTTTTCTTATTTCAAAAATATTTTTTAATAAATTATTTATACCTATAGGAACATCATAACCTATCTCCGCA
This sequence comes from Endomicrobium sp., assembly GCA_031266535.1. Taxonomy (GTDB): domain Bacteria; phylum Elusimicrobiota; class Endomicrobiia; order Endomicrobiales; family Endomicrobiaceae; genus Endomicrobiellum. The sequence continues at coordinate 24,178 of JAISAS010000005.1, read as the reverse complement.
TTAATCTTTATAGTTTTAAGCTTATCTTGTGAAACATTCTCTAAATCAAGATGTTCAATGAAGGATAAAATTTCAAATGACCATTCCATAAAATATGCAAAAGAAGTTTTTCCATTCAAAAGTGTAGGGACTTCATTTTTAATAATTTCAAATATCATAAACGCAGCTTCAAAATCAGAAATTTTTGTAAGTTCTGTGTTTTCAAAAATAATTTTCTCAATGAATTCATCATTTGTAAAAAATTTTGGAGGAAAAAAAGATTTATTATATTTCTTAGAAAGATTTTTCTTAATAAACAAAAAAGGTCTTTGTCCACCACTTATCAAAAGAACTTTCTTGTTTAATCTATAAATATATTCTGACACAGAATATATAATATCATCATGAATATCTATATTAATTATTTTACTTGACATTCATCAAAACACCTTTTTTACATGTTTTTCAACATAATTAAGACAAATCAAATGTTATTATTGTAAATATTATTTTAAAATTGTAACAAAAAAATATTTAGAAACATTAACACTTAAAATTAAACCAATTCTGTATTGAAAACTTTTCAACATTTACAATACAGGCTGATACAACTTTACTTGGATAAATCTCTGAAATAATAGAACTATAGAGCTTGAGTTGATTTTCATTTTTTATGTCACTATGATTAGAACTTTTAAAATCCACTATTATAATCATGTTTTTATTAATTATTAATTTATCTATTCTAAAAATTTCTCCAGATGAATTTGCAATCTCTTTTTCATTGTGAATATTATTACTATCAAATAAAAATAAATCTAAAACTTCTTTCGACGCAAATAATTTTTTAAGTTTCTCTCTTATGAATTCAACATTTTCAAATAAAAATCTTCGTTTTGTAAACCTAAGTGCATAATCTACACTCTTATTTATATCCTTATTCTTTAACGACACTATTTTTGACAAAGCATAATGTACAATTAGGCCTTTTTGTCTAATATTATTTACATCAATAATTGTTTTTTTTACGCTCTTTAAATACATTTGTATATCTTTATATCCTCCAAAATGAGCATCCAAAATTATGTCATTCTTTAAAACACTGTCTACATAATCATCATTATATTTAGTACCACTAATAAGACTAGTATTATGAATAAGTTTCAAAATTAAATTATTCGAATTAGTAGATTTATTAGTAGGCACTATTGCATAAAATTCATATCTCGCTCTTGTCATTGAAACGTACAGAATATTGAGTTCAGATAATAATAAATTTATTTTTTCACTATCATATATTTCTTTAGCCTTTTGAGAAAATTTTGTAATTTTTCCAGATAATCTTAATAATTCAATATCATCACTTGAATCATCAAAATATGGATTTTTTATATTTTTTTCTGATAGTTTTAAAGAAGAAATTATTACTACAGGAAACTGTAGGCCTTTGGCTTTATGCACCGTCATAACCTTTATACCACTACAAAAAGCATCTTTAATATATACATCATCTTTTAAATTATCAAAATATTCTAAAAAATTTCGAAGACCAGAATATTCAATTTCAAAATCTTTTATAAGTTCCAAAAAACGCATTATAAATACTTTTATATTTGGGAAATTATTTATAACTTTGAATTTATCTAATATAGCTAAAACTAGTTCATAAACAGGAGTAAGTCCTGCTTTTTCAAAAAAATATTCAAAATACTCATTCCATAAATCCTTATATTTTTCTCTAAAAGCTTTACAAAAATATTCAGATCTGTTCTCATTATTATAAATAAAAAAAAATCGCTCGAATTCACTAACATTAATTTTTGTTATCGTAGTGAAAATATCCCCAATAACAAAAGAAAAAAAAGATAATGTATCTATAGGCGAATTTATAAATTTCATTAATGATACAACTTGTTTTATAAATTTATTATTTTTTATATTTAAGGTTTGGGATGATTCAACATCAAATTTATTTTCTAAGAGCCACGTACTTACGACAAGAACCTCATCGTTAGTTCTACACAAAACAGCTATATCATCTAAATTAAATCTATTTAATATATCTAAGATATAACTTATAAATTTTTGTTTTATTTTTTCTACATCATTCTTACAATTTTTGTCCATTATATTTATTTCAACATAACCATAATTATGCTTTTCATGTACTTCCTGCTTAGGAGAAGAATACGTTTCAATAAATTTTTCGAAATAACACTTATACTTGATATATTTTGATTTATAAATCTCACTTAAAAATCTTTCAATATTCTCTTTTGAAAAAATATTATTGTTAAAATCAACAATAATCTTACCACTTCTAAAATTCTCCATCAAATATCTTCTATCAATATTTTTAATTGGAAATTCTTGCAATACCGTATTAAAAATTTCAGATTTTCCTCCTCTGAAAGAATATATAGCCTGTTTGGCATCACCAACATAAAAAAATGTTCCACCACATGCTAAACCTTCTTCTAAAAGTCTCTTAATACCAATCCATTGAACAAGACTAGTATCTTGAAATTCATCAATTAAAAAATGTTTATATTTCTCAGATAATCTATAATAAATTTCAGGTATGATATTATTGTTTTCTTCAAAAAATCTCACAGTTTTTTTATTTATTTCATTTAAAAACACTATTCCCTCTTTTTTTGATTGTTTATCAAATTCCAAAATAATATTCGAATACATATTTGAATAAACAGAATAATAATTCATCATATAGAAATCGCATAAAGATTGAATTTCAATATTTATTACATTCCAAAGTTTATTAGCTCTAGTATTAATTTCAGCTCCTTTTTTATATCCCAGATTTTTATATGCAAATCTTATAGGAATATCTAATGAAGCTAATGCAGTAACCCCTCCTTTTAAAATGTTTCCAATAGCCTTAACATAGTGACTATTAATTTTAAGCTCAGAAAATATTTCAGAAAATTTAATAATTTTACCTAGAATTAATTTAGATCTTAAAAAAATTTCATTTTTAAAATCTATATCTTCATATACTTTAATATTTTTACCTGTATTTGATAATAATTTAAATAATTTTTCAATTTCGTTGTAAATATTCTCTCTAGGAAACCAACCTAAATCTTTGATTAAATACTGCGATAAATACCGCAATATAATTTTCCTTAAGCTTTCTAAAGTTTGAGATTTTTTTAAAAAAATTGACAATGCAAATAAAAGATTATCAGAATAATCTTGCTCTATATTAAAATTTGGAGAAAGATCAATGTTGATAGCACAAGATTTTAAGATATAGTTTTTAAAACTATCTATAGTACCAATATTAAAATTATCATGAGATTCAAATACACTGTTTAAAATAGTAATACTTCTTTTAGCTATTTCATTTTTTGTAAGCTTTAGACCACAAAAAAAATTATCTGCATCCAGTAATAACGCCGCTTTTTTTAAATAATTTATAATCCTATATTTCATTTCTATGGCTGCTTTATTTGTAAATGTTACAGCCACTATGTTTTTTACTTCAGCATCATTGTTTTGATCTAACAACAGATAAAGATATCTCTTTGCAAGACTATAAGTTTTACCAGATCCAGCTGAGGCCTGTACAGAAATTATCTGAAATTTTTCCATTATAATAAATAATATGATGATAATAGTATGATCTATAATTTAATTTAAATTAGCACAATCTTTCCACTTCTCTCATAATATCCCGTTTCTTGATAATATCTTTTTTGTTATACATCTTTTTACCTTTTACAAGCCCTACAAGAAGCTTTATTCTCCCTTTACATCCACTATAAATCTCTAAAGGAATAACAGAAAAACCTTTTCTTCTAACTTTCCATTGCATTTTACTTATTTCTATTTTATGCATTAATAATTTTCTTCTTCTCTTAGCATCATACCCATAAACATGAGTAGATACATTCCTATAAGAAGCTATGGACATATTCTCAACAAAAGCCTCTCCCTCATAAAAGCCAACAATACCTTCAGTAAGACTTACATTAGAGCATTTTATAGCCTTAACTTCATACCCGCACAAAACAATACCTGTTTCTAATTTTTCAATAATTTCATAATTATAATAAGCTTTTTTATTTAATGAAAATACTTTTTTCATTTCATTTATAATCCAAAGACAGCCGACGATAGGATTTGAACCTACGACCTGCGGTTTACAAAACCGCTGCTCTACCAACTGAGCTACATCGGCATAACTATAGGCACAATTTTTTTATCCTATTAAAAATAATTGTAATTGTCAAAAAAAGATTCCATATAAGATCTACAATGTTATAATAATGTTATAATATTTTAAATATACTTAAATTAATAACATGATAAGAACATAAATATCTTATAATATTTATCACAATAAAAAACCTTAAATAACTTATAATATTTGGTAAAAATAAGTTATAATGTCAAGTGTAAATTTTATACGTTTGGAGAAAAAACGATTAATTATGGATTTTTTAATAAAACACATGCGAGTTATCCTTGTTTTTATAATTATTATATTTGTATTTTGTGTAGGTTTTGGAATTTATTTTTCAATTAGTAAAGACAACTCTCAAACTGCTATAACGATAAATGGTACAAAAATATCGATGCAAACATTTAATTTAATTTGCACAAATTATATCAAAATATATGAAACAACAAACAACAAATTATCTAAAAATGATTTAAACAAAATAAAAATGGAAATTATCCAAAAATTAATACAGGATGAATTTTTTTATCATCAATCAAAATATTATATGATTACAGTTACTGATGAAGAATTAAAAACAGATTTACAAAATTTTGAAATGTTTAAAAGTAATAATATCTTCAACATACACAAATATTACACATTCTTAAATTTTATAAAAATGACACCAAAACAATATGAATCAACGAGAAAAAAACAAATTATCATAAATAAAACTAAATATATTATTTTATCCTCTATAAAATTCTGGAATTATGAATTTGAAAAATCCATTAAACAAAATTCAAAGTTAACAAAAGAATATTTAATTAACAAAAAAATAAATCTTATTCTAAACAAATTATATTCAGATACTTTAAAAAACTCAAAAATTAAGCTAAATACAACAATTTTTAAATAACAATTTTCAATATATAAATCATCTATCAACAAATTTTTATATTAATGTTATATCTAATACAAAAATAATGAAACAAAATACAATCATATACGACCAACCAATATAAAATAATTATTCTATTCATCATTCCTTTAATCGTATTATTTGCAAAAACATATTAAAATATATAGAATTACCGCATGATGTTAATTAAACAAGAAAGGAGAAATGAAAATGAGGAAATTTATGTTGATCATTGCACTTGCAGTAACATTTGGTTTAAGTCTAGCAGCTTGTTGCGGAAGTAAAACTGAAGTTCCTAAAGATGTTGAAACAACCGAAGAAGCTACAGAAGAAAATACAGAAACTACACCTTTATCTCAAAATAGTTAATTTATAAAATAATTAAAGGAAAAAAGTTTTTAAAGTAAATTTTTTATGTTTCTATAAAAAATGGTGTGTTCGAGTTTTTCAAAATCTGGTATTAGCAAATGCAAAATCAGTAACCGTCTTCATACAGTTTTTACTTACGGTATGAAGGCGGTTTTTTTGCTTCTGTGTATGTTTTGATATTAAATTATATTCAAGATTCTTCTAGTTTGGACCTTATAAAATGAATGAGCATACCATTCATTTTTTCAAAAAATTTTTATAAATTTACAGAAACATGAATTTTAAAAATGTATCACAATCTAGTGCAATTGCAAAAAATTAATTACTTAAACCTATATAACACAAAAACGGTTTTTATATTTTCTATTCTTTGATACAAAATTATACGCAGTAAAATTTTTTTTCATGTATAGTATAAAATTTTATCTTTTAGCAACCGTACAAGCAGGACATTTATCGTACTCAGATAAATATTCTGCTCCACAAACATGACATATCTTATACTTATTAATGAAACAAGGCTTACAAAACTCAGAATTAGAACAATTTTTTTTTAATTCAATTTCACAATGAGGGCATAAACATTCTTGATTCTTTACCATATTTATTACTCCTGATCATTTTTTTTATGTTTATAATAATTCTCAACAGCTTTATGTAATGCATCCGCTCCCAAATTGGAACAATGCATCTTATTAGCAGGTAATCCTCCCAAAGATTCAGCAACATCATCATTTGTAATTTTCATAACTTCCTCAAGTGTTTTACCTAATACCATTTCCGAAATCATAGAAGAAACAGCAATCGCAGCTCCACAACCAAAAGTTTTAAATTTTACATCTTCAATTCTATTGTTTTTAACTTTTATATAAAAAATCATCATATCACCACATACGGGATTACCTACCTCACCAACAGCATCGGCATCTTTAATCTCTCCAACATTACGCGGATTTATAAAATGATCCATAACTTTCTTCGAATAAAACAACATTTTTTTCCTCCAAATTTTTACTGACAATATTGACACTATATATCTTAAATCAACAACTAAATTATAATATATTTTTGTAAATTTTCTACAGCATAACTTAAATTTGATAAATCTTTTGAACCACCTTCTGCAAAATCAAACTTTCCTCCACCAGAACCATTTATATCTGCAGCAAAAGCTTTAGCAATTTTATTGGCATTTATCCCTTTTTCTATGTAATCCGAAGTAACATATACCACAAAACACGATTTATTTTCATTTTCAGAAGATATTAATAAGACCACTGATTTTAATTTTAATTTTAACTGACTAGATATATATCGCAATATTTTGATATCCGTATTTTTTACTAAAATTGACAAAAAATTTATTCCATTAACTGTTTTAATTTTTTTTGCGTAAGAATCTATATCAGATAACAACAAATTATTTTTTAGTAAATTTAAGTCATCTTTAAGCTTATTATAGTCAGTTATATATTTTTGTATCTTATTTGTAATATCTTTCTTTGGAACACTAAGAATTTGTGAAATTTTTTCAATTATAAACTCTTCTTTTAGAATACAATCTTCTGCTATCTTTCCAGTAACTCCTTCTATACGCCTTATTCCTGAAGCAACAGATGATTCTGATATAATTTTAAAAATACCTATGTCTCCAGTTCTTTTAACATGTGTGCCACCACATAATTCCATTGAATAAATACCATTATCATCACTATTCTTTATTGATATAGTTCTTACAAAATCCTTATATTTTTCACCAAATAAAGCTATTGCACCTAATTTTCGTGCTTGTGTTATTTCCATAGTTTTAACAATTACTTCTGAATTTGCCCTTATAAGCATATTTATTTTATTTTCTATTTTAATTAAATCTTCTTTTTTAATTGCAAAAAAACTTACGAAATCAAAACGAAGACAATTATATGATATCAAAGAACCAGCTTGAGCTATATGTGTACCAAAAGTTTCTCTAAGCACTTTATGTAGCAAATGAGTAGTTGTATGGTGTTGCGCAATTTGTTTTCTATATTCAACATCAATTATCATTGATACTTCATCATTAACTTTTATAGTCCCTTTTAAAACTTTTACCTTGTGCACAAATAAATTCCCTACTGGCTTAAAAACACTTTCGACACTACTTTCAAAAATATTTTCTATCACTATTTTACCCCTATCTGAACTTTGTCCACCAGATTGAGCATAGAAAATAGACTGAGAAAGAATAACTTCACCCTCATCTCCCACAATTAACTCATTAACTTCTTTATCATCTTTTATTAAAATTAAAACCTGACTTTTACTTACATAATTATCATATCCAACAAACATAGTATCAGCAACTTTTTTATAAAGTACTGAATAAAAAGTTGCATCTTTTTCTTTTGATTCCACCCAAGAACTACGTGATTTTTCTTGTGTAGTCTCTTGTTCAATTTTAAATTCAGTCTCATTAATTGTCATCCCATTTTTATGAGCAATTTCTCTTGTTAAACTGTGAGGGAATCCATAAGTATCATAAAGTTTAAAAACATCTTTTCCAGAAATAACACTTAAATCTCTAGATTTATAAAAATTTATAATATTTGAAAGCATTACAGATCCAGAATCAAGTGTTTCTAAAAATTTTTTTTCCTCAACCTCTATTATAGACTGTATACTATTTAATTTTGATAAAAGATCAGGATAGACTGGCATCATAATTTCAATAATCATCGGAACAAGTTTGTTTATGAATGGTTTTTTATATCCACAAAGCCTACCTTGCCTTAAAGCTCTTCTCAAAATTCTTCTTAAAACATAACCTCTACCAATATTAGAAGGTAACACTCCATCTAAAATCAAAAAAACCGCCGCTCTAGAATGATCTGCAATCACCCTAAATTTTGATATATTACTCTTCTCATTTCTTATTTTTAAAATTTCTTCAATATTTTTTATAATAGGCACGAATAAATCAGTATCAAAAACGTTTTTTTTACCATTTACAGCTAAAACAAGTCTCTCAAGCCCCATCCCTGTGTCAATATTTTTCCTTGGAAGATTCTTTAAGGTTCCATCACTTTGCTTGTCAAATTGAGTAAACACAAGATTTGATATTTCAAGATATCTATCACATTCACATCCAGGACCACACATGACTTTACCACAGCCCATTTCAATACCTAAATCTATCAAAATTTCTGAACATGGACCACATGGGCCGGTATCTCCCATATGCCAAAAATTAGTTTCATCACCCATTTTTATAATTTTACTTGACGAAATAACTTTTTGCCACAATGAAATTGCTTCATTATCGTCTTTATGAACAGTTACATACAACCTATCTATAGGTAAAAGCATTTCTTGCGTCAAAAATTTCCAGGTCCAACATATAGCTTCTTCTTTAAAATAATCACCAAAAGAAAAATTTCCAAGCATCTCAAAAAAAGTAAGATGCCTTATAGTAAAGCCAATTTTATCAATATCAGAAGTTCTAAAACATTTTTGACAACTAGTAACTCTCGTGAATAAATCTTTATTTTGTCCTAAAAAATGCTGCTTAAATTGCACCATACCAGCAGAAGTAAAAAGAAGTGTTTCATCTTTGGTAGGAATAAGAGAATCCGACGGAATAACAATGCAACCTTTATCTTTAAAAAAATTCAAAAAACATCTTCTAATATTAAGTGACAGATCATTCATAGGGCAAGATTGTACTATTTTTTTACTTTAAAAGCAATAATGCAGCTCAATTTTAAAAATCAGTAATAACAAATAACAAAACAATAATAAACACAAAAAAATAGAATCTAAAATGCTAATAAAACTCTCAAAACAAACAATAATTTAAAGAATTACAAGGAATATTTATCACTTACAATACTTATAAGATCATAAATTAGTATAATATTTAGTAATACAAGTTGTTTACAAAAAATTTTAGTTATGTGTTGATACTAAAATTTATATTATGTATGCTTGAACTTTTAAAATAAAAATTTTTAATCATGAAAAAAATATTTAAAATATATAATCGTTGAATAAAATATGAAGTAAAAATGAAAAAATATTATATACACACTTTAGGTTGTAAAGTAAATCAATATGAATCTCAATTAATCTCTGAGAAATTCAAAAGTGATAATTTTGAACAAGTACAAAAACCACAAAAAGCTGATATAATTATTGTTAATTCTTGCACAGTAACGGCGAAAGCAGATAAAAAGTGTAAATATTTTCTTAAAAAGATTACAAAACTACAAAATAATCCCAAAGTACTACTTACCGGATGTATTGTAAAAAACAAAAGCGTTAATATGAAAGATACCCTACAGAACATCAAAATAATAACAGATAAGACAAAGCTTTTCAAAAAACAAACAGTTTTAGGTTTAGATGGACATTCAAGAGCATTTTTAAAAATACAAGATGGATGTAATAATTTTTGTTCATACTGTATAGTTCCATATGTGAGAAATTTTCTTTGGAGTAAATCTGAAGAAGAAGTTTTAATAGAAACTAAAAATCTTGCGCAAAATGGCTATTCCGAAATAGTATTAACCGGTATAAATATAGGAGAGTATAGCTACGGTATATCAAATCTTATTAAAAAAATAATCAAAATCCCTTTAAAATTTAGAATACGTATTTCATCTATAGAGCTAAATAAAATCGATGATAAATTAATAGAGCTTATGCAAAAAAATCCTGAAAAAATATGTCATCATTTACATATACCACTACAATCTGGAAGTAATGAAATTTTAAGACGTATGAATCGACAATATTTAACAGAAGATTTTGAAACAAAAATAAATAAAATAATACAGTTTTTACCAAAATTAACACTTACAACAGACATTATCACAGGATTTCCAGGAGAAACAAAAAAAAACCATAAAGAAACATGTGATTTTATAAAAAAAATCCCATTTGTAAAATTTCATATATTTAAATACTCCAATAGATATATTACAAAGTCTTCAACATTTAAGAATAAAATATCGTACGATGAAATAAAGAGTAGATCAAAAGAATTATTTGAAATAAATTACAAGAAAAAAACAGATTTTTTAAACAAAAATATAGGATTAATAAAAAAAGCAGTGAAAATAGGAAATGACAAAGCTCTTACCGACAATTATATAACTACAAAACTACTTGCTAAATGTAAAACAAACAAGGACACTTCTAATATAATGCTACCAAAAAAAAACAATAGATACCAGGATAGTATTTTTGACATTAAAATTACAAAATCATCAACAATTTGACATTTACAAACTGCTGAAAAGCGGGTGATGGGAATCGAACCCACATCTCCATCTTGGGAAGTTGGAATTTTACCATTAGACTACACCCGCAAAATAGCTTTTTATATAATTCGCAGTAAATCCTTTTTTACCATTTTCTACATACTTATGAACCATAAACAATTTTTATTACATAGTTATTTCTTAATTATGATATCACAAAATTTTAAAATAGCAATCACAACCCACTTCTTTATCTTTAATAAATTAATACACTCATAACGTTAAATTTTACTTATTATTTAGCTTTATATCTTTTATACCATTTTTCTTTTATTATTTTATGTTACATCCATTTCTTTTCATCATGGTAATCTTGTAAAAAATTATATAAAAGATGATATAATAATGTTAAATACTATATACAAAATTTATAGATTATTGTGATAAATAGGAGACTCGTAAAAAAGATGAGAAAACATAAAGCACTAGACATTTTAAGACACTCCGCAGCTCACATAATGGCGTTTTCTGTTACTGAACTTTTTCCTGAAACAAAAATTGCCATAGGGCCATCTATAGAAAATGGTTTCTACTATGATTTTGATAGAGATAAACCTTTTAATCCACAAGATTTAACAATAATTGAAAAAAAAATGGAAGAAATAATAAAAAACAATTATTCTTTTATTCGTCATTATATTTCTAAAAAAGAAGCCATTAATAAATTTTTAGCAAAAGGTGAAAAATATAAAGCTGAAATAGTATTAGAAATTGAAGACGAAAAAGTAAGTATGTATGAATCTGGAAAATTTATAGATCTATGTAAAGGTCCACATATAAATTCAACAGGTGAACTTAAATACTTTAAACTATTATCTATTGCGGGATCTTATTGGAGAGGTGATTCTTCAAAAAAACAGTTACAGAGAATTTACGGAACTGCTTTTTTTTCAAAAAAAGATTTAAACAATTATCTAACTAAAATTGAAGAATCAAAAAAAAGAGATCATAGAAAACTTGGAAAAGATTTAAATATGTTTACTATTGATAATACTGTTGGAAGTGGTTTAGTTCTATGGCATCCAAATGGAGCTCTTTTAAAAGATATTATTGAAAATTATTGGAAAAGATTCCATCTTAAAAACGACTATGAACTTTTATCCACACCTCACATTGCCAGTGAAGAACTTTTTAAAACAAGTGGACATATACAAACTTATTCTGAAAATATGTATGCTCCTATAGAAATAGATGGAAATCCATATAGAGTAAAACCTATGAACTGTCCAATGCACTTAATAATATACAAAACAAAACTTCATTCTTATAGAGATCTCCCTGTAAGATATGCAGAACTTGGTACAGTTTACAGATTTGAAAAATCTGGTGTTTTGCATGGACTTTTAAGAGTTAGAGGTTTTACTCAAGATGATGGTCATGTCATAGTTAGTTCTGAACAACTTGAAAATGAAATGCTTAAAATATTTAATATGGCTATAGATTGTCTCAAAACTTTTGGTTTTAATAAATATAAAATTTATCTTGCAACTAAACCTAAGAAAAAATACATAGGTAAAGTAGAAGATTGGGAAAAGGCACAAAAATCAATTGAAAATACTTTAAAAAAAACAGGATACAAATATGAAATAGATGATGGAGGAGGAGCTTTTTATGGGCCAAAAATTGATATAAAAGTGAAAGATACTATAGGTAGATTATGGCAATGTTCAACTATACAATTTGATTTTAACTTACCTGAACGATTTGATATTTTTTATATTAATTCATTTGGAAAAAAAGTCAGACCATACATGATTCACAGAGCACTATTAGGCTCTTTAGAAAGATTTATAGGCATTCTGCTTGAACATTATTCTGGAGAACTTCCAATTTGGCTCTCCCCAGTTCAGGTGGTAATAATAAACATAAATGAGGAACAATGCGGATATTGTATTGAATTATTAAAAAAATTGAAAAAAAATGATATAAGATCAATTTTTGACGACAGAAATGAAAAAATTGGATATAAAATAAGAGAAAGCGCAATGCAAAAAATCCCTTATATGGTTATAGTTGGGAGTAAAGAAGAAAATACAAAAACAATTGCTGTAAGAACAAGAAAAAATAAAAATTTAGGTATCATGAATATTAACAATTTTATTTCCTTCGTAAGAAAAAATATCAAAGATAATATTTAACATTATTTTTATAATTCTTATAAAAATAAAATTAGGTAAATAAATTGAAACATATAGATGAAGCAAAAATAAATTCTTTATTAAAAATAAAAGCTACTAAAAAAGATATCAATAGTATTTTAAAAAAAACAATGCATTTAAAAAAACTTACCATTGAAGAATCTGCAAAACTTTTATCGGTAACCGATCTTGTTTTAATTAAAAAAATTTATAATATGGCAGCTTATGTAAAAAATGCAATATATGGCAAACGAATTGTAATATTTACCCCTCTTTATATAAGTAATATTTGTTCAAATAATTGTATTTATTGTGGATTTGCAGTAAATAATAAACTTACAATAAGGAAGCAATTGACAATTCCTGAAATAAAAAAACAAACGAAAATTCTTCTTAAAAAGGGACATAAACGCATTCTTATGGTTTCAGGAGAGATTAATTTTTCAAAAAAAAATATAGATTATTACATTGATGCAATTAAAGCAATTTACAGTGTAAACTATAAAGAGAATAGAATAGAAAGGGTAAATGTAAATTTAGCTCCCATGAGCATTAACAATTTTAAAAAATTAAAAAAAGCTCATATAGGTACTTATCAGATATTTCAAGAAACTTATCATGAAAAAACTTATAGAAAATTTCATATTGCCGGTACTAAAACTGATCCTAATAACAGATTAAACGCTATAGATAATGCTTTCAAAGCAGGTATCGATGATGTAGGGATAGGATTTCTGCTTGGTCTTTATGATCACCGTTTCGAAATACTTGCAATGCTTATGCATATAGAATATCTTGAAAAAACTTATGGACTAGGACCTCATACCATATCTATCCCGCGTATTGAACCAGCTCCAGGTTCTGCTTATGCTTCAAATCCGAGATATCCTATTACAGATAGCGAGTTTAAAAAATTAGTAGCTATTTTAAGACTTTCAGTTCCTTATACTGGAATAATAATGTCAACTAGAGAAACAGCAAATCTTAGAGATATTTTAGTAAATCTTGGCGTATCTCAAATGAGTGCAGAATCAAAAGTTACTCCAGGGGGATATGAAGAAAATTCAATACACAATACTAAGTTAGAAAGGCAATTCAGTATAAACGATCACCGTTCTCTTGATGAAGTAGTTCAATCTTTAATACTTCAAAAATTTATCCCTAGTTTTTGTACAGCATGTTATCATAAGAATAGGACAGGTAAGTATTTTATGAATTTAGCAAAACCTGGAAAAATAAAGCATTTGTGCAACATAAACGCTTTAATTACTTTAAAAGCATACCTTGATAATTTTGCTAGGCATAAAACCAAAATAATGGGATACAAACTCATAAAAAAATATAAATCAGAATTTTATACACATGATTTGAACATGTTAAAAACCCTTTTTAAAAACAATAAAATTAAAGATAAATATATATAACAAAATACTTTTTATAAATTTCTTATGTCACGTGAAAAATTAGTTTTTTACTTTTTATTTACTGTGCTAAATTTTTAATAAAATTCACAATTAATGCCAAAATAATTTTCATAAAATTCTTATTATTGACTTGTGAATAAACTTATGTTATATAAACTTTATACAATACGAAAATTGGGATTTGTTGAATAACTAAATAATATCAAATTATATAAGTTGTATGTTTTGTTTGTAATGCTATATTTAAAAAATAAGGGTTTATATGAACATCTCTAGATTCACAATTAAATCACAAGAAGCATTAACAAATGCTCAAAATTTAGCTTATGAGTACGGAAATCAAGAAATAACTTCAGAACATCTTCTGTATGCATTAATTAGACAACATGATGGCATAGTTAGAGTAATAATAAAAAAATTTGCAACAATAAAACAGAAAAATACAATATTTGAAAATATTATAAGTGACTTACTATCGGAAATTGAAAAAAAGCCTAAAGTTTATGGAGAAAATCTATTTATATCTCATAAATTGAATAAAATTTTAAATAATTCTGAAAAAATTTCAAAAAATTTAAATGATAATTTTATCTCTACAGAGCATATTTTTATTGCTATAGTGGAAGAAAGTTCTGAAAACAGTTCTAAAGTATTAACAAAATATGGATTTACACAAGATATTATTTTAAAAATACTTATAAGTATAAGGGGAGAGCAACATATTATGGATCCTAATCCCGAAGATAAATATCAAGCTCTAGAAAAATATGGTAAAAACTTAACAAATTTAGCAAAACACGGAAAGCTTGATCCAGTCATAGGTAGAAATGAAGAAATACGTAGATGTATGCAAGTTTTATCAAGAAGAACAAAAAATAATCCTGTCATTATAGGTGAACCTGGTGTTGGAAAAACAGCTATAATAGAAGGACTTGCTCAGCGTATAATTTTAGGAGATATACCGGAAAGTCTGAAAGATAAAAAAATTATAGCTTTAGATTTAGGAGCATTGATAGCTGGTACAAAATACAGAGGAGAATTCGAGAATAGGGTGAAAGCAGTTCTTAAAGAAATTCAATCAGCTCACGGAGGAATAATTCTTTTTGTTGATGAATTACACACAATAGTTGGAGTAGGATCTGGAGAAGGAACAATTGATATTGCAAATATGATAAAACCTATGCTTGCTAGAGGAGAATTAAAACTTGTAGGAGCAACAACTCCAGATGAATACAGAAAACATATTGAAAAAGATGTAGCTTTAGAAAGGCGTTTCCAACCAATTTTTGCCGGAGAACCATCTGTTGAAGATACTGTTACAATTTTGAGGGGTATAAAAGAAAAATATGAAATTCACCACGGAGTAAGAATAAAAGATTTAGCATTAATTGCAGCAGCAACATTAAGTTCAAGGTATATAACTGACAGATATCTTCCAGACAAAGCAATAGATCTAATTGATGAATCTGCTAGCAAATTAAGAATGGAAATAGACTCAATGCCTGCAGATCTTGACATTATAGAAAGAAAAATAAGACAACTTGAAATTGAGAAACAAGCAGTAAAAAAAGAAACTGATAGTGTATCAAAAAAACGTCTTGAAAATATGGATCAAGAAATAAACGAATTAAAACAAGACTTTCTTAAAATGAAAACACATTGGGAAAAAGAAAAAAAAACAATATCAAATATAAGAAATTTTAAGGCACTTCTCGAAAATTTAAAAATTGAAGAACAAAAGGCAGAAAGAATGGGTGATTTGAATACAGTTTCAGAAATACGTTACGGAAAAATACCAAATATACAAAAACAACTTGATATAGAAAATAAAAAACTTTTAAATATGCAAAAAGAAAAAAAAATACTAAAAGAAGAAGTAGATGAAGAGGATGTTGCTGAAATTGTGAGTAAATGGACAGGAATACCTGTTAAACGCATGATAGAAAGCGAAATGCAAAAACTTCTTAAAATGGAGGATATACTTCATAAAAGAGTTATTGGGCAAAATGAAGCTATATCTGCAATATCCAATGCAATACGTCGTTCTAGATCTAGTCTTTCTGATCCGAATAAACCTATAGGTTCGTTTTTATTCTTAGGTCCTACTGGCGTTGGAAAAACTGAACTTGCTAAAGCACTTGCAGAACTCCTATTTGACGATGAAAAAAATATTGTAAGAGTTGACATGTCAGAATATATGGAGAAACACAGTGTATCTCGTATAATAGGAGCTCCTCCAGGTTATGTAGGATTTGAAGAAGGTGGACAACTAACAGAGACTGTAAGAAGAAGACCTTATTGTATAGTGTTATTTGATGAAATCGAAAAAGCTAATCCTGAAGTGTTTAATATCATGCTTCAACTACTCGATGATGGTAGACTTACTGACGGCCATGGAAGAACTATTAACTTTAAAAATACTGTAATCATAATGACGTCAAATATAGGTTTACAATATTTTCAAAAATATGATAATTATAATGAAATAAAAAATAAAATTATACAAGAACTTTATGTTTATTTTAGACCTGAATTTTTAAATAGAGTAGATGAAACAATAATATTTCATAATTTAAATGAACAGGAATTAAATAAAATTATCGATATACAACTTGAAGTTTTTGAAAATCGTATTGCTGAAAAGAAAATAAACGTGGAATTAACCAACAAAGCAAAAGATTTCATATCATCAAAAGGATATGACCCTGCTTTTGGTGCAAGACCTTTAAAAAGAGCTATACAAATACATCTATTAAATCCTTTTTCTTTGAAACTCATTTCAAAAGAATTTAAAGAAGGTGACAACGTTGTTATTGATATAGATAAAAAAGATAAAAACAACTTAGAGTTCAGAAAAAAATATATAAACTAGTTTATGTCTAGTCTATTTAGAGAATATAACCAGAAAAAAGATCAGTAACTCATCATATCGCTTTTTTAATTCTATCAGATTTGATACAAGAAGTACAAACTAGCTCGCGCGTTTTTTTCCCATTCAAAAAAATGTTTAGACTTTGAATATTTGGCTTAAAAATCCTTTTTGAAGCTTTATTCGAATAACTAACTGTATTTCCAGACTTTGAATTTTTACCACAAACTATACATTTGCGAGACACTTTTTTACCTCTCTTATTTATTATTTTAATTATCTTTTTTAGTAGCTATTTAACTTTCTTGATATTTTTTCTATAGTAAAATTTTCTATAATATCTCCTAATTTTATATCAGAAAAATTTTCAAAACATATTCCACATTCATAACCTTTTTCAACTTCTTTAACATCATCTTTAAATCTTTTTAATGAAGAAATATTACCTTCAAAAATAATAATACTATTTCTTAATAATCTCACTTTCGCACTCTTTTGTATTTTACCATCAGTAATAAAACATCCAGAAATAATCTCATGATTTGATAACTTAAATATTTGCCTTACAGTGGCTTTCCCAATTATTTTTTCCTTTACATCAGGTTCAAGCATACCTTCCATAGCCGCCTTTACATCTGAAATTAAATCATAAATAATTCTATAAATATTTATACTTACACCTTCACTATTTATAATCTTTTCAATTGCAACATCTGGACGTAGATTAAAGCCAATTATTAGCGCATTTGAGGCAACAGCTAAAGCAACATCAGATTCTGTAATTGCTCCAGCACCTTTATGTATTATTTTCAAACTTATTTCAGAAGTAGAAAGTTTTTCCAAAGAATCACTTAATGCTCCTAAAGAACCTTGAACATCTGTTTTTAGTATTATTCTTAAACTTTTTACACGTCTAGAATTTATATCTGCAAGAGACAAATAGTATTTAGGTTTTAAAGAAGCTTCTTTAATTTTTACTTTTCTGGATTGCACAATTTCCCTAGCATAAGATTCATGATTAACCACAACAAATTTATCACCAACTTGCGGAGTTTCACCTATACCCAAAACCTCTATCGGAGTACTTGGAAAAACTTTATTAAATTTTTCGCCACATTCATTAATCATAGCTCTTATTTTTCCATAAGCTGTACCAACAACTATATTATCTCCAATTTTCAAGGTTCCACTTTGAACTAAAAGAGTTGCAACTGGACCTCTACGAGAATCCAGTTTGGCTTCAACAACAACTCCCTCAGCATTTTTATCAGGATTTGATTTAAGTTCCATCATTTCTGCTTTAAGCAAAATCATCTCAAGCAAAAAATTAATATTAATTTTTTGCTTTGCAGAAATATCAATCATTATTACATCACCACCCCATTCTTCAGGTATAAGCCCATGATTACTTAATTCTTGTCTTACCTTTTTAGAATCTGCTGTAGGTAAATCTATTTTATTTATAGCAACTATTATAGGAACATTTGCAACTTTTGCATGACTTATTGCTTCAATCGTCTGAGGCATTACACCATCATTTGCAGAAACAACAAGTATAACTATATCTGTAACTTGTGTTCCTCTAGAACGCATAGCCGTAAAAGCTTCATGCCCTGGCGTATCTAGAAAAACAATATACTCTTCTTTTTTTGGCATTTTAACTTTATATGCTCCAATGTGCTGTGTAATTCCACCATGTTCTCTTTCAACAATATTACTGCTTCTTATTACATCAAGTAAAGAAGTTTTTCCATGATCAACATGTCCCATAATAGTGACCACAGCAGGACGTGGCTTTGACTTTGATAAATCTTCTTTTTGAATGTTTATTTTTTCTTCCGAATAGATTGATAAAAATTTAGTATTATAACCAAATTCATTAGCCAAAAGAGTAGCTGTATCAGCATCAAGTCTCTGATTTACTGTGGATATACTACCCATTAGAAGAAGTTTTTTTAAAACATCTCCGTACATAAGCTTCATTTTATCAGCAAGATCTTTTACTGTTGTTAACTCACTTATCAAAATAAGATTTGCATCATCAGTAGTCGCAGATATTCTAGATAAATTACCTGTTTTTAAAACATGTGATTTTTCCTGACTTCCAATAAAATGCTTTCTTCCATCTGTAGTCAATCTTTCTTTCAAACACTTTGGCTTAACAACATTCAATAATAAATCAGCTTGCTCTTTTTTCTTTATTTGATTACTATCAACTACTTTTTGGAAAGAATCACATACATCAGCCGACTCCCTTTTATATAAATCTTCTTTTGCTATTTCTTTTTCAGTATCCTTAATAAATTTTCGTTTTCTTTTAAATTTATTTTCTTCGGAAATAGTTTTTATAACAGGTTTAGATTTAATTTTAGAATCAATTTCTATCTTTGTTTTGGATTTTAATTTTATTTTTTTAGGTATAACTCCAGATTTAACAATCTTCTTTAAATTAACAACTTTTTTTGTAGTTTTCTTAGCAATTTTATCTTCAATTTTAATTTTTGAACCAACTTTTTTTGTAGTTTTCTTAGCAATTTTCTTTTTTACAATTCTTTCTTCAGAATTCCCTTTAATTTTACTAATTTTTCTTGGTGTCATATATTACACTTATACCTTTACCTATTTCTTAGAAGTTTTTTTTAATTCACACTCAAAAAAGCCATAAAATAACAATTATTAAAAATTTCAACTTATTTTTTCAACTTCTTCATTATTTTTTTTCTTACTTTGCTCATCTGATTTAACATCTATATGCCAACCAGTAAGTTTCGCAGCTAATCTTACATTATGTCCATTCTTCCCAATAGCTAAAGATAACATATCATCACTTACCAAAACTTCAGCCTTTTTATCTTCTTGAGATATAATTGTTACAGAAGTAATCTTTGCAGGAGATAAAGCCCCTTTTATATATTTTGTGGAATCAAGTGAAAATGAAATTAAGTCAACTCTTTCCCCATTCAATTCATCAATTATAGGTTTTATTCTTGCTCCCCTTATTCCTACACATGCACCTACAGGATCAACTTTAGGATTATGAGATAACACAGACACCTTTGTCCTCATACCAGACTCTCTTACAATATCAACTATTTCTACAACTTTTTCATAAATTTCAGGTACTTCAAGCTCAAAAAGCCTTTTTACAAGCATGGTATTCGCCCTTGATAAAACTATTCCTGAAGTTTTAAATTTCTTTTCAACCCTTATAATTACAGTTTTTATATGCTGCCCAATATTAAACTTTTCTTTATATACCTGTTCACTTACAGGAAGGATAGCTTCAGTCTTACCTAAATCAATTATAAGACTTTTATTAACTTTACTATATACAACTCCATTTATAATTTGACCAACTTTTTCTTTCATTTCATAGAACAATGAATCTCTTTCAGATTCTCTTATTTTTTGTATAATAACTTGTTTAGCTGTTTGTGCTGCAATACGTGAAAAATCTTGAGTATTAAGTGGCATTCTTACCTCAGAACCTATATCTGTGCACTGGCCAAGTTTTTTTGCATCATGAACACATATCTCTAAAAGTGGATTTAGAACATCTTTAACAACAACTTTCACAACATTTGCAGTCATTTCCCCAGTTTTATGATCCACTCTAGCTTCAACATTAACATTCCTACCAACATGTTTCTTGTATGCTGATACAAGCGCATTCTCTACAACCATTAAAATATCTTCTTTTTTAATTTTTTTGTCTTTTTCGATTTGTTCAAGAGCTATAAAAAGCTCGCTCTTTTCTGTCATATATCCCTCCAACTATAAAGCTAACAATATCTAACTCTCAATCATAACATAGAAATTTATCTAAAAACCATATTGATCATTTAAAATAAATGCACACTACTTTCTAAAATTTTTCTTTCTTAATAAATTTCCACCATATAGCAAAACTATGCTAAATAACAACATGCACGATTATAGTTCATTATAAAACACTTCTGAATAAAACCATCTCATTATCCTGTTTTTTCTTACAATATTTAATCTAAATTCTATCTACAAAATTTTTAAAACTAACAAGAATTCTTGAAAAAACTTTTTTGATTATTCATATGAAACCTTTAATATACCACTTCCATTTAGAATAGATTTAAAAATACAACTCATATATTAATAATCATTATATTAATCTTATTAACGGAAATTTTTAAAACCCAATCGTTATTCACTCTAACGTATTTTGCAATAACTACATTTTAAACTTTTCTTCAGCAACAAAAAAACTATAAAATTTCTATTGCTTTTTTTATTTTGTCCATATTCATATTTCACTTAATTACAAGCAAACCCTTTTCTATTTTTACATTCAAAATAAACTAATCATCCACCTTTAAAAAATTAATCTTATTTTTATTATGTAACTACATTCTATGTTCAATAAATATTCCTGGTCCCATAGTTGATGAAACTGCAATACTTTTTATGTACTGTCCTTTCGATTTTGAAGGTTTTGCTTTTATTACAGCATCTATCAAACTTTGTATATTATCTACAAGTTTTTTTTGTTCAAAAGATGCTTTGCCTACAGGCACATGAATTATTCCAAAAGAATCATTTTTATATTCTACTCTTCCATTCTTTAATTCTTTAACAACAGTAGCAATATTAAACGTTACTGTCCCAGATTTTGGATTAGGCATAAGACCTTTTGGTCCAAGAATTTTCGCAATTTTACTTAAATCTTTCATAACATCAGGGGTCACAACAAGAACATCAAAATTGATATTACCACTTGAAATATCATCTATTAAATCATCAGCACCTATAATGTCAGCACCTGCTAATTTTGCTTCTTTTTGCTTTTCTCCCTTTGTTAAAACTGCAACTTTTCTTATCTTTCCTATACCATACGGTAAAGAAACCGTACCTCTTATTACCTGATCGCTTTGTTTTGGATTAATTCCAAGTTTAATATGAACTTCAATGGTCTCATCAAACTTTGCATTTGCCATTTTTTTTACAAGAATTACAGCTTGAGGAATATCATAATTTTTATTTTTATCAATCAACTTTATAATTTCATCTAATCTTTTACCCATTTTTCTCTCCGATACTCCAAGCATTATAAAAAAATCAACCACCAAACAAATTATTACTTTTTATATCTTTAATGCTAAAGACTTATCTAAATTTAACGTACAAATAAATGTAATAATTATCATTTAACTATATCAATACCCATACTTTTTATAGTTCCTTCAACCATAAGTTTTGCAGCATTTAAATTGCCATTTGCATTTAAATCAGGCATCTTTTGTTTTGCTATTTCTTCAACTTGCAACATAGTAATTGTTCCTACTTTATTTTTGTTTGGAATCCCCGAAGCTTTAGCAATACCAACAACCTTCTTTACTAAGGCAGAAACAGGGGGTTTTTTAGTTACAAACGTAAATGATTTATCTTCAAATACAGTTATAATTACAGGTACTATCATCCCATGTTCAATATTTTTCGTTTCTTCATTAAACTGCTTACAAAAATTTAAGATATTGATACCCTGCTGTCCTAACGCAGGCCCAACAGGTGGAGCAGGATTTGCTTCACCAGCTAATATTTGCAATTTAATAAACGTCTTTATTTTTTTTGTGGCCATCTCACAACACTCCTATGCTAGATTTTATTTTTAAAATTATCATTTATACTAACAAAAAACTTATTAATCTTATATTTTTTCAACCTGTAAAAAATCAAGTTCAACAGGCGTAGGTCTTCCAAATATCATAACCATAACTCTAAGTTTACCTTTTTCTTGATTAACCTCATCTACAACACCTATAAAATGCTTAAATGGACCTTCAACAATACGAACATTTTCTTCTCTTTCAAATAGTATTGCTGGTCTAGGCCTAGAAGCACCCGGACTAGCGATAACATTAAGAAGATTTTCAACTTCATGCTGAGCCATAGGAATAGGTTTTATTCCTCCAAGAAAATCCGTAACTCCAACAGTATTTTTTATTAACCAGTAGGTAGTATCATTTACAATCATTTCAATAAAAATATACCCAGGATAAAATTTTCTTTTTTTTACTATTTTTTTATTTTGTTTTACCTCAATTACCTCTTCAGTTGGAATAAGTATTCGAGAAACATAATTATGCATATTTAAATTCGCAATAGCCATCTCCAACCTATTTTTAACTTTATCTTCATGTCCTGAATAAGTATGAATAATATACCACTGATTTACCATTTTTTACCTCAAAATATTATAATATAATACTGATAATAGTACCTAGAAACAGATCAATAACACCGACAAAAATAGATATAATAACAACAAATAAAATTAACATTACAGTAACACCTAAAACTTCATTTCTGCCAAGCCATGTAACTTTTGTAAATTCATAATACACAGATCTAAAAAATCGTATAAACCTTCTAATTAAGTTCATTAAACTCTCATAATTTTTTTATTAAATTTTTTTCACATACACAAAACTACAGGGGCAGAAGGATTTGAACCTCCAAAACCGGTTTTGGAGACCAGTAGTTTACCTTTAGCTTATGCCCCCCCATACAAAAAATCACAATAAATAACAACAATACATTTTTGTATAATCTAAAGGAAAATTAACTCTATGAATTTACATAAAAAAACAAACATCAATTTTTAAAGTATAGAAATTATTTAGTTTCTTTATGGTCAGTATGCTTTTTGCAATCTTTACAAAATTTTTTAAGCGTTAATTTACTTTCTTGCTTTTTAGCTCTACAAAAATAATAATTTCTATTCTTACAAACACTACATGCAACAGCCGTAATAATTCTTTCAGACATATTGCTTAACTCCCCAGTTATACATTTCTTTCACCAAAAACTCATACCACCCAACATGTGCACAACAACCATAACCCCAACCTTATTCTATTTTTTGTTAATTCTTAT
The DNA here is from genome assembly GCA_031266535.1 of Endomicrobium sp. Lineage (GTDB taxonomy): Bacteria > Elusimicrobiota > Endomicrobiia > Endomicrobiales > Endomicrobiaceae > Endomicrobiellum. The sequence continues at coordinate 79 of JAISAS010000005.1, read as the reverse complement.
ACCAAAAACAAAGCACTCACAACTTAATTTACTCAATAATTTCAGTAACAACACCTGATCCTACTGTCCTACCACCTTC
>JAISAS010000002.1 GCA_031266535.1 Endomicrobium sp. | reverse complement strand
TTTAAATCTTTTAGTACAATAACTTTCATATTCTTCCATATTTAATTTTTTGTGTTATATATTTGTATATAATATACTGTACAATGATATAAAATTATAAACACTAAAAGTTGATTGTTGATTTGACATTATGTTTTATAATTATAATAATTTGAACATGTTATGCGTATCTTTAAAACGTTACAATAAATGCTGTAATCAACAAAAGGAGTGTAAATGTTATTAAAATTCATTAACTGGATAAAACCAATGCCGGATGCTAAAATACAATTGACAGATGAAAAAGAAATTGCAAAAAAATATAGAGCTTGGCGTATTAGAATGTTTTTAGGGATGTATATTGGATATATGTTTTATTATTTTACTCGTAAAAATATATCTTACGTAGCACCTTTGTTTATTAATGAACTCAACCTTACAAAAGTAAGTTTCGGTGTCTTGAATTCTGCAATGGCTATAGCTTATGGTGTAGGTAAGTTTTTATGTGGTATGATTGCAGATAAATGCAATACTAGGACATTTATGGCGTTTGGCTTGATAGGATCTTCTATAGTAAATCTTTTTTTTGGCTTTCTTCCATCACTACCTATATTGGTTTTCTTTTGGGGATTAAATGGAGGATTTCAATCTATGGGATTTCCTCCTGTAGCAAAAGCTTTAGTATACTGGTTCTCACAAAATGAAAGAGGAACTATGTGGACTTTATTTGGTTCTGCTAGAATGTGTGGTGTTACACTAATAGGAATATTGGCATCTTTTTTTATAGCAATAAATCACTGGCGTGCAGTTTTCTACATACCTGGAATAATTGGAATCATAACAGGTATTGGGATGCTTTTTGTTCTAACAGACACACCTTCGTCAATTGGTTTACCAGCTATTGAAGTTTTTAGAAAAGACATACCACCTTTAAAAAAACAAGGAAACCTTTCACGTTGGCAAGTTTTAACAAAATATGTTTTTTGTAATAAATATATATGGTTTATTGCTATAGCTTCTACATTTATGTATTTTATTCGTTTTGCAACGCTTGATTGGAGTGCTATATTTATGGTCGAAAGAGGAATACATCCAAAAACAGCTGCTTCCCTTTTAGTTCTTACGCCACTTCTTGGTACTTTAAGTGGAGTATCATCTGGTTATATTTGCGATAAATTTTTTAAAAGTCGTTGTGTACCTATTAGTATCGTATGTTTATCTCTCTTAATAGGAAGTCTATGGGGAATGTATCATTTTACTAATTCTCAAACACCATTATGGATTGTGGGATTATTTTTATCATTAGTTGGTTTTTTTATTGAAGGACCACAATGTGTAGCATTAGGAGTACTATTAAGTCGTCTTACTCTACAAGAATCTGCAGCTGCTGCCCTCGGATTTAGTGGCATGTTTCAATATTTAGGTACGTTTTTATCAGGAATTGGTGCTGCATTGATTATTGAAAAATATGGCTGGCATGGAATTTTCGTGACTTGTGGAATATTTTGCATAATAGTTATGTTCTTTATTTCACTAACATGGAAAGCAGAAATTGAAAAATTAAAAATGATAAAAAATAAATAGAATGTACATTTATGAACTAAAAAATATAAGTTTCTACTAAATTTTTTAGTTTAAGAGTCACTTCGGACTTATTGTATGTTTTGCAATTAACATACATCAGGTTTTTTAGGAGTGTAATATTAACATTAGGGTTTATTGCAAAAAAGTAAAGAGTTAATAAAAAATGAAAAGAAAAATTATCACATTTTTTTTTGTTAGTTTAGCTTTTATATTTTTAGTTACATCAGCATATACTTCAAGTAATAAAAATCTTTTTAAAATTGAAAGAAACAAAAATACTAATATCGTTATGTATGACGTAATATTAAATTCAAATGGAGAAATAAATAAATCTAATCCTATAAATTTTTATTGGATTTTGTACACAAAACAAGGACAACATAAAAAAATAACCACTTTTGAAAAAAAAGCATATGGTTTCAAAATAAAATATAATAATAGTGGATATTACGAATTAATTTTGAAAGCTGTACCTAATAAAATAATAAAAATCATTATGATAAATGGTATTCCTAAAGCAGAAATTAAAATAAATAACAAAAAATCATATCTTTCTAAAGTTTATGTTTTTGCTAATAATAGTTTTATACCTAAAGTTTCGTATTATACTTTAATTGGTATTGATGTAGAAACAGGAACAACCGTTATAGAAAAAATAACTAATAAACCTCACAAAGTAGTACATAAGTAATTTTATTTGCTAAAAAATAAAAATATATTTTAAAAATTTTGTAATTTTTTTTGACTCCTACTCCATACAGAAGACATTGAACGTAAATTTTTCACAACATCAGGAAGAACACTAAGTACATAATCAATTTCTTTCGCAGTATTATGATATCCAAAAGAAAAACGAATAGCACCTTGAGCCACAATAGGATTAACACCTAAAGCAGATAAAACATGAGATGGTCCACCAGATGCACACGCAGACCCGGTAGAAACAAATATACCTTTCATGCTAAGCATAAGAAGCAATGCCTCTCCCTCTATATAGTTAAAACTTACATTTAAAATATTAGAAATCGATTTATTCCCACTTCCGTTTATAACTACTTCAGGTATTGTTTCCAAAATACCTTTTTTAAGTTTTTCTCTTAAAATATAAATACGTTCGCTTTGTTCCTCAATTTTAATATTTGAAATTTCAAACGCTCTTGCAAACCCAAAAATTGCTGGAATATTTTCTGTTCCTGGTCTAAGACCATTCTCTTGATGACCTCCAAAAATTATTGGAGATATATGTGTTCCTTTTTTAATATAAAGGCCCCCAACACCTTTAGGCCCATTAAACTTATGTGCCGACATAGAAAGTAAATCAACACCCAATTTTTCGACATCTAATCTAAGTTTCCCTGCTGTTTGAACAACATCAGTATGAAAATATATTTTATTTTTTTTTCTATCATTAATTTTTTTTAATTCATTAGCAATTATTTCTATAGGCTGTATTGATCCAATTTCATTATTAGCATGCATTATTGTTACAAGTAAAGTACTATCTTTTACAGCTTTTTTAAAATCTTCAATTGAAACGATACCATTTTTATTTACATCAAGATAAGTTACTTCATATCCATTTTTTTCAAAATGCTTACATAAATAAAAGACTGAATGATGTTCAATGCTACTCGTTATTATATGTCCTTTTTTTTTGTAAGCATTTAATATTCCAGTTATTGCAATATTATTAGACTCAGTTCCACAACTAGTAAAAAATATTTCTTCAGGACTTGAACCTAATAGTAATGCCACTTTATTCCTTGCATCATCTAGTACCATATTTGCCTGTCTCCCAAAATAGTGAATACTTGACGCATTTCCATAAATTTCAGAAAAATATTTTTCCATTTCTTTTACAATCTCACAATAAACAACAGTAGTAGCACTATTATCTAAATAAACTTTTCTCTGTACCATAAAATTATAATTTTTCCCCACCTTTATTTTATTTTCAAAATTTCTATACTTTGTATATTCTTTCTATGCTCATCAAAATTTTTTGCAAACAAATGTCTACCACGTTTATCTGATACAAAAAACAAATTTTTTGTATTTGCGGGATATAAAGCCGCTTTTATCGATTCTATTCCAGGACTACATATAGGTCCAGGAGGAAAACCAAAATACATATATGTATTATACGGCGAATTAAATTTTGTATCTTTAAAAGTTAACTTTGATTTATTTCTTTCTATAGCGTATAAAACAGTAGCACACGATTGTAATTTAATATGTTTACTAAGTCTATTATAAAAAACTGAAGCTATTATAGGCTTTTCTTCAGATTTAATAGCTTCTTTTTCAATAATTGAAGCCATTATAATTATATTTTTAAAATCAACATTAATTTCTTTTGCTCTTTCGTACATACATTGTTTAATTTTCTTTTTAAATTCACTAAACATCATTTCGATCAATTTTTCTTCATTTACTACAGGAGTTACAAAATATGTTTCAGGCATTAAATAACCTTCCATATTTTTATCTTTAGCAATTTTAATAAATTTTTCTTTATTAATATTCACAGTTTTTGAAATAATTTCAGCAGTCTGTTTTACATTACTCCCTTCAGGAATAGTAAAACGCAAGACACTACATAATCCAATATTTAATTTTTTTAATATCTCAAACATATTATTTTTTTTAGAAAAACTGTAAACACCAGCTTTAATTTTTTTTTGTGATTTTGTGATTTTAACTAAACACAAGAATAATTTTTTAGAAAATACAAGTCCATTATTTTTCAAACGGGACGCAACAACTGAAGCACTATCCCCATTATTTACAGTTACTAAAATTCTATTATTATCTATCGCAAAAAAAGATGGATACAAATAACACACAAAAAAAAACATTGATCCTATTGACAGAACAATTTTTATACGTTTAAAAACAACCACTATGATTCTAGCATATAACCAATTCAATTGCACATATCCAAGTAAGTTTGTAGAATTAACGTAGCAGCAATTTTGTCTTTTAAATTTTTACGTTTTTTTCTAGGCACATAATTGACAAGAATTTTTTCAGCCTGAACAGTTGTAAGTCTTTCATCAACTGTTATTACCTTAATATTAGCAGATATTGATTTAATTATTTCAATCAGATCATACACAGTAGAAACCATTTTACCTTCACTGCCATTCATATTTATAGGTAATCCAAAAACAATTATAGAAACATCATTATTTTTAGCAATTTCTAAAATTCTCGAAGCATTTTTTTTTAAAGATAAACTTATAACAGAATCAAACGGAATTGCCATAGTTCGCATTATATCAGTCATAGCAACTCCTATACGCTTTAACCCATAATCTATACCCATAATTTTGCTCATTGTATATACTTTTCTAACATTTTTATCTTATTTATGTTTATATTTTGTATGCAAATATTCATGTACATAACAGTTATTGGAATTATCAAAATAATCCTTATATATTTTTTGAACATATAAATTATCTTGAGGTTTATGAAGTTCCATAGCCTTATCAATCTCATATAATATTTTAGTTCTTGCTCTCCTAACAGATAAATTCGTATAAGCAGGTTGTCCAGCTCCTCCTATACATCCTCCAGGACATGCCATAACTTCTAGAAAATTATATTTACATTTATTAATTCTAATATCTTCTAAAGCTTTTCTTGCATTTTTTAGCCCACAAATAATAGCTACATTGAGTTCTCTTTTATTTAAGTTCACTTTTATTTCTCGTAAATCTTCTTCACCACGAACAAAACTAAATTGATCAACTTCATCTATTTTATTTGATTTATTATTTACAATATTCCTTAAAATAGCCTCCGTAACACCTCCTGAATTCCCAAATATTATTCCACTACCTGTCTTAAATCCTAAAGGCATATCAAACAATGATGGTTTAAGTTTTTCAAACTGCAAACCAGACTCTTCAATCATTCTTGCAAGTTCCTGTGTTGTTAAAACATAATCAACATCTGGAATACCATCTTTTGAAAGCTCAATTCTTTTCGCTTCAAATTTTTTAGCAGTACATGGCATTATTGAAACCACTACTAAATCTTTCTTTGAAATTCCTAACATTTTTGGAATAATTTTTTTTGCAACAGACCCATACATCCCTTGAGGAGAACGACAACTTGAAAGATTTGAAATAAAATCTGGATAATATTTTTCCACAAATTTTACCCATGCAGGGCAACATGATGTAAACATAGGCATATTTTTATTTTCTTCAAGACGCCTAATAAATTCATCTGCTTCTTCAACTATAGTCATATCAGCAGAAAAAGAAATATCAAAAACTTTTGCAAAACCCATGGAATGTAAAACTGTAACTATTTTACCAGCTACTTCACTTCCATCATTACAAACAATCCCAAACACCTCACAAATTGCTGCACGTACAGCTGGAGCTATCGCAACTATCACTTTTTTATTAGGATCACTTAAAGCTGTCCATACATAATCTACTTCAGATTTAGGTACAATTGCACCAGTAGGACATACTCTAGCACACTGTCCGCAATAAACACACTCAGATGATTCTAAATCTTTATTAAAACTAGAACAAACCATAGACTGTGATCCTCGATTTGCAAAATCTAGTACTCCTATACCCTGAACTTCATCACAAAATCTTACACAAGTCCCACAAAGAACGCATTTCCTAGGTTCTCTTACTAAAGAATACGTAGATAGATCTTTAGTTTTTTCGTTTACAATATTTTTGAATCTTATATCATTAATACCAAGTCTCTTTGATAAAGTCTGAAGTTGACAAACCTTACTTTTTACACAAATAGTACACTCTCTATCATGATTAGCAAGTAAAAGTTCAACTATAATTTTTCTTATCTCTATTATTTGTTCAGTGTTTGTTCTAATTTTCATCGCATTTTCAGGGGGTGTAGAACACGCAGGCAAAATGTCTTTACCATTAACCTCTACCATACAAAGCCTACATGAACCATATGCACTAAATTCTGAATAATAACAAAAAGTTAAAAGATCTATATTTTCTCGTCTTATTATTTCTAAAATATTTTTTTCATCATTGAACAAAACCTTTTTACCATTTACAACTAAATATTTTGTCATTTTTTAACCTCTTACAACTGCACTAAACTTACATGAATTCACACAAACACCACATTTTACACATTTCGTAACATCAATATTATGTTTTTTTCCACGCACACCACTTATCGTCTTTACAGGACATTTTATTGCACAAATAGTACAGCCAACACACTTATCAGTTATTTTATAATTTATAAGATATTCACATTCTCCAGCTGGACACTTTTTATCTTTAACATGGGCATAATATTCATCTCTAAAATATTTTAAAGTTGACAAAACTGGATTAGGAGCAGTTTTTCCAAGTCCACATAAAGAACCTATACGAACAATTTTAGCAAGTTTTTCCAAAAGTAAAATAACACTTTCATTAGCTATACCATCAGTAATATCTCTAAGCATTAAAAACATCTGTCTTGTTCCTTCTCTACATAGAACACATTTACCACAAGATTCATTTTGCGCAAACTGCATAAAAAATTTTGCGACATTTACCATACAAGTATTTTTATTCATTACTACAAGTCCACCAGAACCTATCATAGCCCCAATTTTTTTTAAAGAATCAAAATCCAAAGACATATCCAAATGCTCTTCAGTTAAACAACCACCAGAAGGACCTCCTATTTGAACAGCTTTAAAGTTATTTTCATTTACATTACCTTTTTCATCCGTAACTCCGCCAGAAATGTCAAATATTATATGTCTCAAAGTTGACCCAAGAGGAACCTCAATAAGTCCTGTATTTAACACATGACCAGTTAATGCAAATGTTTTTGTTCCAGAAGAGAAATTAGTCCCTATATTTTTAAATACATCCACTCCACAATTTATTATAATAGGAATTGTTGCAAGAGTCTCAACATTATTTATAAGCGTAGGTTTATTCCATAAACCATTTTGCGTTGGAAAAGGTGGTTTAGGAGAAGGCATACCTCTTTTACCTTCTATGGAAGCTATTAACGCTGTTTCTTCTCCACAAACAAAAGCACCAGCTCCTTCCATAATTCTAAGTGTAAAATTACAATTTGTTCCAAAAATATTATTCCCTAAAATACCAACATTTATCGCATCTATTACAGCCTTTTTCATCCTCTTAACAGCAAGAGCATATTCTGTCCTTACATATACATAACCTTCATCAGCTCCAGTTGCCTTTGCAGAAATTATTAAACCTTCTATGATACTATGAGGATTTCCTTCCATAAGACTTCTATCCATAAATGCACCAGGATCACCTTCATCACCATTACAAATAACATATTTCTTTGAACTTGTCTGTACTCTTATTAAATTCCATTTCTTACCTGTAGGAAATCCAGCACCTCCACGACCTCTAAGTCCAGATAATAAAATTACATCACATACCTCTCTATCCGTCATATTTAAGTAAACTTTTTTAGCTGCTTTATATCCACCACATGCAATATACTCCCTTATATTTTCAGGATCTATAACACCACATTGTTTTAAAACCATTCTACATTGCTTTTGATAAAATGGAATTTCATTTTGCTTCTTGCATATAGTAGTTCCATTGTGAATGTAGCAAAATTTCTCTATAATCTCATTATTTTTTACACTTTTTTGTAAAATTTCTTCTACATTATCAGTTGTAACTCTCGTGTATAATATCTGATCTGGAAAAATACTAACTAACGGACCGTTTTGGCAAAATCCTTGACATCCACTTTTAAACAAAAAAACGCCTTCATTTTCTTTTTTTAACTCTATATGTACATTTATTTTAATTTTTTTTGCTATATCTAAAAAACTTTTAAAAACTTTAAGAGAACCATTTGCAATACATCCAGTACCAGCACACACAATAATCTTTTTAGTTATATTTTTTTCACTATTCTTAACTGACCGTGTTATATCGTTCAAATCTATCATTTCTTCACCATCTCTTGTTCTAATATAACATCGATAAGACTAATAACTTTATCTGGAGTCACTTGGCCATAAACATCATAATCAATAATGAGAACTGGAGCAAGTCCACACGCACCAAGGCAAGAAACAGTTTCAACTGTAAATATATTTTCTTTAATTAAACAGTTTTTTCCTTTTGCTTCAAGTTTATTTCTAAGCACATCTATAAGATTTATAGACTTTTTTATATGACAAGCTGTTCCATCACATACTTTTATAATATGCTTACCTTTAGGCTGTAAAGTAAAATGTGTGAAAAATGTAGCAACACCGTAAATTTTTGCCGGAGAAATACTTAAAGAAGAAGCTATAAAAAATAGAATTTCTTCAGGAAGATACTTATATTCTTTTTGTACAGCTTGAAGAATAGATATTAGTCTAGACTTATCAAAATTATTTTTTTCTAAAATTCTATAAACTATTTTATACTTAATACAGCTCAACTTCACTTATCCATCTCCTTATTATCTTACTACAACTTGAATATTGAAACAAAACTATACATAAAATAAAAAGAAATTATATAATTATCGAATCATTTTTTTTCTTTGATATAAGGCTTTTTAATATTATAGGAGTTACAAATGTAGTAAGCATTATAACCGCAATTAATGCACTATAATTTTTGGCATTAAAAACATTGTTTTGTAATCCAATACCTGCAAATATCAATCCAACTTCACCGCGAGGAACCATTGAAATACCTACCAAAAGTTTATTTATATTTTTTTTTAAAACGACAAAACCTGATAATATTTTACCTATAAAAGCAACAACAAAAAGTACTCCTACTAAAACTAAAATTTCCCTATTTGATACAACGAAAGGATTAAATACATTTATATCAACATTTATTCCCATAGTAACAAAAAATATAGGTACAAAAAATGCATAAATTGGTTCTATTTTTTCCTTTATTTCTTTTTCTTGTTTAATTGTTGATAATACAAGTCCAGCCACAAATGCACCTACTATTGGAGCAAGTCTTACTTTTATTGATAACGCAGATAAAATTAAACAAAAAACTATTCCCATAATTAATGTTACATGTTGTTGTTTCATTTTTAATATAAGTTTAAAAAATATTTGAACTATAAGAACACCAATTATAATTGATAAAATTAAAAACAATACTGCAGTTCCACTTATAGATAAAATAGTCCCAAAAGTAATAGTTCCACCAATAATAAGTTTTGATACAACAGCCAATATCACAAGTCCTATAACATCATCAATAACCGCAGCTCCAAGTACTATTTTCGCTTCTTCAGTTTCGAGAAACTGTAAATCCATAAACACTCTTGCTGTAATACCAACAGAAGTAGCTGTAAGCACAGCTCCTGCAAAAATTGCCTGTATGTTTGTAAGTCCACCAAAATATAAAAATATAAAATATCCAAAAAAATAAGGAATTATTACTCCAACAAATGCTACAACTAATGCCCAACCACCTGCTTTTAAAAACTTTTCAATATTTGTTGAAAGCCCAACTTCGAAAAGAAGTATTATTGCTCCAAGTTCAGATATACTAGACAAAATCTGTGTTTTACTAACAATCCCCAAAAAACTAGGTCCAATAATAATACCTGCTACAAGTTCACCTATTATGACACTTTGTCCAAATTTTAAGGCAAATTCTCCAAATATTTTAGAAAAGAAAAAAATACTAGCCAAAGCTATTAAAAAACTGAATATTTCACACATTAATTATATACCCACTCCAAATCATAATTTCTCTAGTTAAAATTAAATAATTTACAAATAATCTAAAACTTTCCACTAAATTACAAAAATTACTCCTCATGATAAGCAACTAATAGTTCTAACATAATAATCGCAAAAAAAATATAACAAATCACATCTATAAGAACTTATTTAATCCACGGCTTAGTACAAGGAAAAGTTTCACGACAACATCCTCTTATACAACTTGGACCAGCATCTGCAAATAAAAGCGGAGATTCTTTTTTTACAAACTCTAACATACAACACGCTACATCTTTTATTTCCCACTGCGCTTTATTGCAACATCTTAATAAAAAAAAATGTCTCAATTCTCTCGCATTCATTGTAACTATAATTTTTGTTGCAGAAGAAATAGGTAAAATATATCTAGCATCTTCAGCTGGTATACCTATACCTAGTAATTCCTTATATAAAACTTTAACATTTTTTAAAATATTATTATATTTTTTTAACAAAACTCCATTTTTTTTTATTGTTTTAGGAATTATAAATTTAATGTCATTTTTGAACTTTACATATCTTTGACTTTGTACAGAAAAAGAAGCTATCCTATGTCTTGTAAGTTGTGCAAGTAAAGATCGTGATACATCTTCAATTCCAAAAGTAAACGAAACGTGCTCTAAAACAGAACAATGACCTGATGAAATGACCTTAAGAAGAAGTTTTTCTATTTTGTCAACCGTAAGCTTATCCAAAATCTCATCAACATCAATATCGCTATAACATAATCTTGCAGCCATAGCACATATTTGCTCTGAATTTTGAGTAAACTTTATAAGTTTTACTCTCATTTCTCAAAACTCCAATTTATTTTTAAAACCATCTAGTATTTTTTTTAATTTCTATAATCTCTTCTCTTTTTCTACCAAGAGAAATTAAATCTATAGAAACACCTATAAGTTGCTCTAAACGCTTAATATATTTTCTTGCATTTATAGGTAACTTATCAAATTTTGTAATACCCTTGATTCGTTTATTGAATCCAGGAATTTCTTCATAAACAGGTTTGGCATATTTTTGAATAGTCCTTGAAGCAGGGAATTCTTTATATATATCATTCTTATATTTGTATGCAATACATATCTTAATCTTTTTCAAACTCTGCATACAATCAAGTTTAGTAAGAACTAAATGCTTTATATTATTAATCCTTACACTAAAACGTACAGCAACTGCATCAAACCAACCACAACGACGAGGTCTACCAGTAGTTGCCCCATATTCACCACCTTCCTCTCTTAAAAATTCACCTACATTATCTAAAAGTTCTGTAGCAAAAGGCCCTTCACCAACTCTTGTAGCATAAGCTTTAACAACACCTAAAACATCATTTATTTTCGTAGGCCCAACTCCTGCACCCAAACATGCACCACCTGCTATGGGATTAGACGATGTTACAAACGGATAAGTTCCAAAATCTAAATCGAGCAATGTTCCTTGTGCACTTTCAAAAAGAATTTTTTTATTTTTAGCTATCGCATTTTCTATTATAAGACTTGTATCAGCAACAAAAGGTTTAATTAATTTTGAAAGTTCTTTATGATCTTTTAATATTTTTTCTTTTAATTTTAATATATTTATTTTACTTTTTTTCAAAATAAACAATTTCTCATTAAGATTTTTTTCAAGCAAATCTTCAAAAACATCTTTTTCCAGATAATCAATAACCCTTATCCCTATTCTCTTTACTTTATCGGCATAAGCAGGACCTATTCCTTTCTTTGTAGTTCCTATTTTAACATCTCCCTTCTCCAAAATTACATCAATAAGTTTATGATAAGGAAGTATAACATGAGCTTGTTCGCTTATAAAAAATCTTCCAGTAACAAAAATTCCTTTTTTTTTTAATATATAAATCTCTTCTTTTAATGCTTCAGGATCAACAACAACACCATTTGTAATCAAACAATATTTTTTGCGAAACAATATCCCAGAAGGTATCAAATGTAATACAAAAGGTTTATTCTCATAAATTAAAGTGTGACCAGCATTATTACCACCTTGATATCGAACAACATAATCTGCCTGCTTTGCAAGATAATGCACAACTTTTCCTTTCCCTTCATCTCCCCATTGCATCCCCAAAACAATTAATGTGGACATAGCAAATCAACCCTTTTATTATGATAAATTCATTCAAACTTTACATTTAACAATACGCGCTCCCAACGAGATTTGAACTCGTGTTGCAGGATTGAAAATCCTGTGTCCTAAACCTCTAGACGATGGGAGCACAAATGAGCCCGGTGCGGCTCGAACGCACGACAACCTCATTAAAAGTGAGGTGCTCTACCAAACTGAGCTACGGGCCCTTTTTACACATTTCATCTTTAATTAATTGAATTTGCATCACAAACTACAGACTCATGGAGGGTACCATAAAAATAGTTTTTTGTCAAACTTAAACAAAATTTAATTGAATTTATATAATCTCATTTTGAAACATAAATTCAAATAAATTGATAAATATAATTTTTACAATTTTTTATCTTGTTTCAATTTAATTTTAAGTAAAAATTAGTTCTTTACTTAAATTATTTAGAAAATTATTGAAATTATAATATTTTTTTTGTTTAATAAAATTGAGTATGAAAAAAAAACAAAAGACAATTAATAAACGTCCGTCTTGGGATGAATATTTTATGAAACTTGCTTGGCTTATCGCTGAAAGATCTACTTGTTTACGTCATCATATTGGGGCTGTAATCGTAAAAGATAAACGAATTTTAACAACAGGATATAATGGAGCTGTTGTAGGTGTCCAAGAATGTATATCTTTAGGATGTTTAAGAAATAAATTAAATATCCCTTCAGGACAAAATCAAGAAATGTGTATGGCGGTTCATGCTGAGCAAAACGCGATTATACAAAGTGGTTATAATGGTGTAAATATTAAAAATTCGACACTATACTGTACCCATTCTCCATGTATATTATGTAGCAAAATGATAATAAACGTTGGTATAAGAAAAGTTATAACAAGTATACAATACCCAGATAATGCTTTTAAAAAACTGTTTTTACATGCAGGTATAGACTTTTCAAGATTACAAATAAGCAACCTAGCTATAACACAACTTTTATAAATAAATTTTTGATCAAATAACTGTTATTTAACTTCTTGGGTGAAATTTTTTATATTGTTGCATAATTTGTGCTTTATCAAGATGTGTGTAAATCTGAGTTGTTGCTACTGAGGCATGTCCTAACATTTCTTGCACAAAACGAATATCTGCTCCACCAAATAATAAATGACTTGCAAAAGAATGTCTTAAAGTATGAGGTGTAACATTTTTAATAATTCCAATATTTCTAGTTATGTTCCTAAGCTGTCTCCAAAATTCTATTCTCGAAAGTTTATTTCCAAGTCTTGATATGAATATGTAATCTTCTTTTTTTATAATAGGTTTTCTCATAGAGAGATAAATACTTACAAAATATTTTGCCTTGTTCCCAAAAGGAATAATCCTTTCTTTAACTCCTTTTCCAATAATTCTTAAAAAACAATCCTCTAAATTTATATTTGAAAATTTAAGATTTATTAATTCTGAAACCCTTAATCCAGTTGCGTAAAGAAGCTCTAACATAGCTCTATTCCTTACACTCACTTTATCATCAGCATCTATAGAATTCAAAAGAAGAGTAATTTCTTCCAAATTAATAATATTAGGTAAATTTTCTGAAATCTTTGGAGATAATAAATACATAGTCGGATCATTTTCTATAAAATTTTCTGAACTTAAAAATTTATAAAATTGTTTTAAAGATTCCATAATTCTACGCACAGATCTTGGGCTTAAACCTCTAGTCTTCATTTCAAATAAAAAATCAGTTATATCATTATGTTTAAAATCTTTAAAATCCATCTGTTTTTTTTCAGCAAAACTAATAAACTTTAAAATATCTGTTTTATATGCAAAAACAGTGTTTTTTGATAAACATTTATCAATACTTATATAAGAAATAAAATCATAAAATACTTTTTTCAATTTTTTCCCAATTATTATATCAATATTTCACTTATTTTAAATATGAGTTATGTCTAATTTCATTAGCTAACGTGGTACAACTCCCATGTCCTGGAAGAATAGTAAGGCACGAATCCAATTTCTTTAATCTAGAAATAGAATCCATAATTTCTTCGTAATTTCCACCATTTAAATCAGTCCTACCTATTGTACCAGCAAACAATGTATCTCCTGTAATTAAAAAATTATCAAATAACAAACATACACTACCCTTTGTATGTCCAGGAGTATGCATAGTCCTAAAGGTTGTAAAAGATAATTTTAATTCACAATTATCCTTAAGTAGTATCTCTGGTTCTTTAAATATACATACAGACAAACTAGGAGATTTATAAATACTTGCAAGCATCTCAATGTCATTTTTATGTATCGCCAATGGAACATTGAACTCAGAACACACCTGATTATTTGAAAATACATGATCATAATGACCATGAGTATTTACAACCAACTCAGGTTTTAGACAATTCACTTCTATTTCACGAATTATTTTTGTTCCATCTTCACCAGGATCAATAATCACTGCTCGCAAACTTTCAGAATCATAAATTACGTAACAATTTTCTCTTAAAACTCCTGACACTATTTTTTTTACTTTTAGCATACCTTTAGTGTACAAAACATCTCATAAATAGTAAATAGTTATCTAATGTATAAAATACTTTTGTTAATATTAACTTTTAAACTAACAAGTTTACCATTTAATATATACACAAGATATCATCAATTTTAAAACTTGTAATATTATATTTACAAATACACCTGATATAATATCATCTGCAGTTATACCTAATCCGTTCTTCATTTTTTGAAGTTGTTTTATAAATAAAGGTTTTTTAATGTCAAATACTCTAAACAACAAAAACCCTAAAAATGAAAAAGTTTTAGGTAAAAAAGCAACAGAAAACCATACACCTATAAATTCATCTATAACTATTCTTTGATCATCTTTATTATTGTAAATATTTTCAGCAAGTGAAGAAAATAAAATTGCAAAAATAAGTATTATAAAGAGCATAAAAACTTGAAATATATAAAAATTTGGTATAAAAAACACCCATAATAAAATACTAGCTAAACTAGCAAATGTTCCTGGAGCATATTTTATATAACCCAATCCAGCTACGGAAGAAAAAAAAAATATTATTTTATTTATTTTCATTTAACATTTTCCTATATTTCCATATATAGTTAAATCCAGAATAAATGGTGAGCAAAGTAATAATGAAAGTTGCCCAAAATGGTATTCTATTCAATAAAGCAGTACAATAATAAAAACTATTACAATACGTAAACACTTTACTTACTATTAAAACTATTAATATCAATATGATTACAACCAACTGTGAAGTAGTTTTAAACTTTCCAGCTTTATTTGCAGGTATTATTATATTTTTTGACGCAGCTATAGATCGTAACCCTGTTATTAAAAACTCTCTAGCAATAATAGTTATTACCATCCATGCAGGAACATCAAGAAATGGTATATCAACAAAACATATAAAAGCAGCAGATATTAACAACTTGTCTGCAAGTGGATCCAAAAATATCCCTATATCAGTAATTGCTTTATTTCTCCTTGCTATTCGTCCATCAAAAAAATCTGTAATCGCCGCTAAACAAAATATAATCAGCGCTAGAATATTATTAAAAATACCTTCCATTTCCATAAAAAAAATAAAGCAAGGAACTATGCATATTCTAGCCACAGTAAGCTTATTCGGTATATTCATTAATTTCTCCCTAATAGAAATAAATTTATTAATAATATGTTGTTTACATAAAAAAACCGTACATAATCAGTTGGAACAAAACTATTTTTATAAAATTTAGAATTTTCAATGTTTACTTTCCATATTATCCACTAAATATTCTGCAATTTTCTTATAATCTATACACCATCTGTTTGTACCCCTAGGCTTAGCTATAAATCCTTTAGTTTCAAGAATACTTAATATATTAGTAGCTCTTGCAGAACTCCCAAAATTTGCCTTAAGTAAATCTTGAGATATACGTTTACGTTCGTTTATAAGATTTAGAGCTGGAATTAAATCTTTCATTTTTTTCTCTTCACATACATTGTTAAAATCATTTTTGTTCATAACTTCAATCATTGTAGGTTCGTATATTTTCGGAAAAGCTTGATTCTTTATAAATGATACAATTCTTTCAGCTTCTTTAGGTGAGACGTAAGCGCCCTGTAATCTAATAGGCCTTGATTCTCCAGGAAGCATAAATAACATATCTCCTTTTCCCATTAAACATTCTGCTCCAAGTAAATCTAAAATAACTCGCGAATCGACTTTTGAACTTGTTTGAAATGAAATTTTAGCTGGAAAATTTGCCTTAATAATACCAGTTATAACATTAACTGACGGCCTTTGAGTTGCAAGAATTAAATGTATACCAACAGCTCTCGCCATCTGAGCTAAACGTTGTATAGAGCTTTCTATTTCTTTTTGTACAACAAGCATTAAATCTGCAAATTCATCTATTATGACAACAATATAAAATTCTTTTTCACCATTAGTTACTTTTTTATTATAATCTTCAATATTCCTTACCATCTTTTTTGCAAATTTTAAATATCTTGTGTCCATAACATTCACAAGTTTTTTCAAAGCCACTGCAGCTTCTCTTGGATCAGTTATAATATTTGCATCAGAAGCTAGAGAACATGGATTGTAAATGTGTGGAATATCCTTGTATACAGACATTTCAACATGTTTCGGATCAATCAACATAAATTTTACTTCATCAGGCCGCGCTTTATACAGAATAGAAAGTATTATAGTATGAATGCCTACACTTTTTCCTGAACCTGTTGATCCTGCAATCAAAAGATGTGGCATTGAAATCAAATCTGTTACATAACCAGTTCCATCAGTTGTCTTACCTAAAGCCAAAGTAAGCAAAGATTTCGAATTTTTAAAAGCATTACTTTCTAAAATTTCTTTTAAGCCAACCACAACACTTAAAGAATTTGGTACCTCTATTCCAACAGCTGATTTTTCTGGAATAGGAACAATTCTTATGGATGCAGTACGCATAGTAAGAGAAATATTATCAGCAATGCTTGATACAGCTTGTATTCTCACACCTGGAGCTAAAACTAAATCATACCTAGTTACTACTGGACCAGGAATAATATCTCTAACCTCTGCATTGATATCAAAATCTGCAAGGGTACTCCTTAAAAGTGATGCCATTCTTAAAAGCTCTTCTTTACTTACTTTAAAAATAGAAGTAAACTCAGGTTTGAGTAAATCACTAATAGGAAGCTTATAACTAAAAATTTTACTATTTATTTTTTCTTGTTCAACTAAATGTTCAATATTATTTTCTTGCTTTTGCGTGACGTTTGAATTCATATGTTCTAATTTATGAATTTTAGGAATAAACTCTTGTTGCATTTCATATTGCGATTGTTTTTTATTAACTAATTTTTTCATGTTTCTTAGAAAATATAAAACTATTGGAATTTTTAAAAATTTCGCTACAGAAAATAAAAAAACTATAATCAAAATAATAAGACTAATCCACGTTTCAAAAAATTCTTTGAAAAATGGATATAAATTATGACCTATCCAACCTCCGTAAATTGTAAATTTAAATGTAAGTTTTATTGCTTCAAATAATATTGATAATGAAATAAGACATATAAGAGACCATACAAATGTAAGTTTTACATTCAATTTTACGGACCATTTAATATTTATCATAAAATATTGCAAAAATATCAGGGGTAAAATATAAGATGCCGTTCCAAATATATTAAAAATTATAGTAAAAAATACTTTTCCAATCAGACCTGATTTAGCTGGATTAATAAATACATAAGCACTAAAAAATGTTGCTAATATGAAAAATACAGACGCAGCTCCTCTATTTATTTCTAATCTATTTTTATCTTCTCCACTATTTTGTGGCATAGAAATCAGCCCTCTTACAAGAAAAAACACTCTATAATTTATTTTAAAAGAAGCTTTATAAATTTATATCAAATTCATTTTTATTACTATTTTATTTTTTAGAAAAGTACAGAAAACGAATTTATTACCTACATACACACCAATATGAAACAAAATATTATTTACTATAACGCTATAAATTACATGTATATTTACTCTTATATTTTCTCAACTTCGAATAGACTTTGTCCAGAATTCACAGAACTACCATTTTCAATCAATATTTTTAAAATTTTTGCTTTAAAAGTAGCCTTTATTTCATTCATAACCTTCATTGCTTCAATTAAACACACCGTATTTCCAATTTCTACAATATCTCCTTCATTCACATATACTTTTGAAGAAGGTGACGGAGCTCTATAAAATATACCAGTTAATGGTGATTTTATTGTTGTCCCCAAAACTACTGATTCTTCACGATCATCCTCACGATCATCTTCAAAATTTATTTTTTGCTTTTTGAATTCCTTATCATTATTATTTTTACGTCTTATATAAATACCATAATCTTTTGACTTTACATCAAGCTCTAAAACATTTTCTTCTTTCATTACATCATAGATAGATTTTACTTTTTCTTTAATATTATTAGTCATATTTTATTAATTAGCTGCTTTTACACTTAGACTTATCTTTCCTTGTTTATCAATCTCAATTACTTTAACTTTAACTTCATCTCCTTCTTTTAACAAATCTTCAATTTTTTTAACACGCTGATTTGAAAGCTGTGAAATATGAATTAAACCTTCTTTTCCAGGGAAAATTTCAGCAAAAGCTCCAAATGCTACTATTTTTATGATCTTACTTTTATAAATTTTTCCAATTTCAATATCATTAACTAAAGATTTTATATACTCCTTCGCTGAATCAACTCCGGCTGACTTAATTCCAGAAATAAATACTTTACCATTTTCATTAATATCTACTTTAACATCATTTTCTTCTTGAATTTTTCTTATATTTTTTCCACCAGGACCTATGAGTTCACCTATTTTATTTTGAGGAATTGTCAGAATCGCAATACGAGGTGCAAAATTTGAGAGATTATTATTTGGAAATGGAATTTCAATATCCATTTTATCTAATATAAAAAATCTTCCACGTTTTGCTTGATCTAAGGCTTGAGCCATAATTTCAGTTGTAAGCCCTGAAATTTTTATATCCATCTGAAGCGCTGTAATACCCTTTCTCGTTCCTGCTATTTTAAAATCCATATCTCCAATATGATCTTCCATACCCATAATATCTGTTAAAATGACATAATCATTCCCTTCTTTAACAAGTCCCATAGCAACTCCAGCACAACTTGTTTTTACAGGTACTCCAGCATTAAATAAAGCAAGCGAACCACCACAAACTGAAGCCATTGACGAAGAACCATTAGACTCTAATATATCAGATACCATTCTTATAGTATAACCAAAATCTTCTTCATTTGGTAAAATTGCCTTTAGAGCTCTTTTAGCTAAATATCCGTGTCCAACTTCCCTTCTACTTACAGACCTTTCTCCTTTGGGTTCTCCAGTTGCAAATCCAGGGAAATTATAATGAAATATAAATCGTTCTTTGTATTCACCTTGAAGTTCATCTACAACTTGCATATCATTTGGAGTTCCAAGAGTTACAGTAACTAAAGCCTGTGTTTGCCCTCTTGTAAATAATCCTGAGCCATGAACTCTTGGGAGCATATTTGTTTCACAAGTTATTGATCTTATTTCTTCTAAATTACGTCCGTCTGTACGGATTTTTCTTGTTAATATAAGTTCTCTTGCTTTTTTGAAAAAAATATCTTCCAAAATTGTTTCTATAGTTTCTGGCAATTCTTTAGGATATTTTTCGATAAACCTCAACAATATATCTTTCTTAAATAAATTCCAAAAAGATTCTCTTTTTGTTTTTTCTTCGATCATAATAGCTTCTTTAGCTTTTGGGATTGCTTCAACCTCAATATCAGCTTTTAACAGCATATTACACTGAGGTTCTACAATTTGAAATTTTGCCTTTGTAGGAAGCAAGTTTTGAAATAAACAAATTTCTTTTATTATATCTTTTCCAAGATTTAAAGCTTGTAACATTTCTTCTTCTGAAATCTCTTGAGCATCTGCCTCAACCATTGTCAAAGCTTCTTCGGCACCACTTAAAATCAAATTTAAGCTACTAAATTTTTGATCATTTATCAACGGATTTACAACAAAATGTCCATTTATTTTACCTATTCTTACTGAAGCTACAGGAGTCGTAAATGGCAAATCAGATGTATACAAAGCAATAGACGCACCCAAAATAGCAGCTGTTGCAGAATCATTTTGCCCATCGTGTGAAAGAACAATAACAGATATTTGAGTATCATTTTTCCAATATTTTGGAAACAACGGCCTTATACTTCTATCTATCAATCTGCTTATTAGTATCTCACCATCTTTAGGTTTAGCTTCTCTTTTAAAAAATCCACCTGGTATTTTTCCAGAAGCATAAGTTCTTTCTCTATAATTTACTGTCAAAGGTACAAAGTTTACACCAAATTTAGCTTCCTTCGCAGCAACTACGGTAACTAAAACTACTGTACCACCAACTCTTATCATACACGAACCATTTGATTGCCTCGCAAGCTTTCCAGATTCAACAATAAATTTTTTCCCTACAATTTCAATTTCTTTTATAAAATATTCCATTTTAACCTCATTTAACAAAAATACCTAACATAAAAAAGTTAAGTATTTAAAATAAAAATGTTCACATAAATACATTGGTTAAGCTTTTTTTATTAATAACACCTATTTTCTAATATCCAACTTTTTAATTAATAAGGAATAACCATCTTCATTGTGCTTTTTAATATAGTTCAATAATCTTCTTCTTTGTCCTATCATTTTAAGAAATCCCACCTTTGAAGCAAAATCTTTTGGAGCTTTCTGAAAATGCTCAGAAAGATATCTAATCTTTGATGTAAGAAGAGCAACTTGAACTTCCGTAGATCCTGTATCTGCCACATGCATTTTAAATTTTTCAACTATTTCTTTTTTTTTTAATATCATAATTTATTCACTCCTCAGCTACAATAAGCTATTATATTTACATTTAATTTTTTCTATGAAACACTCCGACGGCTGGATTCGAACCAACAACCAATCGGTTAACAGCCGATTGCTCTACCATTGAGCTACGTCGGAATAAAAAATAAATTTAACTATTTATTTACCGAAAATTATACTTATGCTCCATAATCAATTTTTGCTCTAAATTGTAAAATTTTCCATCTTTCGTCAACATTTTTTTGTATCTCTTCAATAATATAAGTATTTTCAGGTTTGAAAAGATGTCTAAATCGTCCTTGCATTTTTAAAAATTCTACTACTGGTTTCTTTTCCTTAGGTTCAACATTTATTTTGTAAACTCCATTTTCAACTTCATAAGATGGCCAAATACAAGTTTCAACCGCAAGCCTCGCAAGTTCCATTGTATCTTCAACTTTATAATTCCATCCTAATCTACACGGTGTAAGTACATTTATGAATGATGGACCATCAATTGCCAAAGCTTTTTGCACTTTTTGCATTAAATCATTCCAATTTCCAATATAACTTTGAGCAACGTAAGGAATATTATGAGCAACCATA
Organism: Endomicrobium sp.; assembly: GCA_031266535.1. Classification (GTDB taxonomy): domain Bacteria; phylum Elusimicrobiota; class Endomicrobiia; order Endomicrobiales; family Endomicrobiaceae; genus Endomicrobiellum. Next base: position 10,798 of record JAISAS010000002.1, on the reverse strand, counting down.
ATCTGCGTTAAATCCTTTCTATATTGATCCTTACCTTGTTTAACTCTACCCGCTGGTGCAGTTGTAGTATGAGCCCCCTTAGGAGTCGCACCAGATCTCTGAATTCCAGTATTCATATACGCTTCATTATTATAACACACATAAAGCATTCTGTGACCTCTTTCCATTGCACCAGATAAAGATTGAAAACCTATATCATACGTACCTCCATCACCACCAAAGGCTATAAATCTAATATCTTCTTTTATTTTTTTTTGCGCTTTTAAACTTTTATATGCCACCTCAATACCACTACATGTTGCTGCAGAATTTTCAAACGCACTATGAAAGAATGAAGTTTTCCATGCAGTATAAGGAAATATAGTAGTAGAAACTTCTAAACAACCAGTTGCACTTGTAACAACAACTGGGATACATCCAGTAGCTATTAAAACTTGCCTTGCAACTATTCCGGCTCCACAACCAGCACAAAGACGATGCCCAGATGTTATTCTCTCTGGATTCTTACTTAATTCCCTTAGATTTATCATTCTATATGTCTCCTAAAAACTTTATTATTTCTATTTTATCCTCACATTTATATATTCAATTTTATTTGAAAAATTTTCCACACCTAGAACAATTTTTTTTAATTTTTCATAAATACTAAAAATATGATCAGTATTAATTTCTCTTCCACCAAGTCCATAAACATAATTTACAATCTTAGGACACGATGATACCATCCCAATAGAACACAAAGATGCAGCAACATCTGAATAGATAGGACCAAAAGCACCAGAACAAGAATCTGCCTTATCAAGAATTGCAACAGCTTTAATTCGTTTTAGATCTTTAGCTATCTGATATGAAGGAAAAGGCCTATAAACTCTTATTTTTAAAAGTCCTGCTTTAATACCCCTTTTTCTTAATTCTTTTACTACAACTTTTGAAGTTCCAGCAACAGATCCAATAACTACTATTGCAATTTCTGCATCATCAATCATATATTTTTCATACAATCCATATTCACGTCCAAAAGTCTCTTTAAAATCATCTGCTACATCTAAAATTATATCTTTTGCATCTGTCATTGCTTTAGCTAATTGATATCTGTGTTCAAAATAATAATCCTGCAAATCAATCGATCCTAAAGTATAAGGATTTTTTACATCTAATAAATATCTATCCGGCTTATATTCACCAATAAATGCTTTTACATCCACATCTGGATAAACTTCTACAACTTCCATACAATGAGAAATAATAAATCCATCTGTAGTTACAAAAGCTGGAAGCTTCGCTTTTTCCGCTATTCTTATAGATTGAATCATGTTATCATAAGCTTCTTGCGAATTTTCAGAATATATTTGAATCCAACCAGAATCTCTTGCTCCCATAGTATCAGATTGATCTCCATGAATATTAATAGGAGCAGAAAGTGCTCTATTTACTTCAGCCATTACTACGGGGAGTCTTAATCCAGAAGCTATATAAAGCATCTCCCACATAAGAGATAACCCCTGAGAAGATGTAGCTGTCATAGCTCTTGCTCCAGCAGCTGATGCAGCTATGGTGGTTGACATTGCTGAATGTTCGCTCTCTACAGCTACAAATTCACTTTTTATAATTCCGTCTGCAACAAACTGTGAAAAAATTTGTACTATTTCCGTAGCTGGAGTTATAGGATATGCTGCAACTACATCAGGTTCTATCTGTCGCATTGCTTCAGCCATAACTTCATTGCCAGTTTTTGCAACAATTTTTCCTCTTGAACACACAGTTTTTATCATTTAATTAAACCTCTTTTTGCCATTATGTTTATTTCTTTTCATGTTCCATAGTAATTGCTTTAATTTTAGATGGACATTCCTTGGCACAAATTCCACAACCTTTACAATGATCATAATCTATACCAGCAACAATACTTGTTTTTTGTTTATCAGGAAGAATTTTTATACAAGAATCCGGACATGAAATCCAACATATTAAACAATTAATACATTTTTCCTTATTCCATACAGGTCTTTGTAAACGCCAACTTCCTGTATAAAAATCAACTGCAGTCCCAGCTTCAACTATATCTCCTACAGGAAGTTCAGAAACTGATAGTTTTTTCTCATTATCATGTACATTAAATCCTTTTACTTCTTTTTTTTTCACTTTATTCCTCCTCCAATAAAACTACAAACAGCATAAAATCCAAAACACTGTATAATTATGACGATCAATCACAGTTTAACTAAACTTAACTAAATATTAATTTAGCATACTTCATCAAAAGCACGTTTTATTGAAGTTAAATTTCCTTCGATTACTTCTGGTTTATGTCTAAATTTTGTCATAAGTTTAACTCTTATATTCTCTAATACATCATCAATATTTAAAGCTCCTATAACTTTAACCAAAGCACCAAGCATAGGAGTATTCGGAATATCTTTTCCTATTGTTTCTAGAGCTATCTTGCTAGCATTTATGACACAAACTTGGTTTGTCAAAACACCAAGTTTTTTTACAATATCTTGAGAATTAAGAGAAGTATTCACTATAATCTTACCGTTATTATCAACACCATATGTTACATTAACTGAATTCATGAGAGATGAATCTAAAATAACTACATAATTAGGGTTTGTAATTCCAGAATGAATTGTGATTATTTCATCACTTATTCTATTAAAAGACTGTACAGGAGCTCCCATCCTTTCTGGACCATATTCTGGAAATGCCTGAATATATTTACCTGTCGCCAAAAGTGTCTCAGCAAACAAAAGTGCAGCAGTTTTTGCACCTTGTCCTCCACGTCCATGCCAACGAACTTCAATCATTTTTTTTGACATTATATCACCTCATAAAATTATTTTTACATTTCCTGACGTCCTACAATAGCACGTGAAATTGTAACTTCATCAGCATATTCAATATCACCACCAACTGGCAACCCATAACCCAATCTAGTAACTTTAATATTCAACGTTTTAACAACTTTTGCAATATAAACTGCAGTCATTTCACCTTTAGAATCCGTATCAGTAGCAATTATAACTTCGCTGATACTAGCATTTTCTAATCTCTTTATCAATTCATTAATTCGTATATCTTCAGGACCTATAGCATCAAGTGGAGACAAAGCATTTCCCAAAACAAAATAAAGTCCATGATACTCTTTCACCTTACTTACAGCAATCAAATCTTGAGGAGTCTCAACAACACATAAAGTACGATGATCTCTTGTCATATCAGAACATATTTTGCAAGGATCTTGTTCGCTAAAATTATAACAATTACTACAATATTTCATAACCTTTTTCGCTACTTGTATAGCATGTATGAGCTTATCAGCTTCTGATTGAGACATTTTTAATATATGATAACTCAATCTTTCTGCCATTTTTGGTCCTACACCAGGTAATCTTTTTATTATTTCAATCATTTTTTCTACAGGTTGCGGTCTATTCATTCTGTTTATAAAAACCCTATTAACTTATAATACGCGCAATTACATATGTTTTTACAATATTTATACATTTACATACATTGAATTCTAACATATTATTTTACTTTTACATATTCCTTCTTAAGTTAGCAAAAAATAAAATCATTAAAATCTAAAAAGTTTTTACATAATTTTAGAATTGTAGCATATTGTAGCATACATATTATTTGTACTGTGCACAAGCTTATTATACACAAATTCAATTATAATATTGTTTTTTGTTCTCTAAACCAAAAATTTATTTAAACATATACAAAGCAAACATAAATTAAATTTTGTGTTAATATTCTAGTATCACACATATAAATAAAGTAATACACACAAACAGGTAGTACATAGTAGTATAAAATAATTATTTATTATTTATATTTATGATAATATAACATATGATGAATGTTATATTACATGGTGTAAATTATGACTAATATTTAATTTGTACATTTGTACACAAAAATTTTTTAATGATTTTACGTAAAAACAATAAAATATCATTTATTAATTAGTGTACACCAAAAAACTTGGATATTATAACAATACATAACATAGAATTATAATAATAATGATATTTAAATTTTTGAATATTTTATTGAAATAAAATATTTTTTTATACTATAATCAAAAGAAATAATAAGGATGAAAAATTAAATTGCAAGATGTTAATTAGTAAACATAAAACAAATAAGATAATTTTTTTTCACATGAATCAATTAGGAGATTTAATATTCTCCTTACCAGTTTTGGACTCTGTAAAAAGAGAATTGAATGTTGAGACGTACTCTATTATTAAACAAGATTTATCTCCAATTTTAACATCTTCAGGACTTGTTGATGAAATAGTACCCAAAGAGATAAAATTTATAAAAAAAATCAGAAAAAAAATATTTGATAAAGCAATTTTTTTTTCTGAGTCTCCAAAATCTTTAATTACATCATGTCTGTTAAAAATAAGAGAAAAAATAGGTTTTGAAACATCATCTTTAAATTTTTTGCTCACAAGAAAAGTACGGAGATCAGGCGTCCCTTCGTTGTCTAACAACAGAAAACTTGGATTTGAAATAGGATTAAAAACCATACATACAGATTACACAAACATATTAAACGTACCACAAAAAAATTTAGACAATGTTAAAGAATGGTTTAAAAAAAATAATCTCAATATTTTAAAAACGATAGTAATTTCAATGAACGCAAGTAATCAGAGGCAAGATAAATGTTTAAAAGAAAATAGATGGATAGATGTTATAAATGTATTATTAAAAAAAGGACTTAATTGTATTCTTTCAGGTACTGAATTAGAAAAAAAATCTTTAAAAAAAACTGCTGAAAAATGTAAAATAAAGCCTAAATTATTTATTTCAAAAAAAAATATTTTAGATAGCGCAGCTTTATTTAAAGTTTCTTCTTTGTTTATAGGCATAGATTCAGGTTCCATGCATTTAGCTGCTGCTGTAGGAACAAAGTGTATAGGTATATTCGGACGCACAGATCCGCTACAAACAGGCCCTATGCCTTTAAAAAAACATATAATAATAAAGAAAAATAATATAACTCAAATTACAACAGAAGATATTATTTCAAAGGTAAAAATATAGAAATGAAAAAATTAAAAATGATACGTAACACAACAAATATTTCAAAACTTCAAATCAAAAGATGGAAATTTAGTCCAACTTTACCTAATGTATTTATGAATGGAATTATATTTACTAAAATTGTAAAAGGCAAATCTACAAAATCTAAGTCACATCAATCCAAATTGAAAAAGATTTTTGAAAATACATATGGACTTCCAGAAGTTACATTTAAAAAAAAAGCAAATGCTACTATTGCGAAAAAAGCTATAAAAGTTGCTGTAGTTTTCTCAGGTGGACAGGCTCCAGGTGGACACAATGTCATAGCAGGAATTTTCGATGGATTAAAAAAAGTAAATAAGAAGAATATTTTGATAGGATATCTTGGTGGACCAACTGGAATTTTAGAAAATAAATTTAAGATAATTTCCAAAAATGTTCTTAAAAAATATAGGAATACAGGTGGCTTCGATCTTATACAATCTGGTAGAGCAAAAATTGAAACATATGAACAATTTGGTTTAATAAAAAAAAATTTTTTAAAAAATAAAATAGATGCGTTAGTAATTGTTGGTGGAGATGATTCTAACACAAATGCAGCTATGATAGCTGAATACGTTATAAAAGAAAAATTAAATAAATGCATTGTAGGTATTCCTAAAACCATTGATGGTGATTTAAAAAACAAATATATTGAAACTTCATTTGGATTTGATACTGCAACCAAAATTTATTCAGAACTCGTAGGAAATATTTGCAAAGACGTAAATTCTTCACAAAAACATTGGCACTTTATACGTCTTATGGGAAGAAGTGCTTCTCATGTTGCACTTGAAGTTGGTTTTAAAACACAACCAAATATTGTCTTAATAGGTGAAGAGGTTCTAGCAAAAAATATGACACTTTTTAAAATTATTGAAAATATAACTGACATTATAGTTAAACGTTCAGAAGCAGGTAAAGATTTTGGAGTTGTACTCGTACCAGAAGGACTTATAGAATTTATACCTGAAATAAAAAAACTTACTTCAGCTCTTAATGATGTTTTACACAAAAATTCTAATATTATCTCAAAATTTTATTCATTAGAAGAGAAAAAAAATTTTATATACAACAAAATTCCGAATAAACTTTCTGACTTAATGATATCTCTTCCATTAAATATAGCATCACAACTTATCTCAGATAGAGATCCACATGGCAATATAAATGTATCGCAAATTGAAACGGAAAAACTTTTAATAGAAATGGTATATAGAAAACTTTTCTATCTTAAAAAGAAAAATAAATATAAAGGTAAGTTCTCACCCATTTCACATTTCTTTGGATACGAAGGTCGTTGTGGTGCACCTTCAAATTTTGATGCAAATTATACATATGCACTAGGTTATAGTGCAACTACACTTGTACTCAATAAACTTACTGGTTATTTATCATATGTAAAAAACCTTACTAGGCCCCCAAAACAATGGAAATGTGGAGGAATTCCTCTTACAGCAATGATGAGTATGGAAAAAAGAAACAACAAAAACAAACCAGTTATACAAAAAACTTTAGTTAATCTAAATGGCAATGTGTTCAAGAAATTTATAAAAAATAGAAACAAATGGGCTATTGGCGAAAATTACATTTCTCCAGGCCCCATACAGTACTTTGGCCCTTCAGATATCACTGATATAACAACAAAAACACTTCAATACGAATGTTTTGAAAACAATTATTAAATATAATATATAATTTATTAACTTTAAATTGCTTTAAATATCAAGTCACATTTCCATTGCAAGATTTTTATTATATTTCTTTGTTCGTTTGGCAATTTATGCCTTGATCTTAAAATTTATATTTATTTTAATATATATAGCACGTGTAGAAATATATACAGCGGGGCCATAGTTAAATGGAAAAATATATCGTTCGCAACGATAAGATGTGAGTTCAATTCTCACTGGCTCCATCTTTTTGATGTATTTTATTTCTATACAATTTTTATTATAATTAAAAAATTCTATCAAGATTTTTTTTAAGCATTTTATGAATTACCATTAATTCCTCAGATTTAAAAATATATGAAACTGTGATAAATACTATTAAACTTGAAATTATTGCACAAGGAACAGCAATAAATAGTTTATCTGAAAACCTGCACACATACAAAGCTACTATACCTGATATAAACGAAGCAAATAAAGATTTTAAGAATGAAAATACTATCTGTTTCAACTCAAATTTTCCTACATATTTTTTTAAATAAACTGCAAGTAAAATGAAATTAATATAAGAAGAAATAGTCGTCGCAAGCGCTAAACCTCCTAAACCTAGTGAATGCATTAATATTATACCAAGAATAACATGCAAACCAATAGCTTCTACAGCTACTTTAACTGGAGTCTTTGTATCTTGAAATGAATAAAATGCGTTTGCAAAAATTCTCACCAAAGCATATGCTGGTAAACCTAAAGAATAATAAAACAATGCGTTATTCGTCATAATAGAACTAGAAGCATTAAATTTCCCATATTCAAACAAAAACTTTACAATTGGAAGACCTATAAACATGAAACCTATTGATGCAGGAATAAGAACAAAATTTGATAATCTTATTGAATAATTGAAAGATTTTTTAAATGCTACTATATCTCTTTGAATATAGGCCTTCGACAAAATTGGCAATAAAGCTGTTGCAATAGCAAAACCAAAAACTCCTAATGGCATTTGCATTAATCTATTAGCATAATAAATAGCTGATACTGCGCCTTGTCCAAGTGAAGATGCATACCTACTATCAACTAAAGCATTTACTTGATCTGCAGATAAACCTATGATTGATGGTATCATAAGAAATAATATTTTTACTACAGCTGGATGTTTTAAATTTAGTTTAAAATTCAATCGCCATCCCAAACTTTTAAGTTTAGGATATTGTACAAAAAAACATAACATTCCTCCTATAACAATACTAACAACAAGTCCCTTAATTTGCTTATTAGGAGCAAACAATGGCGCAACTGCAAGTATATAAATAATTTCAGAAGAACTTATAATAGCCGGTGTAAGCGATGGAATAAAAAATGAATTTAAAGCATTTAATATCGCAAGTAAAAAAACAGTAAGACAAATAAAAGTAACAAAAGGAAACATCATTCTTGTGAGATTTATAACAAGTTGTATCTTTTCAGGTTCATTTGAGAATCCACCTGCAACTATTTTTGCCAAAAATGATGAATAAAACATTCCTAAAATAGATATTGTTACAAGAGTCAATAACAAAACTGCAAACACTATATTCAAAAATTCTTGTGTTTCTTCTTTACTCTTTCTATGCAAATATTCATTAAATATCGGTACAAAAGCTGACGAAAATGCACCCTCTCCAAATATACGTCTCAAAAGATTTGGAATTCTAAAAGCCACATAAAAAGCATCAGACAACATGCCTGTACCAAATAAGCTAGAAACAAGCACATCACGCATATACCCAACAATTCTAGATAAGATTGTACCAAAAAATGTTCTTGTAGCATACCTTACCAATATATCATCACTCTTCATTTTTAATGATCACAAAATATACGAAATAAAAATCCAAATTATTTTTCTTATTTACAATTTTTTAATGCTGTTCTATATATATTATCTATATATTTTATTGCTACTGCTCTATAAGATGAACGATCAACTATAAAAATAGCATCTGCACCTAATTTTGCAGCAATTTTTTTTAATTCGCTTACATCTTTTGTTGAAATTGACATAATTTCAGCTATTTCAATATATGGCCTTTTTATATTCTTTATAGAAAGAGAATACACTTCCACTGCTTCCGGATTTGTAAACTTATATGCCTCATTTATATATTTATTTATATAAGCATATACATTGGTAAAAGTACCTCCTAAAAAATAAAAACAAAAAAGTAGAAATAAGATTAATTTTTTCATTTTAAATAATTCCCCTCTTATAAACTCAAGATTTTGTACATTCTTACTTTATTAATTTTTATCATTTATAGTTATTTTAAAAACATTTAAAAAAAATATCAAATGGTACTTTAATTATTTTAATAAAATTAATTAAATAATACACACCATACTACATTCATTAAATTCATTACGAAAGCAAGTACAGTTTGAACATTTTCCTGTAGATTTACAATTTTTATCACAACAATTTTTATCTATCCAATTGACTACTCCATCTTTATTTGTTGAAACCGTATAACACAACAATTCCCTTTCATTTCCATTTCTTCTATGTTGGAAACAACCTGAAACAAATAAACACATTAAAAACAAAGTCAACAAAATTAATTTTTTCATTTTTCCCTTTTTAAGATATAGTCTGAAAATGACAAGAAACCTCCCTTTTATTCCCAAAAGCCACAGCCAATAAAGTTACATTGTTATCTAAAATATATTTTTCAAAATATTTTTTATTTTTTATCTGTTTCATCGCTTCTTTAGCCATCTTATTAGCTGGTTTCTCTTTACCGGATTTTATCTCTATAATTATTATATCACTACCTTTTTTTAATAACATACTTATCCTTTCATTATCTATATATATATCTTCCCCTTCTACTTCAAATCCACCTAATCTTAGGGCAAACAAAAACAAAAAATGATAGTACAATCTTTTTTTTACGATTAAATCATAAAAAGTATTCGCAAATAATTCTACTAAACTCTTTTGTAAAGAATTTGAGTTTCTTTCTTTTAAAGCTTTTATTATTTTCTTATTTATCTCATATATTTCTATCAATTCTCTAAATGAATATTCTTTCATTAAATTACCTAAGAGAGCTACTTTCACTTCCATATTAGGAAAATCTAGATTATATTGCACACTACCATCTTTCTCCATCTTTTTTTTCTTTATTGTTAAATATCCTATTTGAAACAGTAAAGTCATTATTTCTATATTATTATTCACGTTTACCCTAAGAAAGTTACCTGTTATTTTTTGACTTTTTATAAAATAAGTTAAATTATTTTTTTTCTTTATTTGTTCCATCAAGAACGTAGAAATTTCTGTTTTAACCCAGTATTCTTGAAATTCTTTTTTATCAAGAAATAATAATATTGAAAAAGGGTTATATACAAATGTCCTTCCATCCCAAGAATACCCACCATACCACATTCTCATTGTATCTAATACCTTATCATAACTTGTTTCTAAACTTTTACAAATATATTCTATATACTCCAAAAAATTATTTTCTAGTTCTTCTTGTGTATATCCACATATTGTTAAATATTTATAATTCATACTTATGTCATTTAAGTTATTTAATCCTGAAAAAATTGAAAGATCTGTAAATCTAGATACTCCAGTTAGAAACACAAATTTTTCATTGATGTTTTCGGCTTTCACAACTTGATAGAAATTATGCAATATCTTCTTTATCTCTAAATATATATTCTCATTATTAAAATTATCCAATAACGGCTTATCATAATTATCCACTAAAATCACTACTTGATTACCAGTTTTTTCACGTAATTTTTTTATCAAATCAGCAAATTTCATTGGCAATAAAAGTCCTTCATCTATCATTACTCCATTATTTCGCGCTGTTAGTTCAATAAATTTATTAAGAGAAGATTTTAATTCCTTTGGCGTAGAATAATCCGTCACACTAAAATCCAAATGAATGATAGGATAAGTTTTAGACCAATCCCATTTGTCATATATATATAGTCCTTCAAATAATTGTTTATTACCTTTAAATAATTCTTTTATTGTATTTAGT